>NZ_JBHMAA010000011.1:0-395391 GCF_042429745.1 Neorhizobium puerariae | reverse complement strand
ATCCCCCAGGGCGAGGTCCATCGCCTTGCAAACCCCGGAAAGATCACACTCGAAATGATCGAGGTCCAGACCGGATCATACCTCGGCGAAGACGACATCATCAGATTAACTGACGAATTCGGGAGAAGTTAGGGGATTACTGGGCCGGTGGCGCAATTCGACCAATGCCGTCGCTTCCCGCATGGACGGGATCTCGGCGGCATTCCAGATATTAGGGCACTGTTGAGACCGCCAAATCGCAACAGTCGGAAGTCTGGTTGAAAAGCCTCGGCAACCCCCGGCCAGACTTCCGCATGATCGACTGCGTTGAGTGATTGTCGCCGCCGCTGGAGCATGCGCCTGAGCGTGGAGCAGCCAACAATAGCCACGCCTGCCAGGAGACGGCGCCGCCATGATGAGCTTCGAAGCCATCATTGAACTGCAGGAGCGTGGCGCGGAGGCGAGAGCCCGGGGAGCCGGCGGGGAGGAGAATCCCTTTTCAAGGATAGCGGCCATGCCAGGCGCTTCCGATCAAGCCATTCATTGGCAACAGAAAAAGGAAGCCTGGCAGTTCGGTTGGGCCATCGAAAATGCCTACCGGACCGCTTATTTCGACGAGTGGGCTGCGTGATGCCGACGTTGCCGCCGACTATGCCAGACCAGATTTGAAGTCAGTCGCCAACATGAAGGCCTGCCGATCTGGCAGACTCATATAGGATCTGTCTCACCTGTTCGGGTGAGATTCGGTCGCTTATGCCATCGATACAGGCCTGCAGCGCGTCCTCGTACGCCTTGCCGATACGGACCGGCCATATGTCGGTCACATATCCGATGGCATCTTCCACGGAATCTATAAGGGTATACCCGCTGCCATCTCCTTCAAATCGGAGCGGGCGGAAGACTCTCCTGTCAAAACTTCTCACATTATTGCTCCTCCACCTCGCTAAACTGGTATTCGGGCGTTTTGTTCCGATCGCTGCCCTTACAGGGATCGCCGGTGAAAATCTTCACCGATAGATGATTGCCCTAATTTCATTGTCGCTTTGTAAGCGCTTCAGCGGCAAATCGAGTTATATTTGTTAATCATTTTTCCGATCCGGATGGAAACCGTGCCCGCATGCGGGGCGGCCTTCGACCGCCTGAGAGCCGGAAATGGCGTGGCTGTGCGCCTTCTCCAGGTGAGAAGGACGCCTGAAACGGCGAGCTTATACGGGCTGATGCCGCATCATTTCGCGGCCGGGCAGGGTCGCTGGAGCGGAAACGCCGGCTTCGATACCTATGATGCCGACAAGGTTTCGGCCACGGTCGGCCGGGCCGCGGGCAATCCGGCCGTTCGACGCGCCTTTGATCGCTGCCCTAATTTGGAGCGGCGCGCGTCCCGCCCCGATACATGCCTTCATGAAGGGCTGGGGATGTGGCGGACGCCGTCGGCAGGTCGCGGCGTGGTTCCGGCAAGCTGCTCGCAATTCCATGCAAACGGGGCGCCGGTCATGCCCGACGCCCCCGCACTTCATCGTGCCAGGCCCGTATCAGGGCTTGGCTGGGCTGGTGAAGCCGTAGATATCCTTCGCCCGCCCGGGCGTCAGGTAGCCGTTCTTGATGTCTTCCGCGACGGCCCGGGGCGGCCGTTTCGCGGGCTCGCCGTAGCCTCCCCCGTTGCCGGTGACGATGCGGATGACATCGCCCTTGTTCACGACCACGTTGGTTGCGAAGGCGAACCGCTGGCTGGAACCGTCCGTCCGCTTCACTTCGACATAGTTGGTGGAACCGTCGAGACCGCCGGCGACGCCCCATGGCGGGATACGCGTGCGTGTATAGCCGAGAGACAGGAAATTGTTGTCGGCCAGCACCCGGTAATGGACGTCGATGCCCTTGCCGCCGCGCCACTGGCCTTCCCCTCCCGGCTCGGCATTGAGGGCCGCCTGATCGACGCTCAGGCCGTAGCGCGCTTCCGCGACCTCGGCGGGGCAATTGAAGGTTTCGCCGTGAAAGCCCGAGAACTGGCCGCTGTTGCCGTCGCTGCCTTCCCAAGCGCCCCAGCCGCCGACCTGGGGCTCGACGATCGTGTAATGCCGAGCGGTCACCGGATGTGGGCCGCCGACGACCGTGCCGCAGATGGACGCAAAATTGCCGGCCGGCACGACGCCCGGAAAATGCGCGGCAAGCGCCCGGAGCAGCATGTCGAACAGGCGGATCTCGACCTCGGAATAATATCCGAGCGCGCCGGGTTCCTGGACGTGGAAGATCGTGCCCGGCCGGGTGATCACCTTGAGGGGCCGGAAGAAGCCGCCATTGCCGGGGGCCTCCGGGTCGGTGAACGACTTGAAGGCCAGCTGGACGGCGATCTCGGTCCCCTCGCGGCTGGAGTTGGAAGAGCCCTTCTGCGCGGGATTGTTCGTCAGGTCGACGATGAACTCATCCCCGGTGATCGTCAGCGTGAGCTTGTGGATCGCTCCGTTGTCCTGCTCCTCCTCGAAGCTGTAGGTGCCCTGGGGAATGGTCTTCAGCGCGGTGCGGGCGCGGCGTTCGCCGAAATTCATGAAATCCTCCACCGCAGCCTCGAAGGTTCCGGCGCCGTATTTGGCCACGAGCTCCAGTACGCGGCGCTCGCCGATCCGCAATCCCGCGATGCCGGCCCAGAGGTCGCCGCGCAGGAAGTCCGGCAGGCGCGTGTTGACGTAGAGGATGTCGAATACCGCCTGGTTCGGCCTGCCTTCGTCGAACAGCTTGACGGCGGGAACCCGGACGCCCTCCTGGAAGATCTCGGTCGCCTCGGAGGACATGGAGCCCGGCACGTTGCCGCCGACATCGTTCCAGTGGGCGATGTTGGCGACCCAGGCGATCAGCCTGCCATCGCTGAAAACCGGCGCGGCGAGCACCATGTCGTTGAGGTGCGTGACGCCGCCGAAATAGGGGTCGTTCGAGGCGAAGACGTCGCCCGGACGGATATCCTCGGCCTTGTACTTCTTGAAAATGCCGGCGATCGCCTTGTCGAGCACGCCGATGAAGGCGGGAATGCCGGCTCCCGAGGCGGCGATCTGGCCGTGGCGGTCGAGCACCGACGTCGAAAGATCGAGCACTTCATAGATGATCGCGCTCATCGACGTCTTTCGCTGGGCCACGAACATCTCGTCGGCGATCGCCTGCAACGCGTTCTGGATGATGTCGAAGGTGACGGGATCGAATTCTTCGTGCGTTGTCTCGGTCATGGATCAGCCCCGAATGTTGATATGCGTGTTGCCGAAGTCGTCTATGAGGACGTCGTTGCCGGGATGGATGACGATGGTGGTGCCGGGGTCCTCGATGATGGCCGGCCCGCGGAAACTCATGCCGGGTTCCAGCCTCGTCGCATCGTAGATGGTCGCCTCGTGTTCGCCCTCGGTCGCATAGTCGACGATGCGACGCCCCTTGATGGCGTTCTCGACCGGGGCGCCCGTTTTCGGCAGGGGCACCAGTTCGAGCTTTCCGACCTCGCTCGATGCGATCAGGTGAAGCCCGATGATCTCCACGCCGGCGTCGAGGCGGTAGGTGTATTCCCGCTCGTAGATCTCGTGGAAATCCGAGACCATGCGGGCCGCTTCCTCCGGTCCGACCGGACCTGCCGGAACCGGGACTTCCACGGCGAATTCCTGGTTCTGGTAGCGGCAACGGATCAGCGGCCGCATGGTGACCAGTTCCTCGCTCACGCCTTCGCGGCCGAATTCCGTCCTGGCGAGCGTCATGGTCTCCGAGAGCAGTGTATCAAGGGCCTGATGATCGCCTTCATTCATCAGGCGCGTCACGAAATAGTCGCGCCGCAGGTCGCTCATCATCATGCCCCAGGCGGAAAAGACCGGAGCGCCGCGCGGGACGACGACCTTCTTCACGCCGAGTTCCTGTCCCAGCGCCACGCCATGCATCGGACCGCCGCCGCCGAAGACGACCAGCGTGAAATCGCGCGGATCGTAACCCCGGTTTACGGAGACGAGCTTGAGCGCGTTGACCATGTTCGAATTGGCGATGCGGACGATGCCGCGCGCCACGTCGATCGGCGAGGCGCCGAGCTTTCCGGCAAGCTCGCCGAGCGCCGTGTCGAGGGCTTCGATATCGGCCACGACGGAACCGCCGCAGAAATAGTCGCGGTTGATCCGGCCGAGCGCCAGGTTGGCGTCGGTGGTGGTGGCGTTCGTGCCGCCCCGCCCGTAGGCGGCGGGCCCGGGAGAGGCGCCGGCCGATTGCGGGCCGACATGCAGCTTGCCGAAGTCGTCGACCCAGGCGATCGAGCCGCCGCCGTTGCCGATCTCCACGAGGTCGACGACGGGCACCATGATCGGATAACCGGCCGAGGTGCGGTTGCGCTCTATCCAGTAATCGGTCTTGATCTTGACCTGCCCGTTTTCGATCAGCGAGCACTTGGCCGTGGTGCCGCCGATGTCGAGCGCCAGAACGTTGGGTTCGCCGATGATCCGCCCGAGTTCGGCCGCGCCCCAGAAGCCCGAGGCAGGCCCGCTTTCGACCATGGTGATCGGAACGGCCTTGGTCGCCTCGACCGAATCCACGCCGCAGTTCGACTGCATGATGAAGAGATTGCCGCGATATCCCTTTTCCGTCAGGCCGGTTTCGAGCTTTTCGAGGTAGCGCTCCGCCTTCGGCTGGACATAGGCGGACAGCACGGCGGTGTTGGTTCGCTCGTATTCCCGCCATTCGCGCGTGATCTGATGGGATGCGACGGTGGGAGCCTCCGGCCAGCGGGCACGCACGGCTTCGAGGACTGCTTTCTCATGTGCCGGATTGGCGTAGGAATGCAGCAGGCAGATCGCCACCGCCTCGACGCCCTCGGCCCTGAAATCGGCCAGGATCGCGTCGAGGGTGGAAAGGTCGAGCGCTTCCTTCTCGCTGCCCTGGTAGTCGATGCGGCCCGGCAGTTCGCGGCGCAGATGGCGCGGCACGAACGGCGTCGGCTTGCGGTACATGAGGTTGAAGAAATCCGGGCGGTTGCCGCGGCCGATCTCCAGCACGTCGCGGAACCCCCGGGTGGTGATGAGACCCACCCTGGCGCCTTTGCGTTCGGTCAGCGCGTTGATGACCACGGTTGTCCCATGCGCGAAGAAATCGACGTCTTCGATGCGGACGCCGGCCTTGTCGAGGACGTTCAGCACGCCCTTTTCGAAATCCGGCGGCGTGGTGTCGGATTTCTCGGTCCGGACGGTCTGGACGCTGCTGCCCGGATCGGTTTCGAAATAGACGAGGTCGGTGAATGTTCCGCCGACATCGGTCGATACGCGCACTATCTTGATTGTCATGGGTGACCTTTCCATAGGTATTGGCGGACCGGTGGCAATCGCCGGGCTCGTCATCGGCGCCCCGCGCCGGCGGCGCGCCGATGGCTTGACGCCCTGGACCGGCCGGTCCCGAAAATCAGCGTCGCCGGTTGGATGCGGCGAGTGCGACGGCGATCACGATGATCACGCCGGTCGTCAGGTTCTTGAAAAAGGGGTTGACGTTGAGGATGTTGAAACCGTTTCCGATAAGCGCCATCAGCAGCACGCCGGCCACCGAACGCCAGATCGCGCCGGCCCCGCCGGTGATCGCGGTGCCGCCCAGAATGACGGCGGCGATCGCCTCCAGTTCCAGGCCCGCGCCGGCCTGCGGCTCCGCCATCGAGATGCGGGATACGGTGATCACGCCTGCAAGGCCCGCCGCCGCGCCGCTCAGCGTGAAGGTGATGATCTTCACCAGGTTGGTGCGGATGCCCGACAGGATGGCGGCCTCTTCGTTGCCGCCGACGGCGAACACCCGGCGGCCGAAGGTCGTCCGGTTGAGAAGCAGCATCATGAGGAGCATGAAGACGACCAGGACGATCACCGCCACGTTGACCATGCCGATGCGGGAGCGGCCGAGCCAGGAGAATTGCTCGATCCGCACGGGAATGAGCGCCCCGCCGGTGATCAGGATCGCGATGCCGCGATAAACGAGGCTGGTGGCGAGGGTGACGAGGAAGGAGTGGACGTTGAAGGTGGTGATGATCAGGCCGTTCACCGCCCCGAGAACCAGTCCGATGAGCGGTCCCGCGAGGATGCCGAGATAGGGATCGACATTGATGGCGATCCAGCCGGCCGATACCGCCGCCACCCCGAAGATCGCTCCCGTGGACAGGTCGAAGCCGCCGCCGATGATGACCAGCGTCAGCGCGCAGGCGATGATCATCAGGGGAGCGCTCTGGTTGAGGATGTTCAGCAGGTTGCGCGCCGTCAGGAAGCTGTCCGAGGTGAAGCTCAGCCCGATCAGCAGGGCCGCGATGATGACGAGCACGCCGTATTCGCGGCTGAAAGCGAGTATGCTGAACGGCCTGCCCGGCGCTTTCGAAGGGGGGAGTGTACGGGCATCGGTCATTGGACCACAACCTCCTGACGTGTCTTGTTTCGGTTCTGGACCTGGAAAATCCGCTTGAGGGCCGTTTCGACCGAAAGCGTCCTGCAATCCTCTTCCGCAAAGATGCGGCCCTCGCTCATCAGGTATCCCCGGTGCGAGAGATTGATGACCTCCTCGAGTTCCGACGAGATCAGCAGGACTCCCGTGCCGGAGGACGCCATTTCGAGGATGAATTCGTGGATGCGCTGGCGCGCGCCGATATCGACGCCGCGGCTCGGTTCGTCGAGGATCAGAAGCTTCGGCCGTGCCACGGCCCATTTCGACAGAAGCACCTTCTGCTGGTTTCCGCCCGAATAGAAGGCGACTTCGCCGTCTATCCGGTCGGGGACGATGCCGAAATGGCCGATCGCCTCCCGCACGCGCTTTCGCTCGTGCCCGGCGCGGATCAGCCCGAGGAAACTGATGTCCTTCAGGGTGGCCAGGCTGATGTTGGGCCTCGTCGTCTGGGTCAGCACGAGGCCCTGCTTGCGGCGGTCTTCCGGGACCAGCGCGACGCCTTGCGCGACGGCGGCCCTCACGGTCAGTCCCTTCTGGCGCCTTCCCTGGATGAAGTAGTCGCCGGCGGCGATCTCGTCGGCTCCGAACATGGCGCGGGCGACTTCCGTGCGGCCGGAGCCGACCAGGCCGATGAGACCGACGATCTCGCCCGGCCGGACGACGAGCGAGATGTCGGAGAGCCCGGTCGGCGTCGAGACGTTCCGCATTTCCGCAACCGGTGCGGTGCCGTCACCGGGCAGGGGAGGCAGGGCTGGCCAGCTGATCGCGGACGCCTTGCCGAGCATGCCGTCGACGAGGCCCTGCTTGGTCTCGCTCGCTATTTCCGACGTGCGCACCACATTGCCGTCGCGCATGATGGTGACGCGGTCGCAATTGGCGAGGATATGATCGAGGAAGTGACTGACATAGATGATCGTGACTCCCTGGCTCTTCAGCCGCCGGATGAGGCCGTGCAGCCGTTCCGCCTCGTCTTCCGTCAGCGACGACGTGGGTTCGTCCATGATGATGACGCGGGCTTCGCGGGCGATCGCCCGCATGATCTCGACTTTCTGCCGGTCGGCGATGCGAAGGTCGGCGACCCTGGCCTTCGGGTCGAGCCCGAAATCGCAGGTCGCCTCCAGCGCCGCGAAGCGATCGAGGTCGCCGCCGACGAGCAGGCCGGCCCGGTTGCTCTCCTGCCCCAGGAAGACATTCTGCACCACGGTGAGTTCGGGCACGAGCTGCAGTTCCTGATGGATCATGGCGATGCCGCGCAGAAGCGCCTCGCGCGGCGAGGAGCGCGTCATCCTTCCTCCGAAGACGATCACCTCGCCCTCGTCCGCGGTGTAGTAGCCGCCGACGATCTTGCCGACGCTCGATTTGCCGGCGCCGTTCTCGCCCACCAGCGCATGCACTTCGCCGGCGACGAAATCGATGTTGATGTCGTTGAGAATCCGCGTGCCGCCGAACGCCTTGGCGACGCCATGGACGCGGACCGCGATTTCGCCATTGCTCATGGCTGACCTCTCGTCTGGAAAACAGGAACCCGAAGCGCGTCGCCTGAATTCTCAGGCCGGCGCATCGCCCTTCAAGGAGAGCCGGCGCGGGCAGGTCTCGCGCCGGCCATCTTTCTGCCAGGTCAGCCCTGCCATTCCGCCTTGAAGTCGGGATGGGCGTCGAGCCATTTCTTGTCGACGATCTGCGGCACGTCGCGCAGGGTCTTCTCGTCGATCCAGGCCGGCACCGGTTCGCCCTTCAGCGATTTGACGAGCGCGTCGAGCGCGGCGGCTCCCATGGATGCGGGGAACTGGGCCAGCGACGCGTCGAACTTGCCTTCGCGGATCTTGTCGATGGTGATCTGGTTGAGGCCGCCGCCGATCAGATAGACGGAGGAAACGTCGACGCCCGCGTCTTCGAGGGCGATTTCGACGCCCATCAGGTGCTGGTCGGCGTTCGAAAGCACGGCGTCGATCTTCGGATTGGCCTGCAGGATATCCTGCATCGCCTTCAGCGACGTGTCGGGGCTGTAATTGCCTTCGCCGGTCGCCACGATCTTGATGTTGTCGTGCTTGCCCAGCACTTCCTTGAAGGTGTCGTTGCGGAGATTGTCGAAAGGATAGATGAGCTGGCCGATGATGACCACGACATTGCAGGGCTTCTTGTCGGCGCAATACTCGACCACCTTCTCGGCCTGCGCCCGTGCGCCGATCGAAGGGTCCGAGGCGACGGTGGTGGTGAGCCCCTTCACCTGGGGCTCCATCTTCTTCAGGTCGGGGCCGATCGGAAAGAGCGTCGAGGCAACCTTCAGGCCTGCGTCGGTCGCGTCCTCGAGTGCGGTGGCGATGCCGACCGTGTCGTTCGGGGTGACGATGAGGGCGTCGAAGCGATTGCCCGCCGTCAGGTCCTCGACCTGGCTGAACTGCGTGGGGGCGGAGAACTCACCGTCGAAGATTTCGGTGGTGACGTTGCTGTATTTCTTGGCGGCGGCCTGGATGCCGGAATAGATGGCCTGATTGAAGCCGTTCTGGCTGGAGGCCGCCAGGAAGGCGATGCGGAACGGCTTGTCCTGCGCGGACGCGACCTGGGGAGCAATGGCTGTCCCCAAGAACAGGGCGGCGGCGGTGAAGATTCCCAGTTTCATCTCTTGAAGCTCCGTGTTTCTCTGGAGAATGATTGCGGGCCTTTTTCGGCTCTCGTTGGTTGACGACGGCGTATTTGCCTAGCTGTTGGTGTCCTAGCTTTTCAGGCCGCCCTCCAGGCTCGGCTGCGAGGGCGGGGCCATGCCCGGGCTGAATGTCGCCTCGTCGCTTCCTTCGCGCGCAAGCAGCAGGAAGCTGAGAGTGACGACCGGCTGCCAGAGGAGGGCGCGGCGAACGCGCTCGGCATCGTAGTGCCCCTTCTTTTCGAGCAGATTGACCGAACCGATGACGGTGCCGTCAGCGATTGCGGGAATATTCATGTTGGATTCGAAGCCGAGGTCGCGGATCTTCTGCCAGTCGAAGAAGACCTCGGCGATTTCCTCGATCGTGGTGGAGGAGAAATGCCGCTTGCCCACCAGCACGGTCTCGAAATAACGGTTGCGGTCGAGCCGCTTGAAATTGCCGAGCGGATAGGCCCCGGGATTTTCGGAAAAGACGCGTCTCGAACGCATGTTGGCGAGATCGTAGACCGATGCCGTCAGAAGTCCGCAGCCGGCATCGCGCTTCAGTCCTTCGTGCAGATACGAGAACACGGACGCGGCGGCACTCTCTCCCGCCGTCAGGTTCCAGACATGGTCGATATCGTAGGGTATGGCAGGCATCAGTGAACCTCCGGGAGATGGCCGCGGACGATGCGGCCGTCCTTGATGACCGCCTTGAGATTCTTCTCGGGACGCCCAAGCAAGGTGATGTCTTCGAAAGGATCGCCCTCGACGACGATCAGGTTGGCGCGGGCGCCCTCGGCGAGGGTGCCGACCTCGCCCTCCAGCCTGCAGAGCCTGGCGCCGGTTTCGGTCACGGACGCGAGGATTTCCGCCGGCGTGAGAACCCTGGCAAGCAGTTCGAACTCAAGCCCGCCATATTTCCGCAGCGGTCCGAGAAGATCGGTGCCGAAGGCCATCGGAAGGCCTGCTTCGCGCATGATGCGCAGCGATTCGACGCCCTTGTCGCGGACGACGTCGACCTTCGCCTGCTCGGCCGGTCCGAGGCCGAGGGCGGCCCCTTCGAGCTTGAGGCCCTCGTAGGCGGCAAGCGTCGGAACGGCGATGCAGCCGGCTTCCGCCGCCATGGCGGCAGTCTCCGGCGTAATGAGATTGCAGTGTTCGAGCGATTTCACGCCAAGCCTGACGCAGCGCCGGATGGCCTCGTCGTGATAGACATGGGCGGAGACATAGGTGCCCGCATGGGCGGCCTCTTCCACCATGGCGCGGATCTCGTCGTCGGAATACTGGATCGAGTCGATCGGATCGTTGGGCGACGCCACCCCGCCATTGGCCATCACCTTGATGAACCGGGCGCCTTCCTTCAGCATCCTGCGGCAGGCCCGGCGCACATCGTCGACGCCGTCGACGATCACACCCATGTTGCCAAGCCGCCAGCCGAGCGCATCCGGCCGCAGGTCGGTCCTCTGGCGCAGGTCGGTATGCCCGCCCGTCATCGACAGGCCCTTGCCGCAGATCACGAGGTCGGGACCGTCGATCAGGCCGTCCTCCACTGCGCGCACCAGGCCGATATCGGCACCGCCGAGGTCGCGGACGGTGGTGAAACCGTCGTCGAGGAGCTTCCGCATGACCGCCGCCGCCCGCAGCGCCGCGAGGCTGTCCGGCGCGATGGCATTGGACCAGAGGTCGAGCGAATGGGCGACGACATGGAAATGGCAATCGATGAGGCCGGGCATCAGCGTGCGTCCGCCGATGTCGATCCGTCTGGCCGCCTCCGGAACCGGCGCGCCGACAGCCGCGATGCGGCCCTCGCGCAACAGGACGGTCGTCGGTGCGCCGAGAGCCTGCCGCTTGAGATCGACCGGTCGCGCGTTCACAAGAGCCGTTTCTGGCATGCCGTCTCTCGCACCTCCAACCCCCGCCGCCGGCAGGTCCCGGCAGCCCGTCCACACTCCGAACGAGGAACAGGAATTCCCGGAACCGGCCGCGATGCGGATCGGAATTCTCCGGTTACCTGTCTTGTCGAAAGGCGTAACACTGGAAATTTCATTTGTCGACAAAAAATATACTGTTTGAAGTCGCACACGGATTTCGCTACTAGGATCGGAAAATACAACTTCGCTTGGTCGATGTTCGCGAGGAGGAGGGAAGGTGGACGACAAGGAAAAACAGCCGATGCATCGCCGGGGATTCGGTGTCTCGACGGTCTACGAGACGCTTCGGAACGAGATCATCGAGCTCAAGCTTGCTCCGGGCAGCCCGGTCGACGAACAGCAGTTGTCGGACCGCTTCTCGCTGTCGCGGACGCCGATCCGCGAGGCACTGGTCCGGCTGGCCGCCGAGGGTCTGATCACCACGCTGACCAACCGGGCGACGATCGTGTCGAATATCGATTTCCTCGGCCTGTCGGAGTTCTTCGACTCGCTCACGCTGATGTATCGCGTCACGACGCGCCTTGCGGCGACCAATCACGGTCCCGAGGACATCGGCAGGATACGGTCGTTCCAGAAGGCGTTCGAAAGCGCGGTGGAAAACCGTGACGTGCTCGGCATGATCTCGACGAACCGTGATTTCCACATCGCCATCGCGCAGGCCGGCAGGAACCGTTACTATGTCGACCTTTTCACGCGGCTGCTGGACGAGGGACGGAGAATTCTGAGGCTCTATTACTCGTCGTTCAGCGATGTGCTCCCGAGGCAGTATGTGAGGGAGCATGAAGACATGATACAAGCCATCATCAACCGCGATGTCGGGCAGGCGGATACGCTGGCGGCGGCGCATGCCGACCAGATCGTGCGCCAGATCCGTTCCTACATCGCCGCGGATTCCCGCCAGAGCGCCGGGCTGGTTCTATAGGCGGCCAGCGCTGGAACCGTGCCTTTGAGAGATTGCCCGCGTTTCGCCTGCCGGGGGCGCAACCAGTCTCATGCAAGCTGACGTATGGCGGTTGCGGCTTTCGGGTCCGGGGCCGGCGTATTTAAGGTCCGGCTGTATCGCATCGCGTTTCCCTCTCCGGCTTCGAACGGAAATCATGCAATTGCCCATCTTCCCCTGCGAGGAATTCGAGCAATTCCATCAATGGCTTATTGTGTCGGATGCGGCTTTGTATTTTTTTTGTCGACAAACAGTCGGCCTGCTGTTAAGCCTTTCTTCATTCCGCGCGTTTGCAGCCTCGCGAGCTGGTTTCTGTGACTGTGAGAGAATGGCGATGAAAGACTCAGTTTTTAAAGGATGTATCCCGGCTCTGATGACGCCCTGCAAGGCGGATCGGACGCCCGACTTTGCGGCTCTGGTCCGCAAGGGCCAGGAGCTTATCGGCCAGGGCATGTCCGCGGTTGTCTACTGCGGCTCGATGGGGGACTGGCCCCTGTTGACGGATGAACAGCGTCAGGAGGGCGTCAGGAGCCTCGTGGAGGCGGGCGTGCCCACGATCGTCGGGACCGGAGCGGTCAATACCCGTTCCGCCGCCGCCCATGCGGCCCATGCGGCCGAAGTCGGCGCCAAGGGGCTGATGGTGATCCCGAGGGTCCTGTCGCGCGGCTCCTCGATCGCCGCCCAGCGGGAACATTTCTCGGCCATCCTGGAGGCGGCCAAGGGCCTGCCGGCTGTCATCTACAACAGCCCCTATTATGGGTTTGCCACGCGCGCCGACCTGTTCTTCGCGCTTCGCTCGCGCTTTCCCAACCTGATCGGTTTCAAGGAATTCGGCGGCAAGCAGGACATGACCTATGCCGCCGAGAACATCACCTCCGGCGATGACGACCTGACGCTGATGGTCGGCGTCGATACGGGCGTCTACCATGGTTTCGTCAATTGCGGAGCCGGCGGGGCTATCACCGGCATCGGCAACGCCCTTCCGAAGGAAGTCCTGCATCTCGTCTCGCTCTGCGAAAAGGCGGCTGAGGGAGATGCGCAGGCCCGCGTCGAGGCGCGCGAGCTGGAGGAGGCCCTGACGGTTCTCTCGACCTATGACGAAGGGCCGGATCTCGTCCTGCACTACAAGTACCTGATGGTGCTGAACGGCGAGAAGGAATATTCGCTGCACTTCAACGAAAGCGACAAGCTCAGCGCGTCGCAGCAGCGTCATCTGGAAAACCAGTATGCGCTCTTCAGAACCTGGTATGCGGCCCGTTATCCGAAGGCGGCCTGATATCCGCAATCGCGCAGGCGATTGAAAGGACACCGATATCCGCGAACGGCAGCAGTCCGCGGTTTTCCGTCCCTTGCGGGGCGGGGGCTCCGGGGACGAGGGAGGGCACGCGCTTTCTTCGTCCTCTAATGCGCCGGGAAAAGGCGGCCGGTCTCCCGGCCGCCCCGTACGTCGGTCCTAGAATTCCATGTCGTCGCCGCCGAAATCCATCTCTCCGGCTGGCTCCTCCGCTGTCGGTTCAGCCGCCTGGGGCTCGGCGGCCTGGGCCTCGTCGCCGCCAAACATGCCCATGATGGCGTTGCCGAGCAGGACGCCGCCCGCGACGCCCATGGCGGTCTGCGCCGCTCCCGCGAGGAAGCCGCCGCCGGCCCGCTGCTGCATCGGCATGGCGCCCTGGGTGTTCTGGTTCTGGGCTCCCCAGGGCGACGCCGGCGACGGGTGGCCATAGGCAGACGGAGCGGCCCGTTGCGGCGCGGCGCTGCCGCCGAACATGCCGGAGAACAGGCCGCCGCGCTGGGGCTGGCTCTGCGCGGCCTGGGCCTCCAGTTCCTCGATGCGGCGCTGGGCCGCTTCGAGCGCCTGTTCCTGCACGACGATCGTCTGCGCCATGAAGTAGGGCGCGCCCGGCTGCTGGCCGATGCGGTCCTGAATGTAGCGGTCGGATGCCGCGTCGCGCGGGCCGGCCTGCCGCTCGACATGGGCGAGCTTGGCGAACAGGCCCTCGATGGCCTGCTGGTCGTTGCGATCCATGAAATATCTCCCTTTCCGGACTGTTACTCTTCGCGCTGGCCGGTGAAATTCAGCAGCAGCTGGAAGATGTTGACGAAGTTCAGGTAGAGCGAGAGCGCGCTGAACACGGCCAGCTTCTGCTGGGATTCCTGGTCGAAATTCTCGGCATACTGTTCCTTGATGTTCTGCGTGTCCCAGGCCGTCAGTCCGACGAAGACGACGATGCCGATCACGGAGATCGCGAATTGCAGCGCGCTGGAGCCCAGGAAGATGTTGACGATGGAGGCGATGACCACGCCGATCAGGCCCATGACCAGGAAGGAGCCGAACTTCGAGAGGTCGCGCTTGGTGACGTAACCGTAGAGACTGGTCGCCCCGAACATGGTGGCGGCGATGAAGAAGGTCCTGGCGATGCTCGCGCCGGTGAAGACGAGGAATACCGAGGCGAGCGAAAGGCCCATGACGGCGCAGAAGGCCCAGAAGGTCATCTGCGCGGTCGAGGCCGACATCGTCTGGATGCGGAACGAGAAGAAGAACACGAAGGCGAGCGGGGCGAGCATCACCACCCACTTCAGCGGGGTGGAGAAGATCGGCACGTAGAGCGCCGGCGTCGTGCCGACGATGAAGGCCACGATGCCCGTCACCACCAGGCCGAGGCCCATGTAGTTGTAGACGCGCAGCATGTGACGGCGCAGGCCCTCGTCGAAGGCGGCGGCCGATGCCTGGCTGTAGCCGCCGAAACGGTTCTGGTTCGGATACATGAAAATCTCCCTTGAAGATCAGTAGAGTGAATTCCTGAGAAGTTCGGCTTCGTCGGCGAGGCCGGTGTTCGGAGCGCTCGACACGACTGCGTAGGCGACCTCGCCGAGCTGCCACCAGGCGGCTTCCGCATCTGCGAGGTTGAGGTCCTTGACCTGCTCGACCGCGAAATGGCCGGGTCTTACGGCGAACAGGGAAATCTGCGTGCCATCCTTGGTCCGGATGCTGATTTCCACGCTCGGGCCGTAGCCCGACGGAAACACCTGGACGTCCGAAACCTGCCAGTCCTTGGGCAGTTCGGGCATGACGAGGGCGGTCGCGGCGCGAATGTCCTCGCGGTCGTAGGTCTTCATTCCCGGCTGCGACGGCATGTCCTGCCGGACGAGCGCCGTCTGGTGGGCGCGCACGGCCTGCTCGATGAAAGCCGGCGGATGAACGGAGGCGTTCACCTCGCGCAGGCCGAAAGGCCCGACCGAGGAATGTGCGAACCAGCCCGCCGAGACCAAGACGCCGATCGCGGCGACGCGGCGGAGGGCCGACCACATGCGCATGCCGGCCAGACCGGAGGAAAGGCGGCGCGCGGCCTCGCGCGTCTCCGGGCGGCCCGTGATCCCGTCCGGAGCCACGGCCAGCTTCAGCGTCGTGCGCATGCCGAGATCGGCCATGACGCGGGCGGCCGCATCCGGATGCCGGGCAAGCCAGGTCTCGACCCGAAGACGGCCGGCGGCATCGAGCTGATTGTCCACATAGGCGTCGAGATCGGTATCGAGAATGGTTTCGACGTCAGTCATTGCCGCCTCCCACGAGTCTCAGATGGCTTGGTTGCTTTCCGTCGGCCTCGAAGGCGCGAAGGGCTGCGCGTGCCCGCGACACGCGCGACATGAGGGTTCCGACGGGGATGCCGAGCGCATCGGCCGCCTCCTGGTAGGACAGGTCCTCGATGGCGACGAGATGCAGCGCTTCCCGTTGATCCTCCGGCAGCGCCATGAAGGCCTCGCGCACCTGGCCGAGCCGGATCGCGTGCTCCTGGCCGGCGGGATAGGACGGTTCCGCCTCGAGCGTGGCGGCGTCGTCGCGCCGCTGCCGGGCGATGGCGGAGCGCATCCGGTCGATATGCGTATTGTGCACGATGGCGAGGAGCCAGTTGCGCAGGCTGGCGCCCGGCTTGCCCGGCTTGAATGTCGTCCGGCGCTCATAGGCCCTGACGAGGGCGTCGTGGACGAGGTCCTCGGCATCGGTGGAATTGCGCGCGAGCGAACGGGCATAACGTCTCAGCGTGCCGAGCTGTCCGATGACATCGAAGGGGCGTTTGTTCCGGTCCATACCTACATATACGGATCGGAGCCGGTTTTTCTTCCATCGGAGCGGATTTTTTTCGACGCGGCTCGATGGAGCCTACAAGCGCGCCCTGGTGCTGCGGGGCGTCGCCAGCAGCAGGTTGGTTTCGCTGGCGGTGATTCCCGGCACCAGCCGGATGCGGCGAAGCACGTTGTCGAAATCGGCAAGCGTTGCCGCGCCAAGCTCGACGATCAGATCCCACCGCCCGTTGGTGGTGTGGATTTCCGAGATTTCCGGAAAGCCGCCGAGTGTCCTGATCACGCGGTCCGTCACCCGCCCCTCGATCTCGATCATCATGATCCCGCGCACCGGCAGTTCGACGGTGTCGGCTCTCAGGATCACCGTGTAGCCGAGAATGTTGCCGTCCTTCTCGAGCTTTTCCATCCGGGAGCGTACAGTGGCGCGCGAGGCGCCGAGATCGGCCGCCAGGTCCGAAATGCTGCGCCGGGCATTGTGGCGCAGGAGCGTTACCAGTCGGCTATCGAGATCGTCCATGGTCAAATCGGCAAACGAAGATGTCATTTTGATAAACGGTTTCTCCATATCTGGCAATTCTTGCTGTTCATTCTGCCACCTTTCCATGGTTCCATTGACGTTAACGGAGGTATTCGCATGCACTGCAAATTGATTGGCGTTCCCCTGCAGGACGGCGCATCGCAGCTCGGCTGCGAAATGGGGCCGAGCGCCCTTCGGACGGCCGGGCTCGAGGCCGCCCTGAAGGAGCTCGGCCACGACGTGACGGATCTCGGCAATGTCGGTCCGGCGGGCCTGCCGGATATACGCCATCCGAATGCGGCGGTGCGCCGGCTGCCGCAGATCGTCGCCTGGACGGAACTGCTGACGGAGCTTGCCTATCGTGAAAGCGCCGAAGGTGTGCCGATCTTCCTCGGCGGCGACCATGCGGTGTCCGCCGGCACCGTGGCGGGCATGGCCCGCAGGGCCGGCGAACTGGGACGGCCGCTCTTCGTGCTGTGGCTCGACGCCCATACGGATTTCCATTCGCTCGATACGACGCAGAGCGGCAATCTGCACGGCGTGCCGGTCGCCTATTTCACCGGCAGGAAAGGGTTCGAGGGCTATTTCCCGGCGCTCTCCCATCCGGTCGACCCGTCCCGCGTCTGCATGATCGGCATCCGCAGCGTCGATCCGGCCGAGCGCGCCGCCCTGAAGGGGAGCGACGTGACCGTGCACGACATGCGGGTGATCGACGAGCACGGGGTGGCGGCGCTGCTGCGCAGCTTCATCCAGAAGGTGGAGGCTGCGCGCGGGCTGCTGCATGTCAGCCTCGACGTCGATTTCCTCGATCCCGACGCCGCGCCGGCCGTCGGCACCACGGTGCCCGGCGGGGCCACGTTCCGGGAGGCGCATCTCGTCATGGAGATGCTGCATGACAGCGGCCTCGTCACCAGCCTGGACCTGGTGGAGCTCAATCCCTTCCTGGATGAGCGCGGCCGGACCGCCAAGCTGCTGGTGGACCTGACGGCCAGCCTGATGGGCCGCAAGGTCATGGATCGTCCGACAAGGAGCTATTGATGCCCGTACCCGAGAACCTGAACATCGTGCCGTTCATCAGCGTCGAGAACATGATGGACCTCGTCATCGCCGTGGGAACCGAGACCTTCCTTCTGGAGCTGGCGGGCTACATCGAAGACGATTTCCGTCGCTGGGAAAGTTTCGACAAGGTTCCCCGGGTCGCGTCGCATTCCAGGGACGGGGTGATCGAGCTGATGCCGACCAGTGACGGCCGGCTCTACGGCTTCAAATATGTCAACGGTCATCCCAAGAACACCAGGTCCGGCAGGCAGACGGTGACGGCCTTTGGCGTTCTGTCCGATGTCGACAGCGGCTATCCGCTGCTGCTCTCCGAAATGACCATCCTGACGGCCTTGCGTACGGCCGCGACCTCCGCCGTCGCGGCCAGATATCTGGCGCCCCGGAACGCCCGGACCATGGCGCTGATCGGCAACGGCGCCCAGAGCGAGTTCCAGGCGCTCGCCTTCAAGACGCTGCTGGGCGTGGATCACCTGCGGCTCTACGACATCGATCCGGCGGCCACCGACCGCTGCCGGCGCAACCTCGATCGCTTCGGCTTCCGGATCGAGGCCTGCCGCTCCGCCGAACAGGCGGTGGAAGGGGCCGAGATCATCACCACCGTGACGGCGGACAAGCAGAACGCGACCATCCTGACCGACAACATGGTCGGGGCCGGCGTTCACATCAACGCGGTCGGCGGCGACTGCCCCGGCAAGACGGAACTGCATCGGGATATCCTTCTGCGCTCGGACATCTTCGTGGAGTTTCCGCCGCAGACGCGGATCGAAGGCGAGATACAGCAACTGGCCGCCGGTCATCCCGTGACGGAACTCTGGCGCGTCATCGCCGGCGAATTGCCCGGCCGCCGGTCGGAAACGCAGGTCACGCTGTTCGACAGCGTCGGGTTCGCGACCGAGGACTTCTCCGCGCTTCGCTATGTCCGAGACAAGATCAGCGGATCGAGGTATTTCAACCAGCTGGACCTGCTGGCCGACCCGGACGAACCCCGCGACCTGTTCGGCATGCTGTTGAGGCGCCAGGCGGCTCTTGCGGCTGCATAGGGCGAGGCGGCCGGAAAAGGCCCGGACCTGTCTCCGGGCCTGCCATACGGTCATATGGCTGATCGTCAGGCGGCCCGCTTCAGGGCGTCGCCGAGGATCGAGACGATGGTGCCGATCTGCTCCTTCTCGATGACCAGCGGCGGGGACAGAGCGATGATGTCGCCCGTGACGCGGATCAGCAGCCCTTTGTGGAAGCAATCCACGAAGACGTCATAGGCGCGGGCTCCCGGAGCGCCGTCGCGGGAGGCGAGTTCGACGGCGCCGACAAGGCCGAGATTGCGGATGTCCACGACATGCGGCAGGCCTTTCAGCGAGTGGAGCGCTTCCTGCCAGTCTTCGGCGAGTTCCGATGCGCGCGTCAGCAGCCCTTCTTCCTCGTATATGTCCAGCGTGGCGAGGCCGGCCGCGCAGGCGACCGGATGGCCCGAATAGGTGTAGCCGTGGAAAAGCTCGATCGCGTTTTCCGGGCCGGTCATCAGCCCGTCGTGGACCTTGCGGCTGGCAAAGACGGCGCCCATCGGGATCGTTCCGTTGGTGATGCCCTTCGCCGTCGTCACGAGGTCGGGGATGACGCCGAAATAATCCGTGGCGAACGGCGTGCCGAGGCGGCCGAAACCGGTGATCACCTCATCGAAGATCAGCAGGATGCCATGCTTGTCGGCTATCGCCCGCAGCCGTTCGAGATAGCCCTTCGGCGGCAGGATGACGCCGGCCGAGCCGGACATCGGTTCGACGATGACGGCGGCGATGGTTTCCGCCCCGTGCAGCGCGACGAGGCGCTCCAGGTCTTCCGCCAGTTCCACGCCATGCGCGGGCAGGCCCCTGGTGAAGGCATTGCGTTCGAGATCCAGCGTATGACGCATGTGGTCGGCCGGAATCTGCGGGAAGACGCGCCGGTTGTTGACCAGTCCGCCGACGGAAATGCCGCCGAAGCCGACGCCGTGATACCCTTTCTCGCGACCGATGATGCGGGTGCGGGTGCCCTGGCCGATGGCGCGCTGGTAGGCGATGGCGATCTTCAGCGCCGTGTCGACCGATTCCGAACCCGAACCCGTGAAGAATACCCGGTCGAGTCCGGCCGAAGCGCCGCCCGGCGCGTTTGCCGCAAGCCTGGTTGCGAAATCGAAGGCGACCGGGTGGCCCATCTGGAATGTCGGCGCATAGTCCAGCATGGAGAGCTGCCGCTCGACCGCCTGCACGATCTTCTTGCGGCCATGGCCGGCATTGACGCACCACAGGCCGGCGGTGCCGTCCAGCACCTTGTTGCCGTCGATGTCGGTGTAATACATGCCCTCCGCGCCGGCCAGAAGCCGCGGAGCGGCCTTGAACTGGCGGTTTGCGGTAAACGGCATCCAGAAATTGTCGAGGTTGGGTGTGTTCTTGCTGATCTGGTTCATCGCGGCCTCCGTTGCTGGCCGCAATCAATGCAGCGATTTCCCTCGCCCGAACAAGTCCTTTTCTGCCGTCGTGTAAGGCATTGAAATCCATGGATCGCATGTGGCTGGTTTGCTATATTCCGAACATCTGAAAACCGGGGTTGTCCATGTCCGTCGATATCGGAAGCCGGCTGCGCCACCTGCGCAGGGTCCACAATCTGTCCCAGCGCGAGCTTGCGAAACGGGCGGGGGTCACGAATTCGACGATCTCGCTCATCGAGTCGAACTCGTCCAACCCGTCCGTCGGCGCGCTCAAGCGAATCCTCGACGGGATACCCATCGGCCTTGCGGAGTTCTTCGCCTTCGAGCCGGAGCGGCCGCGCAAGGCCTTCTATGCCGCCGAGGAACTGACCGAGATCGGCAAGGGGCCGATCTCCTATCGCCAGATCGGCGACAATCTGTTCGGGCGCAGCCTGCAGATCCTCAAGGAGTGTTATCAGCCGGGCGCCGATACGGGCAAGGTTCCGCTCGTCCATGACGGAGAGGAGGGAGGGATCGTCCTGTCCGGGCGGCTGGAGATCACCGTCGATGACGAACGCCGCATCCTCGGGCCGGGCGACGCCTATTATTTCGAAAGCCGGCGTCCCCACAGGTTCCGGTGCGTGGGACCGGTCCCCTGCGAGATCATCAGCGCCTGCACGCCGCCGACGTTCTAGCTCCCCGGGTCACGTCGGCAATCCGGCGCCCTGCGGCGATCGATCTCGCAAAAAACCGCTCGCAGGTCCCGCGCGATATGCCTATCGCCGGCCCTTTGCGCGGGTGGCCAGCACGTTGCGGATCGAGAAGCTCGAATGGATGCGGAGCACGCCCGGCAGGGTGGACAATATCTCCTTGTGGATGCGTTCGAACTCGCCCGCATTGGCGACCTCCACCTTCAGGAGATAGTCGGACCCGCCGGTCATCAGGAAACATTCCTGGATTTCCGGGTGTTTCTTGACCGCTGCCTCGAACCGGTTGAGGTGATCCTCGGTCTGCCGCTCCAGCGTGATGTTGATGATCACCGCGATGGCGTTCTCCACGGCCCCGCCGTCGATCAGCGCGGTATAGCCGCGGATGACGCCCGCGCTTTCGAGAAGCCTGATCCGCCTCAGGCAGGCGGATGGGGAAAGGCCCACTTCCGCGGCGAGTCCGGCATTGCTGATGCGTGCGTTCAGCCGCAGGAGCCGAAGGATGTTGCGGTCTGTGGCGTCCAGGGAAGGCATGGCGGATTATTCCAGTTTGTCGCTGATCGTTTCAATAATTGCCTTTCATTCGAATAATCAAGCATTGATTGGCAGGAAATTCTTCGATCGTTTCAATATCCTCCTGCGAATAAGACGAGGGGCTGAAATGGACGCTGGTTTGTGGAATTCTCCGGTGGGCAGGCCGCTGGATGGCGAGGGTGCATCGGGGCGCCTGACCATCGATCTCGCCGCCATTTGCCGGAATTATGGAAAACTGGCGGCCATGCTGGCGCCGGCGAAAACCGGCGCGGTCGTCAAGGCCGATGCCTACGGGCTCGGCGCCGGGCGGGTTGGCTCCGCTCTCCTCGCGGCCGGATGCCGTGATTTCTTCGTCGCGCATTTCGGCGAGGCGATGAAGCTGAAGCCCCACCTGCGGGATGCCGGCCGGATCTTCGTCCTGAACGGCCTCCAGCCGGGCAGCGAGGCGGCATGCGCGCAGGCCGGCATCGGTCCCGTTCTGAACTCGATCGAGCAGTTGAGGCGGTGGCGGTCCGCCGCGCGCAATTGCGGGCGCGTTCTTCCGGCGGTCCTGCAGTTCGACACCGGCATGTCCAGATTGGGCATCCCCCCGGAGGAAAGACCGCTTCTCCGCCGGGAACTCGAAGGATGCGGGGAGATCGAGATCCTCTGCGTGATGAGCCATCTCGCCTGCGCCGACGACGCCGACAGCCGGCAGAACGCCGATCAACTGGCGGAAATGCGGAAGATCGCGGCGGAATTTCCCGGTTTCGACGTCTGCTTCGCGAACTCGGGCGGTATCTTCCTCGGGGCGGAATACCATCACGTTCTCGCGCGTCCGGGCATCGCGCTTTATGGCGGCGCGCCGTCGGGCGGCGGCGCCAATCCCATGGAGCCGGTCGTCCGCCTCGACGTCGCCGTCATCCAGACCCGGACGGTTGCGGCCGGAATTCCCGTCGGTTACGGCGGCACCCACGTCACCTCGGGCGAAACGCGGCTCGCGACCATCGCCGCCGGTTATGCCGACGGCCTTCTGCGCAGCCTGAGCAGCCGGGGCGCCGTCTATTACGACGGTATCCGGCTGCCGGTCGTCGGGCGGGTCTCGATGGACAGCATGACGGTGGACATCACGGCCCTGCCTCCGGGAACGCTTTCGCTCGGCAGTCTGGTGGAGGTCGTCGGCCCGCACCAGACGCTTGAGGATCTGGCCGAAGCGGCCGGAACGATCGCCTATGAAATCCTGACCGGTCTCGGTCATCGCTACCAGCGCGAATATCACCACTGACAGCCTCCGCGCGACAATAGGGGAAAACATGAAAGTCACGGTTCTCGGCGCAGGCGTCATCGGCGTCACCACCGCATATCAGCTTGCGAAGGCGGGCCACGAAGTCACCGTCGTCGACCGGCAGGCGGGACCGGCCCTCGAAACGAGCTTCGCCAATGCCGGCGAGGTGTCGTTCGGCTACTGCTCGCCATGGGCCGCGCCGGGCATTCCGCTCAAGGCGGTCAAGTGGATATTCATGAAGCACGCGCCCCTCATCCTGCGGCCCAGGATGGATCGCGCCATGCTCTCCTGGCTGTTCAAGATGCTCTCGAACTGCACGTCGGAGCGTTATGCGGTCAACAAGAGCCGGATGTTGAGGCTGGCGGACTACAGCCGGGTGTCGCTCGCCGCCGTCAGGGAAGAGACCGGCATCGCCTATGACGAGCGGATGCAGGGAACCCTGCAGCTCTTCCGCACGCAGCAGCAGCTCGACGCTTCCGCCAAGGACGTCAAGGCGCTTGCCGCCGACGGCATCCCCTACGAGGTGCTCGACCGGGACGGATGCATCCGTGTCGAGCCGGCGTTGCGGCACGTCCGCGACAAGATCGTGGGCGGGCTCCTGACGCCGAAGGACGAGACCGGCGACTGCTTCAAGTTCACCAATGCGCTTGCCGCAAAAGCCGTCGAACTCGGCGTGCAGTTCCTCTACGGACGCGACATCAAGGCCCTCGAGGTCGACAACGGCCAGATGCGGGGCGTCTTGACCGATCAGGGGCCGATCCGTTCCGACGCCGTCGTCGTCGCGCTCGGAAGTCATTCGCCCCTGCTCCTGAAGCAGGTCGGCATCACGCTGCCCGTCTATCCGGTGAAGGGCTATTCGCTGACGATCCCGATCGCGGATGCCGGCCGCGCCCCGGAATCGACCGTGATGGACGAGACCTACAAGATCGCGATCACCCGCCTGGGCGATCGCATCCGCGTCGGCGGCATGGCGGAAATCTCCGGGTACACGAACGATCTTCCCCTCGCGCGCCGCGGGACGCTGGAACATTCCGTCACCGATCTGTTTCCCGGCGGCGACGTGCGGCAGGCGACCTTCTGGTCGGGTCTGCGCCCGATGACCCCGGATGGAACGCCGGTGATCGGCGCGACGCGCATCCGCGGTCTTTTCCTCAACGCGGGCCACGGAACTCTCGGCTGGACGATGAGCTGCGGTTCGGCGCGGCTGATTAGCGATCTCGTCAGCGGCCGGAAACCCGACATCGATACTTCGGACCTTGCAATCCACCGTTATGCCGGCGCATGAGCCGGCATGGCGGCGATGATCCTGCCGCTTTGCCTTTCCTTCCTCGAATTCGTGCCATAGGTATTGCCCGGTAACAGGGACAAGCTTTTGTATGGACGAGATATTCGAGCAGTTCGTTCACCTCGCGTCGGCGAGCGCGACATTGATTGCCCTCTATGATGCCGATGATCGCCTGCGGTATGCGAACGAGGCCTTCCGCGCCGCATATTTCGTCGAGCCGGACGAAACCCCGCTCTGGCCGGACCTGATGCGGCGGAACTTCGATCTCGGCCGGGGGACGGTGATCCGCGCCGCCGATTTCGAGGCATGGCTGCGATCGACATTGTCCCGTCGCGGCAAGATCGGATTTCGCGCCTTCGAGACCGACCTTCTCGACGGACGCTGGTTCTGGATGACGGAGACCGTCCAGAAGAACGGCTGGATGCTGTGCATCGCCGGCGACATAACGTCCCTGCGCGTCGATGAGCGCAGCGTCAGGCAGGACCGCGACCAGGCGATCAGGGCGTCCCAGACGGACGAACTGACCGGGATCGCCAACCGGCGCTTCGTCATGGCCCGCATCGAGGACATGGTGGGCCATGTCGCCGCAAGAGAGCGCGGCGATGGCTGTCTTGCCGTGCTCGACATCGACAATTTCAAATATATCAACGACCGTCTCGGCCATCAGGCCGGGGACCTCGTGTTGCGGGATTTTGCCCATCGCATTCACCAGAACGTCAGGCGCAGCGATTGTTTCGGCCGCGTGGGAGGGGAGGAATTCCTTCTGGTCATGCCGGGCACGACGGCAGGGGAAGCGATGGTGATCGTGGAGCGGATGCTGGCCCTGATCCGCATGTCCCGGCCGCTCGCCGATCCGGTGGACTTCTCCTACACCTTCTCGGCCGGCATCGCGGCCTGCCGGGAAGCGGACTCGGTATCGGACATCTACCGCAGGGCGGACCAGGCGCTTTATGCCGCCAAGATGGCCGGCCGCAACAGGATATGGGCGGATGGCGGCGGGCAGGGAGCGGCCTTCTGACCGGTCTCCGATTAGGCTTTCTTGAGGTTACATGCCTTCCGGCTGCCCGAGCAGGCGCTGCAGGGTGTTGAGGGATTGCCTGCAACTGTGCAGGCGGGCGGCAAGCTCTGTCCGCCGGCCCTCGGCATCGCGATCGCCGGCAGGCAGGTCCAGGCGGTCCCGCTCGATCTCCGTCATCATTTGCCGATAGATGGCGACCTGTTCTTCCAGATACCGTCTTGCCTTGTCTTCGCTCATGTTCTGTTCCTCGAGGGGTCGACCGATGGAATACCGGTTTCCGCCCCCGCTTTGGGAACACCTAACAGAGAAGCCGGCCGGCCCGGTTTGAACTGCGTCAAAGGATGGCGGGATAAATCGAAATTCTTTTATGCCGTCGCGGTGGAGGCTTACAAAGTCCATATGACGGAACGGCGTGCCGGCAGGCGGGGTCGTCCGGCAACGCCCTGCGGTTCCGGTCGAGGCCGAAGGTCAACGCGCTTGCGGGAGAAAGTCCGCAGCGTCGCCGGACTTGCGAACAACATTCGCTGATGGCGAGGAAGCTCCCGGGAGGCGCACCTAGACTTTGGCTGTTGCTCCGGGTGGAGCGGGCCGGTGAAGCAAGTGCAATTCCTTTACTATAGGCCCGTATGATCAAGTCTTGGCGCAGCGCGCGAAACGACGTGGCTCATGTGAGGCAGCAATGCTTGGGACGGAAATCATGGCATTTCTGGAAGGCTGCCCGATGGCGGTGCTCATCCTGGATGCGGGGGGCGTCGTTGCATTTGCGAATGCCGAAGGCCGTGGGCTCTTCCAACCCCGGCCGGAGCTTCTTGGCCACCAGGCCTGCGAAATTCTGTCCGAGTGGCCTCTCGCCCCGGGCGTTTCCCATTCCGTCGTCCTCGATGATGGCGCGGGAGGCGGCCGGGCCTGTCTTGCGAGGGTCGTCACCTGGACTGCGGCCGCAGGCGTCATGACTGCGGTCCTTCTGGAGCCGGAAGACGAGGAGACGTCGGCCGGAAAGGCCGCCCGCGAGGCCAGCCTCCGGCTGCGATACGTGATCGAGATGCTGCCGCAGGCGGTCTGCGTCTTCGATTCGAAAGACCGGTACATCCTGTGGAACCGGAAATACGCGGAGCTTTATTCCGACATCGCGGATTACCTGACGCCGGGGATTCCGTTCGAGGAGATCCTGAAGATCAGTCTGGCGGGCGGCGGCATTCCGGAGATCGTTTCCGACCGGGATGCCTGGCTGCGCGTGCGCATGCGGAAATTCAGGCAGCCGTCCTCCCAGGAGGAACAGCATCTCCGCGACGGCCGCTGGATGCGGTACGACGACCGGCGCACGCCGGACGGCGGCGCCATCGGCATGCGGATCGATATCACCGACCTCAAGCAGCGCGAGGAATGGCTCCGCCAGCTTTTCGACGCCAATCCCATGCCCATGCTTCTCTGCGACGGCGATAGCCTCGCCATTCTGGACGCCAATCTTGCCGCGCTGAACTTCTACGGTTTCGACAGGACGGCGCTGCTGTCGAAGAGCGCCTCCGGCATGCATGCGGCGGGCGAGGCGGAGGGGTTCGCGGCAAGGCTGCGCAATCTCGAAGCCGACTGCGAGGCGAGGACCGTGTGGCGGCAGCATATGGCCGACGGCAGGGAGCGGCACGTCCTCATCTATGTGCGCTTTCTCTATGAAGGCCCCGACCGGCGGCTTCTGCTGACGGTCGCGGATGTCAGCGACCGGGTGCTGGCGGAGGCGGAAGCCAACCGCCTCGCGCATCATGATGCGTTGACGGGCCTTCCGAACCGGATGCAGTTCTACAAGGCGCTCGCGGCCGCTTCGAACCCCGGAAGCGCCGCCCGCGTCGTCGCCTATTGCCTCGACCTCGACGGTTTCAAGCCGGTAAACGACACGTTCGGGCATGCTGCCGGCGACGAGGTGCTCAAGATGGTCGCCGTGCGCCTGCGCTCCGAAGCGAAGGGCCACATGGTTGCGCGGCTGGGAGGCGACGAGTTCGCAATCCTGCTGCCCGCCGCCACGGATGTCGACACCCGGCTGGCGCAGCGATGCATCGCGGCCTTCGAGGTTCCTTTCGTCATCCGGGGATTGCCCATCACGCTTGGCGTCAGCATCGGCATCGCGTCCGCCCCGGCCGACGGGCTGGATGGGGAGGCGCTGGTCCAGGCTGCCGATCGCGCCCTTTATCAGGCCAAGGCCGCCGGCCGGAATACCTGGCGCCTTGCTTCGGCCGAAAGGCGCGCGCCGGAGCTTGCCAAGGCGAGATAGGCCGGGTCACGGAGGAGAGGGTGCCTCGCCGGCTTTCATCCGCAGCCAGTCCCTGAACGTTCCGGCTTCCTGCGAAAGGTTGCGCGCTTCGATGAGCCAGTATGCCTTGTCCATATCGGACGGCAGGTCGAACAAGGTGACCAGCTCTCCCCGCGCGATCTCCTTCGCGACGAGCGCCGTCGGGCAGAGGCCGACACCCTGGCCGCCGATCACCGGTCCGATCATCAGGGTGAGATCGGCGAACATGGGTCCGGCTTTCGAGATGGCATCGATGCCGGCGGCGGCGAACCATCGTGTCCAGGCATCGGCTGTCTCGTCATGGAGGAGTTCCGCGTCAAGAAGGTCGGCCGGCGCTTCGAACGGCCCGTGGCGATCCCGGAACTCCGCCGAGCAGGTGGGGCGTGTCCCGGCGTCGAGAAGCCGGAAGGCATCCCGGTCCGGTCGCGTTCCGTGCCGGATCAGCAGGTCCGCATTGGCGGCTTCCGGCGTCTTCGCATCGAGTGTGTAGAGGATGTTGATGCGGATGTGCGGATGCGCCGCCTTGAATTCCGGCAGCCGTGGAATGAGCCATCGCGTCGCCATGGATGCGATGCACGCGATGCTGACGGGCCGGTTGTGGGCCTCCAGCTTCAGGCGCCGCGCGACCGTTTCGATGTGGCCGAGCCCGTGCGTCGCGGCCGCGCCGAATTCACGGCCGGCCGGCGTCAGGGTGACGCCGCGCGTGTGGCGCACGAACAGCGGAACCTCCAGCCAGTTCTCGATCGTCCGGACATGCTGGCTGATGCCGGCAGAAGTCAGGTGCAGCTCCGAAGCCGCCTTGACGAAGCTTTCATGGCGCGCGGCGGCCTCGAATGCGCGCAGGGAGGCGATGGGAAGGTTTCTCATGAGACGAATGGCTAAGCAAAACTTGGCCGATGGGCAAGAACGTTCCCGGTTGCCTGGATGCCGTCCGGCCATGAGAATGGCCCGGAAACATGCTCATTCAAGGCCCGCCGGATGCGCTCCGCCGGCGAGGGAAGATCAGAGAGACCGAGAGATGCAGAATATTCCAGCCGTCCCAGTTCCCGCCGATGCCGATGAGCGGCGGCGGAAACCGCCTGTGGTGGTCTACCCGGTGGAGACGCTCCCGCCGGCGGATCTGGGCTTGCTCGCGAGAGCGAGGCAGAACCTGACCAAGGTCGGGGAAGTCATCGTCCCGCCACGGGATGCGCGCGCCTTTCGCGTGCCGCGGGGACATTTCTTCCGCATCGTCAGCATCGAGGGCGCGCAGGTCGGCGACCTCAATCTCTGGAATGCCGGCGATCTGTCCGAACGTTTCTTCAGCGGAAAGACGCGCGCCCTGCACGCCACCCATGTCGGCACCGGCGACAGGTTGTGGAGCACCCTGCCTTGCCTTCGCCCCATGGCGACGATCACCCACGACACGCTCTCCTGGTATGGCTGGGACGAAGACGGGGCCGGCGTTCACGACGTCATCGGCACGCGCTGCGATCCCTACACGAACCGCCTGCTGAAGGGCGGCGACTACCATCACTGCTGCCATTCGAACCTCACCCGCGCCCTGGCCGCGGAGAAGGGGATGTCCGTTCGGGAGGCCGAGCCCCATGTGCATGACGTGTTGAACGTCTTCATGTGCACCGGTTTCACACGGGATACGCATCGGTATTTCATGAAGGCGAGTCCCGTCCGTCCGGGGGATTTCATCGAGTTCTTCGCGGAAATCGACCTGCTCGGCGCCCTGTCGGCATGTCCGGGGGGAGATTGCAGCGCGACCCATTCGAGCGATGTCGCCGCGTGTTATCCGCTCAAGGTGGAGATCCTGCGCCCGGATGCGGAGAGCCTTGCGGGCTGGAACCCTCCGGAGGTGAATCCCTATCCTCGGACGCACGGGTTCTGATCGGCGGAGTTCGGCAAGGACCGCCCGAGTGGGCGGTCCCCGGTTCGTTTCAGAAAGCGGGGGCGGGATTTCAATCGGGAACCGCCCCGGCTTTTCGGCATTCCACGCGGCGAAATGCCCCGGCCTGTCACTCGGCCGCGACGGCGCCTCCCGCGCCATTGCCGGCGGCGGCGGTTTCGAAGTTCAGCGGCCGCTCGCCGTTCTCGTCGCGGATATAGGTCTGCAGGCCGATCCTGTTCAGGATGTCGAGGAAGGGTTTGGGCGGCAGTTCCTCCACGTTCACCATCTTCTTCACGTCCCATTCGCCGGTGGCGACGAGCATCGCGGCGGCGACCGGCGGCACGCCGGCGGTGTAGGAAATGCCCTGCGAGCCGACTTCGTCGTAGGCTTGCCTGTGGTCGGCGACATTGTAGATGAAGACGGTCCGCTCCCTGCCGTCCTTCACGCCCTTCACGAAATCGCCGATGCAGGTCTTGCCTTCATAGTCCGGGGCGAGCGACGCCGGGTCCGGAAGGCAGGCCTTGACCACCTTGAGCGGCACGACTTCGAGCCCTTCGGCGGTCCTGATCGGCTGTTCGGAGAGAAGGCCGATGCTTTTGAGCACGGTGAACACGTTGATGTAGTGATCGCCGAAACCCATCCAGAAACGGACGTCCGCGCCGTCCATGTTCCTGGCCAGCGAATGGACCTCGTCATGGCCGCAGAGATAGGCCCGCCGCGTGCCGACCACCGGCAGGTCGTAGTCCTTGCCGATCTCGAACATCTTGTTCACCTGCCACTGGCCCTTCTGCCAGGAGTAGACGACGCCGGTGAATTCGCGGAAGTTGATCTCCGGGTCGAAATTGGTGGCGAAATACCGGCCGTGGCTGCCGGCGTTGATGTCCACGATGTCGACGTCCGTCACCTTGTCGAGGTAATCGTCCTTGGCAAGGCGGGCATAGGCGTTGACGACGCCCGGATCGAAGCCGGCGCCGAGGATGGCGGTGATGCCCTTCTCCTCGCACTCGGCGGCGCGCTTCCATTCATAGTTTCCGTACCACGGGGGCGTCTCGCAGATCTTGTTCGGCTCTTCGTGGATGGCTGTGTCGATATAGGCGACGCCGGTGTCCATGCAGGCGCGCAGGACCGACATGTTGAGGAAGGCCGAACCGACATTGATGACAATCCCGGACCCGGTCTTGCGGATGAGCGCCTTGGTCGCCTCGATGTCGAGCGCGTCCAGCGCGTGGGCTTCCAGGACGCCCGGCTGTTTCATCGCCTTCTTCTCATGGACGCTTGCGACGATCGCATCGCATTTCGCCCTGGTGCGGGAGGCGATGTGGATGTCCCCCAGGACATCGTTGTTCCGGGCGCACTTGTGCGCAACCACTTGGGCGACGCCGCCGGCGCCGATGATGAGGACATTCTTCTTCATGGTGGAGGATATCTCCTTCTATCCGGTGTTCAGCCTCAGGAGAGGCTCTGTTCATAGTCCGCGTAGGTGAATTCGCGGACCGTTCGAATGCTGCCGTCGAGTTCCTTGATGGCGATTGCCGGCATCTTCACGCCATTGAACCAGTTCTTTTTGACCATGGTGTAACCGGCCGCATCCTGGAACGAGATGCGGTCGCCAACCTTCAATTCCCGCTCGAAATCGAATTCGCCGAAGATGTCGCCGGCGAGGCACGACTTGCCGCAGACCATATAGCGGTGCGGCCCGGCATTCGCAAACATCTTGGCGTTCTCGCGATAGATGAGGAGATCGAGCATATGGGCTTCGATCGAGCTGTCGACGATCGCCAGATGCTTGCCGTTGTAGAGCGTGTCGAGAACGGTCGTCTCCAGCGTGGTCGACCTGGTGATGGAGGCTTCGCCGGGCTCCAGGTAGACCTGCACGTCATATTTGTCCGAAAAGCCCTTCAGGCGGTCGCAGAAGGCGTCGAGGGGGTAGTTCTCGCCGGTGAAATGGATGCCGCCGCCAAGGCTCACCCAATCGGCCCGTGAAAGAAGTGCGCCGAACCTCTCCTCGATCTCGCCCAGCAGGCGGTCGAACAGGCCGAAATCGCCGTTCTCGCAATTGTTGTGGATCATGAAGCCGCTGATGCGGTCCATCGCCTTTTCGACCTTTGCGACATCCCATTCGCCGAGGCGGGAGAAGGGGCGGGCGGGATCGGCGAGATCGAAGCTTGAGGAGCTCACCTGCGGATTGAGCCGCAGGCCCCGGACGATGCCGGACGCCTTGTCCGCGAACCGTTCGAGCTGGCTGATGGAGTTGAAGATGATCTTGTCCGCATGGCCGACGACCTCGTCGATCTCGTAATCCGCATAGGCGACCGAATAGGCGTGAGTCTCCTTGCCGAAGCGCTCGTGGCCGAGGCGGACCTCGTTGAGCGACGAGGAGGTCGTTCCATCCATGTATTCGTGCATGAAATCGAAGACCGACCAGGTCGCGAAGCATTTGAGCGCAAGCAGCGCCTTCGCGCCGGACCTTTCGCGGACATGGGCGATCTTCTCCATGTTGCGCAGGAGCCTGGCCTTGTCGATCAGGTAATAGGGGGTCTCTAGCTGCATGTTCTCTACTTTTTCGTCTTCCATCCTGTCATTCTCATTCGCGTGCCATCCTTCCGCCGGGGCTGACGCGCCCTCAGGCCGCGCTCGGGCCCGGATCGTCGTCCGGGTCGAGCCGGGACCCCGGTGTCGCGCGGACAGGCCGGGGCCGGAAGCTGATCACGTTCCCGGAAACGTCCGGGGCATTGCGCCGGATCGGCCCGTTCAAGGGGGCGTATGTCCTCGCCTGGGCCTCCGGCTGGGAGACGATATACTCAATCTGCAACGTCTGATGAACACCTGGACCGATCTCGATATCGATCGAACTTTTCTCCGCAAGACCGAGAAGCGCCAATCCCTCGAGCGTGTGTACGGACAGGGCGAAGGAGGGCAGGTCGGCGGCCTCCCCCTCCACGATCAGGTGCGACCCGGTTCGAACGCCATCGGCGACGTAGACGAACCGCGTGTTGACCGTGACCACGTTCGGCGGAATGTCGTCACGCAGATAGATGGCGCTGTCGCGAACCTTTCGTTCGAGCAGCTTCAGGTAGGGTCCGTAAGTTCCTTGATGCCGCTCCAGTATGGTCTGGAGAAGGGAATGATCCTTGGCCGTCAGGTGGAAATGAGGCTCCATCGCCATGATAATCTCCCGCGGAAACGGTCTCGCCGTTCCGGCGCCAGTCTGTCTTGGTCGGTCGGGTTTTATCCCCTGGTCCGGATGTTTCGCGGACCAGGGGTCAGGAGCCTGCTATCAGCGAGCCTGCATGAAGGTGAAAACAGCCGGGAGACCGGACGCACGGGCGTCCGGGCCTGGCCCCGTTCGCGGGCATGCGCCCTGAAGGCGATATCAGGCCCGGCCTAGGCCGCGGCATCTGAACCCTCCTCGACCGAGACGATCGTCATGAGATGCTGCCGCCCGTCATTGGCGACGAAATCGATGGTCTGGCCAACCGAGAGCCCGAGCAGCGCCGTGCCGACGGGCGTCAGGATCGAGATCCTTCCCTGCGCGATGTCCGCGTCGACGGGATAGACGAGTGTCACGCGGCGCGGCGGGTCTCCCCCGGTGCGGTATTCGACCGTCGAGCCCATCTGCACCGTGCCGGCCGGAATGGCCGCGTCGTCGGCGACGGACGCCCGTTCGAGTTCGCCGACGAGTTCTTCGGCAAGATCCGGGTTGCGCTCCATCAGCCCGTTTGCGAGCCGCATCAGTTTGCCGTGGTCCGTTTTGCCCACGACGATTTCGGATCTGATCATCTGCATGTCCTTGTCTGGCCGCGGCGGATTCCATGCGATGGAAGCCGGCCGGTGCCTGGTTCAACATCGACCATGCGCCGGACTGGACGGCGTGGCCGGCTGGAAGAATTGTCGGGTGAGTTGCACGTATCCCCGTCCCGGGGATTTCCGAGCCGGGGCCGTTATCCCGCGATGGGGAAGGGCCGGAACATATGATCGTACGTGCGTGTCGTCATGGGGCTAAGGTCGGTTCAAATGGCGTGGTTGTCAAGTCTCGGGCGTCGCGCATCGACAGGGGAAGGACCTGTCCGTCCAATCGACGGAAGCCCCGCCGCCCCGTGAAACAGACCTGTCCGTGACGGGGAAAAGCCTGCGGCAGGCGGTTTTCCTATCCCGGCAGCCGGCCGCGAACCAGTTGCGCCGCGGCGTGTCCGGCATCCTCCATATAGCTCGGATCGCGATGGAGCAGGACGACGGAAAATGCGCCGTCCAGGAGCAGGACGACCTGCCGTGCGAGTTGCCGAGCGTCCTTGCCGGTGCCGGCTTCCTCGAAGATCGATGAGAACCAGTCTTCCACGCGTTTCTTGTGGGCGCGTCCGATCGTCATGGCCGGATGGCCGGGAAGGTTGATGAGTTCCACGGACGTCCGCAGGAAGCCGCAGCCCTTCCATTTCGGATGCCGGGCCGAGCGGCCGAGATTGCGGAAAATGCCTTCCACCTTCTCCGCCACGTCCCCTTCGGTCTCGGCAAACCAGCGCTTGAAGAGGGCAAGGTTCGGCTGGTCGCGGGTGTCGAGATAGGCCGCGATCAGGTCGTCCTTGCTCCTGAAGTGGTAATAAAGGGTCCGCTTGGTGAGGCCGGCCTTGTCCGCCACGGCATCGACGCTCACGGCGCGAATGCCCTCGGCATGAAAGAGCTTGCCGGCGGCCTCTATGATGCGCTCGCGCGTCGGAGGGGTTTGTTTGGCCATGGCACTATGTATACCGGCTAGTGAATATACACAACGCTCCCCGCTTCCTATCATCGCCGGCATGACAGACGCCATGCTTCACATATCGCCCGACGAGGGAGAGCCCGTCGAACTGTCCTGCCGGGACGGCATCGCGCTCGGCGGCCGGTTGTGGATGGCGGGGGCGGGCGGCTTTCATGGCAGCGTCGTCATCAATCCCGCCACAGGGGTTCCGGCCCGCTACTACCACCGTTATGCGCGGTTCCTCGCAAGGCACGGGTTCGACGTACTCACCTACGATTATCGCGGCATCGGCCTCTCGCGGCCCGAAAGCCTGCGGGGCTGCGGTTATCGCTGGCGGGACTGGGGCGAGCGCGATTTCGATGCCGCCGTCCGTTTCATGCATCGGCGCAGGCGGGGCGGGCCGCTGATCGTGATCGGGCACAGCATAGGCGGCTTCCTGCCGGGGCTTGCCGAAAGCGCGCCGCTGGTCGACCGCATGCTGACGGTCGGAGCGCAATACGCGTGGTGGGGCGATTATGCGGCGGGCCGCCGTCTCGGCCTGTTCGTGAAATGGCATGTCGTGATGCCGGTCGCCACGGCCCTCCACGGCTATTTTCCCGGCCGTCGGCTTGGCTGGCTGGAGGACCTGCCCGCCGGCGTCGCCAACGAATGGAGTTTTCGCGGGCGGCGCTTCGAGCGCAGCCATCCGCGCCGCGAGAGAGCCGCCGTGCTTTACCGGATGGCGGCGGTGACGGCGCCGATCCTCGCCATTGCGGTGTCGGACGACGAGATCGGCACAGAAAAGGCGGTCCGCCGCACGCTCGGTTATTATACCGGGGCGTCGCGAACCGCCGTGTTGCTCCGGCCCGGCGACTACGGCCGGCAGGCCATCGGCCATTTCAACCTGTTTCATGACAGCCATGCCGCCGGCTTCTGGCTTGACACGCTGCTCTGGCTGCGCGACGGCCGCAATCCATGGCCGGGGCGGACGGTCGGTTTGAGCCGACCGTGACGGCAGGTCGCTCTAGCCCTGCAGGCTTGCCGCCCGCGAGGTCTTGCGTCCGCTTTCGATCAGCGTGCGCGTATATTCATGCCGGGGCGACAGGAATATCTGCTCGGTTTCGCCTTCTTCCACGATGTCGCCGCGCTTCATGACGATCGTCCGGTCGCATATCTGCCGGATGACCGCCAGATTGTGCGAGATGAAGACGTAGGTCAGGTTGAGTTCGGCGCGCAGTTCCTGAAGGAAATCCAGAACCTGCGCCTGGACCGAGATGTCGAGTGCCGAGGTCGGCTCGTCAAGGATCAACAGGCGTGGATTGAGCGCGATGGCCCGGGCAATGCAGACGCGCTGCTTCTGGCCGCCGGAAAGCTCGTGCGGATAGCGGTACTTGAACAGTTTCGGCAATTGCACGATATCGAGCAGCGCTTCCGTGCGGGCCTCGATATCGCCGCGGCTCATGGCCGTCTGGATGCGCAGGGGCTCGCCGATCGCATCGCCGATCGTGTGGCGGCCGTTGAGCGCCGAATGCGGGTTCTGGAAGACGAACTGCATGTGGCGGCGCATCTGGCGGAGCGGTTCGCCGTCAAGTCCGGTGATGTTGGTGCCGTCGAAGATCACGTCGCCGGATGTCGGCTCGATCAGGCGCAACAGCATGCGCGCCAGCGTCGATTTACCGGACCCGGATTCGCCGACCACACCGAAGATTTCGCCGGTCCGGACCGAGAGACTGACGGCGTTGACAGCTGTCAACTCCGAGCCGGACTGGCTGCGATAGACCTTGGTGAGGCCGATCGCTTCCAGCAGCGCGCCCGGTTTCGGCGTTTCCGTCCTCGTCGGCTCCGCCGGGGCTCTTTCGACGGCGGTGTCGATATCCGGCACGGCCGCGAGCAGGCGGCGGGTATATTCGTGCTTCGGCTCCCGGAGGATGTCGCTCGTGAGGCCCTGCTCGACGATCTCCCCCTTGTACATGACCGCGCAGCGTTTCGCGACGGTCGCGATCGCTCCGATGTCGTGGCTGATCATGATCACGGTCAGGTTCAGTTTCTCGACCAGCGAGTTGATGAGATCGAGCACCTGCGCCTGGACCGTCACGTCGAGCGCCGTGGTCGGCTCGTCGGCGATCAGGATATCCGGCTTGCCGGCGAGCGCCATGGCGATCAGGATGCGCTGGCGCATGCCGCCCGAGAGCTGGTGCGGATACTGGTCGAACAGGCGCGAGGGGTTCGGCAGGCCGACCTGGTCGAGCAGTTCCTCCGTCCTGGCGCGCCGCGCCGCCTTCGATGAAACGCCCTGGCCGGCTGCCTTTTCATGAGCGGCGATGACGTCGGAAATCTGCCGCCCGATCGAGAAGAGCGGGTTCAGATAGGTCATCGGGTCCTGGAAGATCATCGAGATGCGGATGCCGCGGATCTTCCTCCAGTCCTTTTCCGGCAGCGAGGTGATGTCCTGTCCGTCGAAGGCGATACCGCCTTCGACGACCCGGGAGCTCTTGGGGCCGATACCGAGCACGGAACGCACCAGCACCGTCTTGCCGGAGCCGCTCTCGCCGACGATGCCGAGCGTGTCGCCGCGGTTGACCGAGAGGTTGATGCCCTTCAGCACATGCACCGGGCCGTCGAAGGTGCCGATGTCGAGCCGGTAGTTGGTGATGTCGAGGAGGGGTCCGGTCATCGGTCGCGGCTCCGGGGATCGAGAATGTCGCGCAGGCCGTCGCCCAGAAGGTTGAAGCCGAGGACGGTGAGGAAGATCGCGGCACCGGGGAAGAGCGAGTACCACCACCAGTCCGGCATGTAGGTGCGGGCGACCGAGATCATCGCGCCCCATTCCGGCGCCGGCGGCTGTGCGCCGAGCCCGATGAAGCCAAGGCTGGCGGCCGACAGGATCGCCATGCCCATGTCCATGCTCATCTTGACGATGATCGGCGACAGGCAGTTCGGCAGGATGTGGTGCCAGAGAATCCAGGGCGTCTTGGCGCCGATCGAGCGGGCCGATTCGACGAAGAGTTCCTCCTTCACGGAAAGCGCCTTGGCTTCCACCAGGCGCACATAGCCCGGCCACCAGACGAGCGAGAGCGCCAGCACGCAGTTGGTGATGCCGGGGCCGAGCGCCGCGACGATCGCCAGCGCCAGCGCGAGGCCCGGCACGGCGAGGAACAGTTCGGTGACGCGCATGATGACCGCGCGCGGCCAGCCGCCGCGATAACCGGCGACGATGCCGAGCGGCACGCCGATCAGGGCGGCGATGCCGGTGATGATCAGGCCGATCCAAAGCGAGGTGCGGGCGCCCATGATGACCCGGGAGAAGATGTCGGCCCCCATCTCGTCGGTGCCGAACCAATGCGCGCCGCCCGGCGGCATCAGCTTGTTGGCCATGTCGATCGCGCCGCCTGCCGCTTCCGGATAGGGCATGAGCCACGGGCCGAAGGCGGCGAGAGCCAGGAAGACCACCACCAGGCCGAGGCCGAGCATGGACGAAAAGCTCTTGCGGAACATGTGGGCGTAGAGCCGCCACTGGCGGATCTGGCTTTCATGCCGTTCGCGGAAGGAGAGGGGGCGGGAAAGCTCCGCTTCGGACGTCATTGGCGTCGTCATTACGCGTTCCTCAGGCGGGGATCGATCCAGGCATAGGCGAGATCGACAAGGGTATTGGCGACGATGAAGAAGAAACCGATCATCAGGGTGACGCCGACCACCGGCTTGAAATCGGACGAAAGCGCGGAGGAAACCGCATAGAGCCCGATGCCCGGCCAGTCGAACACGGTCTCGACCAGCACGGTCGAGCCGAGCATCCAGCCGAAGCGAAGCCCGATCATCGCAAGCGTCGGCAGCATGGCATTCTTCAGCGCATAAAGCGCGACGATGCGGAAGGAGGCGATGCCGTGCGCCCGCGCCGCGACGATATAGTCGGACTGGAGCACCTCGATCATCTCGGCGCGGTTGACGCGCAGGATGGAGGCGAGGCAGGGGAAGGAGAGCACGATCGCCGGCAGGATGATGTGCCTGAACGAGGTCCAGAACGTGTCCAGGCGCCCTGCCAGCAGGCTGTCGACGAGAAGCAGGCCGGTCACCGTTTCCGGCGGGCGGGTCACCAGCGGCAGACGGCCGGAGACCGGAAGCCAGCCGAGGTCGACCGAAAACATCAGCTGCAGGACGATCCCGAACCAGAAGGCGGGCAGCGCCACGCCGGAAATCGAGAAGATGCGGGTGGCGTGATCCAGCGGACCGTCCTTGTAGACGGCCGAGAGCATGCCCATCGGCACGCCGACGACGATGCCGAGCGCCATGGCGACGAAGACCAGTTCCAGCGTCGCCGGGGCGTAGCGCAGCAACTCTTCCATCACCGGCCTCGTGGTGACGATCGACTGGCCGAGGTCGCCCCTGACGAGGTCGCCCATGTAGACGACGAACTGTTCGGGCAGCGACTTGTCGAGGCCGTATTCGGTGCGGATCGTCGCCACCATGTCCTCGGTGGCGTTCGGGCCCGCGACGAGGCGGGCCGGGTCGCCGGGCGCCACATTGGTGATGAAGAAGGTCAGGGCCGCGATCCCGAGCATCGTCCCGACCAGCGTCAGCAATTTGCGGAAGGCGAATGTCAGCATCGTCTTTTCCGGAGCTATTCTTCAAATTGTGCATGACCCGGGCGGTTGCCGGTCCGGGCCATGCACATATTCTGGCTTCAAGAGGGGATGCGGGCCAGCGGTTATTCGGCCTTGATCCACATCGGGTAGAGGTCGACTTCGCCGGTGAAGCGGACCGGGCTGAACTGAAAGCCCTGCAGGTAGTCGCGATGCGCCCAGCGGCGGTTCTGCAGCATGCCGAAGACTTCCGGCTGGTCGGCCACGATCTGCTTCTGGATCTCGGCATAGAGCTTGGCGCGGTCGTCCCAGCTGGTGGCGGCGCGGGCCTGGTCGATCATCTCCGAAACCTTGGGGTTGTCGTAGAACATCATCGCGTAATACTGACCCCAGCTGTTCTTGTGATACTGGTAGGCGACGGCGTCCGGATCGGTGGAGATCGGCGTGGTGAAGACCGAGGTCATCGCCGGCGACGTCTCGACCTTGGAACCGTTGGCGACCATGTTCGGCCACTGTTCCGGCTTGATCTCCACGTTGATGTTGAGGGCCTTCAGGTTGTCGAGCAGGACGAGGCCGATGCGGCGGGCTTCCTCCAGGCCGGCGACATGCACGTAGGGAAGCGTCAGGCCGCCGTTCGGATAGGCCGATTTCGCCAGGTATTCCTTGGCCTTGGCAAGATCCTTGCGCGGCATGTCCAGAACCGGCGTATAGCCCTTCATGGCATCCGGCAGCGGGCTGGTCTCCAGGGTCGCGGCGCCGTTGTAGACCTGGATCAGCGCATCGTAGTCCAGCGCATAGGCGATGGCCTTGCGAAGGTTGATGTCGGCGGTCGGTCCCTTCTGCGTGTTGAACTTGATGCCGAAGGTCGTCATGCCCTTGTGGTCCTGGATGACGATGCCGGGCACGCGCTTGATCTGGATATAGTCGTCCGGCGTCAGTCCTTCGACGATGTCCGCCTCGCCGCGCTGCAGCGCGGCCTTCTGGGCGGCCGGCTCGCGGATGATCTTGAAGATGACGCCGGCGGGGCGGTTCTTCTCGCCCTGCGGCCAGCCCTTCCAGTAGTTGTCGACGGCCTCGATCTCGTAAAGCACGTTCGGTTCCCAGCGGCCGAGCTTGAACGGGCCGGAACCGGCGGCATGGTCGGTCAGCCATTTCTGGCCGTAGTCGCCGTCCACCTCATGCGCCTTCACCTCGGCCGGATTGACGATGTACCACCAGGGCAGGAAGGAGAGGAAAGGGGCATAGGGAGCCTTGAGATCGAACTTGACCGTATGGTCGTCGACCACGCTGATGCCTTCCGGCGCCAGGAAGTCCTTGAGCATCCAGGCGACGCCCTTGTTGAGCTTCAGGCCGCGCTCGAAGGAATAGCGGACAGCTTCCGCCGTCACCGGATCGCCGTTGTGGAACTTGGCGTCCTTGGTCAGGTGGAAGGTCCAGGTCTTGCCGTCGGCGCTGGTTTCCCACGTCTCGGCGAGCCAGGGCTTCAATTCGGCCGGATCGCCCTCGTATTTCAGCAGCGCGTCATAGACCGACTGCTGGATCATGCGGGTCGACCAGTCGTAACGGATATGCGGATCGAGGACCGGGATCGCCTGGCGGCCGCCGAAGACGATCACGTTGCCCTTGTCGGTGCGCTCGAAGGCGCCGGCCGGCGAGGCGAGCATCGAGGATGCCAGAAGCCCCGCGATTGCGACATTCCTGATGATTTTGCCGAACATGTCGTTCCCTCTCTTTTCGTGTGTTGGCTGTTCAGATCATTTGGCGGACGACGCCCGCGACGACGCGGCGCGACAGAAGGACGGGGGCATCGACGGCGCGGCGGACCTCGTCGAGCATGTCTGCGGAATAGCCCATGCAATGCATGACGATGAGGTCGCAGCCTTCGAGCTGCCTGGCGCGCTCGCCGATATCGTCGCCGGCATAGGGCGAGGCCGAAACGATGCCGTGATCGCCGCTGAAGACATGCCGTTCGTTGAAATCGCGCACCTGCCGTTCGAGCGGCACGATGACACCGAGCTTGCGGGCGGACGCCGCCAGAGCCTCGACCGTCGAGTCGACGATGCGCTGCGCCTCGACGACCAGCGTGTTTTCAAGCGGCTCGATCTTCGTGCCGGTGCACAGCAGCACGATGAGATCGAAGCCCTGCCTGTCGATCTCCTTCAGCAGGAGGTTGAGCTTCTCTTCGGTGCGCGGCTTGGAGGTGACGATTTCCTCGCCGCTTTTCAGCCGCGTCGCGAAGGAATGTTCGCCGTCCTTCGCCCGCATTCCGTCGAGTTCGGACGGGCTCATGCCGTCGAGGACGCCGAACTCGCGAAAGTCGATGCTGCCCTCGGCCGAGCCGATGGCGATCTCTGCCATCATCTCCGGGACGAGGTCCACGCGCGGTGTCTGGCCGATGGTCACGAAGGCGATTCTGGATGTGGAAGGCATGCTTCTGTCTGCTCCCTGCACAGCTTATATGACAGGGAGCCTAGCGCCCGGAAGCGCGCCTTCACTATAGGGTAATGCCCCTAGTCCGACATGATTCTGACATGCTTGTGGCGGTTGTTTTTTAGGCAAACCGAGATTTGAACGCAATTTTATTGCGCAGAAGCCCTCGTCCCGGTCATGGATGGCCGGCGGCGACGACCATGCGGATCAGCGCGTTCGAGGACGTGACTTCCATCTTGCTCATGACGTTGGAGCGGTGGATTTCCACCGTCTTGGGGCTGATGCCGAGCTGGCGGGCGATCGCCTTGTTGGACAGGCCTTCGGCGACCAGCGACAGGACCTGCCGTTCGCGCGGAGTGAGGCGAAGCAGCTTTTCCGTAAATTCCGGGGAAACGCCCGGCAGCGTCACGGGCTGCGAACGATGCAGGAGAAGCCGGATGGCGCTCGCGACGATGCGGCGGGCAAGGACCACCGGCTTGCCGCTCGCCTTCGCGACCATCTGCCGGTCGGTCTCCGTAAAGCTCACGGAATTCAGCACGATGATTTCCGCATCGGCGAGATCGACCAGCGCGCTGGCCAGCAGTTTGCGGTCGCCATCGGTGGCGTAGCTGGCGGAGATCTTGTAGGGGGCCAGCGCCGGGATGTCGAGTTCCTCGATCTGCTGCTGCAGCGGCTGGATGAGGCCGACGGACGAGCCGTGCGCGGCAAGCGAAATCACCGCCGATTCCAGGGCGCGCTGCGCGTTGACGGTGGGGCATGTGCTTTCGAAATCGCGAAACAGGCCGGTGGAAAGGATGACGACCAGATCGAACTCATTGGGGTGGAAGGCGGCGGCGATCTTCGCCATGCGCTCGGCGATGCGCGGCTTGGAGACGACCACGTCGGTATTGTCGGAAAGCCGGGTGACGATGCTCTGCTCGCCCGGCCGCACTTTCAGATCGTCGATCTCCGCCTTGGAAAGCCCGTCCAGCGCGCCGATTTCGAGGGCTTCGATGGGTACGTCGAGATTGGTCAGCATGTCCCCGATGAGATCGGCGCGCGGCGTCTGGCCGACGCTCAGAAACATCACCCGATGGTGCGGTTCAGCGCCTTCCGGCGAGGTCGGGGCCAGCGCATGGGGGCTCTTCGTCATGTGCAGGGAATCGGTCCTTTCGATCGTCAAACCATGATTGTGCCGCCCATGCCCAAAATGCGGGCAAGCTCATTCTAGGGGCAGTCCCCTATAGGCATAATTCCTCAGTCATGGCTAGGTTCTAGCACATTCTTCGGAGGTAAACATGATCCGTGATTTCGAAGCGGGCGAGATCGATCCGCTTGCCGTTGGCGCGTGGATTCTCGGCACCGGCGGTGGCGGCAGTCCCTATCTGGCGCAGCTCAACCTGAAAAAGCTCTACAAGGAGGGCAAGCGCGTCAAGCTCATCGATCCGAAGGCGCTCGACGACGGCGATGCGGTCGCGGTGGTCTCGAAAATGGGCGCGCCGCTGGTCGGTCAGGAACGCCTTGTCGATCCTGCCCATCTTGCCCGCGCCATGCAGCTCATGGAGGAATATACCGGCCGCAGGTTCCGCGCCGTGATGAGCGTCGAGATCGGCGGCGGCAATGCGCTTTCGCCGTTCCTCGCGGCCGCCATGCTGGACATCCCCGTCGTCGATGCCGACGCCATGGGTCGGGCCTATCCGGAAGCGCAGATGACGAGTTTCGCGATCGGCGACCTGCCGATGTATCCGCTGACGCTGGTCGACTGCCGCGACAACGAGGCGATCGTCGCCAAGGCCGCATCCTGGAAGTGGATGGAGCGCATCTCCCGCAAGATCTGCACGGAGGTCGGCTCGACGTCCGCCACCTGCAAGGCGCCGCGCACCGGCAAGGAAGTCAAGGAATGGGGCGTGCTCTACACGGTCACCAAGGCCGTCAGCCTTGGCCGCGCCGTGCTCGACGCCCGTGCGGCCCATACCGATCCGGTGGACGCCGTTCTCTCCCATGAGGGCGGCAAGGTGCTCTTCAAGGGCAAGATCGCCGACGTCGATCGCACCACGACCGGCGGTTTCCTGCGCGGCTCGGCGATGATCGAGGGTCTCGACGGCGACCGCGGCTCGAAGGTGGAGCTCGCCTTCCAGAACGAATGGGCGGTCGCCTTCCGCGACGGCCAGCCGATCGCCATGACGCCGGACCTGATCTGCCTGCTCGATACCGTTTCGGGCGAGGCGATCGGCACGGAGACGGTGCGCTACGGCCAGCGCGTGACCGTCGTGGCGCTGCCCGCGCCGGACGTACTGACGAGCCCCAAGGGCCTGGAGCATGTCGGCCCCCGCGCCTTCGGATATGACCTGGATTTCAAATCGGTGTTTGCAGCATGAAGCGGATCGGAATTGACGTCGGCGGCACCAATACGGATGCCGTGCTCATCGATGGCGAGAAGGTTCTCTCGGCCATCAAGTTTCCCACCACCGCCGATGTGATGCAGGGCGTGGTGAACGCCATCGGCCATGTCGTCGCCGCGCAGGCGCCGGGCGCTTCGCCGGTCGATGCCGTGATGATCGGCACGACCCACTTCACCAACGCGGTCGTCGAGCGCGCCCGCCTCGACCGGGTCGCGGCGATCCGCATCGCCATGCCGGCCGGCGCTTCCCTGCCGCCAATGATCGACTGGCCGGACGAGCTGCGGGACGCCGTCGATCCGCTGTCCTTCATGGTGCATGGCGGCCACGAATATGACGGCCGTCCGCTGGTGCCGCTCGACCGGGAAGAAGTGCGCGATGCGGCGATGAAGATTCGCGACGCGGGCATCGATTCGGTCGGCATCACGGCGCTCTTCTCGCCGCTGACGGCCGAATGCGAGCTGGAAGCCGCCGAGATCGTCCGCTCGGTCATCCCGAACGCCCGCATCACGCTCTCCCATACGCTCGGCCGCATCGGCCTCCTGGAGCGCGAGAACGTCACGCTGCTCAACGCGGCGCTTCAGGGGCTCGGCCGCAAGACGATCGACGCCTTCAAGGATGCGCTGCTGAAGGCGGGCGTCGACGCGCCGTTCTACCTGACCCAGAACGACGGCACGGTGGTGCTGGCCGACGTGGCGGCCGCAAATCCGGTCTACAGCTTCGCGTCCGGCCCCACCAACTCCATGCGCGGCGCTGCCTTCCTGACCGGCCTCAAGGAGGCGATGGTCATCGACGTCGGCGGCACGACCTCGGATATCGGCTGCCTGGTCGGCGGTTTTCCGCGCGAAGCCAACAATGTCGTCGAAGTCGGCGGCGTGCGCACGCTGTTCCGCATGCCGGACCTTCTGCCGATGGCGCTCGGCGGCGGCACGATCATCGATCCGGAAACCCGCAAGGTCGGCCCGCGCTCGGTCGGCTACCGCATCACCGAGAAGGCGCTCGTCTTCGGCGGCGACACGCTGACCACGACGGACGTCGCGGTTGCGGCCGGTCTCGTCGAGATCGGCGACCGCGACCGGGTCAAGCATCTCGACAAGGCGCTTGTGGCCGACCTCCTGAAACGGGTCGAGGCGATGGTGGAGGACGGCGTCGACCGGATGAAGACCTCGGCCGAAGGCGTGAGCCTGATCGCGGTGGGCGGCGGCGCCTTCCTGATCCCGGAAAAGCTGAAGGGCGCCAGCGAAGTGCTGCGCGTCGAGCATGCCGGCGTCGCCAACGCGCTCGGCGCCGCCATGGCGCAGGTCTCCGGCGAAGTAGACCAGGTCTTCTCCGGCATGTCGCGCGACAAGGCCATCGCCGAGGCCGACCGCATTGCACGCGAGCGGGCCGTCGAAGCCGGCGCGGCGCCCGAAACGATCGTCACGCTCGACACGGAAGACATTCCGATCGCCTACCTGCCGGGTGATGCCAGACGCGTGCGCGTGCGCGTCGTCGGCGATATCGCCTTCATGAAGGACGAGAAAAGGCGCGCTGCCGGCAGCCTGCGCTGACCTGACCAGACATCATTTCCTCCCGAGAGAACCGGCGGGTCTTCGGCCTGCCGGTTCTTTTTGTGCGGCTTCCGTTGCGACGTTTCGCCGATAACCCCGGCTGGAAACTGCCTACGCATTCCCATGTTTTTAACATGATAGTTATAGTCATGTTTGTTTGCCAGAAGGTCTCGGCATGATATAGGTCGCGTCGCCGCGGCTCCGGTGCGGCGGATTTGATTGAGATCCGGATGCCGGTCCGGGCGAATATCTTGGCAAAGCGGTACCAAGTGACTTGATGAGCGTCGGGAAAAAAGACGAGCGGTACGAAATGTACCAACAGAATCGCAAAGCGCTTATCGAATACGCGACGCCTCTGCTCGGTTCGCGGGAGGAGGCGGAGGATGTGGTTCAGGATGCCTATTTCCGGTTCGTGCCGGTTTCCCCGGAAGCACCTCTTCCCCCGAAAGCGTATCTTTTCCGGATCGTCCGCAACCTGTCCTTCAACAAACGGTCCCGCAGGAAACGGGAGAATGCCGTGCATTCGGACGACATTCCCTGGTGGGCATTGCCCCAGCCGGTCGAAACCCCCGAAGGCGACCTGATGTTCCGCGAGCAGGTCCATGCGGCGGCGGAAGCGCTGCAAGCCTTGCCGGAAAAGGCAAGGCTTGCGATGGAAATGTACCGTTTCGACGGTCTGACGCTGAAGCAGATCGCCGAGGCGCTCGATATTTCCATACCCACTGCACATCGCCTGCTGAAGGATGCGATGGCCGCGATCAAGCAACAGATGCAGCGGCGGACATGAAAATCGCCATATCTCGCCGGACCCTTGCGGTTTTCCTGAAAATTCCGCCTCATTCGATTGTCTATAGGCAATGAACGGGAGAATGATGCGCGTGGCACGCGTTCGAAGAGCAGACCGATATGATCCTCGACCCTGACAGGGCCTCCCTCTCCGAGGAGGCGACGGACTGGTTGATACGCATCCGCGAGAATCCGGACGATCCGCAGGTGCGTTCCGGTTTCGAGGAATGGGTTCTGCGCTCGCCCGACCATCGCCGGGAATGGCAGGAGACCTGCCGGATGTGGCAGGCGGCGGGCGAGGCGGGGAGGCCACGGGCCAGGGTTGCGGCGCCAAAGACCCGGCGGCGGGCGTCCCGTGGCGGTATCGCGCCGCGCGCGATCGGCGCGGCGGTCGCCGCCGGAATAAGCCTCTGTCTAGCGGCCCTTGCCGGGCCTGCGATCCTGCTGGGCTTGCAGGCCGATTACCAGACGTCGACGGCGGAGAGCCGGAACGTCACCCTTGAGGATGGCAGCACGGTCCTGCTTGCCCCGGACAGCGCGATTTCCGTCGCCTTCTCCGCCTCCGGGCGGCAGGTGGCCTTGCTGGAGGGCGAAGCCTATTTCGACGTGGCGCGCGACGTGTCCCGTCCCTTCGTCGTCGATGGCGGCGGGCTGAAGGTGGAGGTTCTGGGCACGGCATTCGATGTCCGGATCGGCGGCGACACGACGGAAGTCGCCCTTGCGCGGGGCATCGTGAAAGCGTCGGCAAGCGTGGCGGGCAAGGTCGCGGAGCGCGCGCTTGCCCCCGGCGACGTGGTGATGCTCGACCGCGCGACAGGCGAACTGACCCGTTCGAACATCGCGGTGGCGGATATAGGCGCCTGGCGGGACGGGCGGCTTTACGTGGTCGACCAGACGGTCGAATCGGTCATCGAACAGATCCAGCGTTACCATCCGGCCTGGATTTCCGTTCCGGACCGGGCCCTGGCGCAACAGAAGGTGACGGGCATCTATGACCTCACCGCGCCCGACCAGGCGCTGGGTGCGCTTGTCGATCCCTATGGCGGCAAGGTCCGCAAGGTGTCGGGTTATCTGCGGGTCGTTTCCCGCTTCTAAAAAATATGACAATAAAAATCATGATTTAGGGGAAGTGCCGGAATTTTCCTGAAAATCTGACGAACCCAGTTTGTCTATCGGTCGAAGGCACCCGGAGGGAGTGGTGCCGGCGATCAGGAGAAGTCGGGGCGTTATGGCATTCGGGGCGGTTCGCAGGAACGGAAATCAGCAGGGGCAGGAGAGGGCGAAATACGTCCTCCTATGGACGACGACGGCGGTCGCGGTTCTCCTGGGGGCGCAGAATGCCGCGGCGCAGTCGGCGCCTGCAGGCGATGCGCGGCAGACATCGGGCGAGAGCGCGGCGCGGGATTTCGATATCCGCCAGCAGCCGCTTTCCAGCGCGCTTTCGGCGTTCAACCGCCAGTCGGGAATCCAGATCACCCAGGCCTCCGGCGGCGCGGCCGGCAATGTGACCGTCAATGCGGTCAGGGGCCGGCTGACGCCCCGGCAGGCGCTGGCGCAGATGCTGAACGGCACGGGCATCGGCTACCAGTTCACGAGCAATCGCGCCGCCATCATCGGCGTGCGGCAGTCCGTCGGAAACGTGCCATCCGGAAATGAGGAGACGACGCTCGATCCGATCGTCCTGACCGGCAAGACCGGCCGCAACGCCAATATCGGGTCCGGCTATCAGGGGACGCCGGACTGGGTCTACGAGGAGCCGGCAAGCGTCAGCGTCGTCTCGCGCGAGGCGATCCAGAACCGGGCGGCGCGCAACGCCAACGACGTCCTCGACACGGTGGCGGGCGTGAACACCAACCGCTCGGAAGCGCAGAACCCGGGCATCAGCGTCAATGTCCGCGGCCTGCAGGACCAGAACCGCGTCACCACGACCATCGACGGCGCACGGCAGGATTTTCAGCGGGCGGGTCACGGCGCGAGCCAGCGCGTCTATGTCGACACCTCGTTCATCCGCGCCGTGGAGGTGGAAAAGGGCGCGGTGCCGGGCGTCGGCGGCGCGGGCTCGCTCGGCGGCGCGGTGAACTTCAGGACGGTGACCGCCGACGACATCATCAGGCCGGGTGAGAAATGGGGTGCCGAGCTCAACGCGGAGACGGGTACGAACGCCTATTTCTTCAATGGCTCGGTGATGGGCGCGGTCAAGCTTTCGGACGATTTTTCCGTGCTTGCCGGCCTCAGCCGCAAGCGCATCGGCGACTACGACATCGGCAAGAACGGATCGGTGCTGCTGTTCGACGGCTCGACGACCAATGTCGATGGAAGCATGGTCTTCTCCGGTCTCGAGACATTCGGAAGCCTGCTCAAGATCGAAGGCTCTCCCTCGGACGACTTCACCTTCGATCTCAGCTGGCTCCGCAACGACACGGAATCGAAGCAGGGTGGCCTGACCGGCCTTGGCGAAAGCGACAGGCTGCGCGGCGACGAACAGGATTTCCTCAACAACACCGTCACCTCGTCTTTCCGGTGGGACCCGGATTCGGACCTTGTGGACCTCAAGGGACGCCTCTGGTTCAACAAGATCACCAATGACGAGATCAGGGATTACGAGATCAGGCAGGCCATTTCCTACGGCATGACGAGTTATGGCGGCAGCCTCGAAAACACCAGCCGCTTTGACACACCGCTTGGAGCCCTGAGCCTGAACTATGGCGCCGAGGCATTTACCGACGACGGCGAAACCAAGACGCCACCGATGATAAACGACGACGGGACGGATTGGTCCTATGGCTTCAAAGGTTCAAATCCGAGCGGCCGGCGGTCCATGGCAAGCGGCTTCCTCAATGCCACGCTGGAGCATGAGGACTGGCTCGAAATCAAGGGTGGGTTGCGTTATGACTACTACAATCTGAAGGGGCATACGCTTGTTAGCGGGATCGCCCCCGTTTACGTCGTAACCCCCGGAGTCTGCGGGTACGAGGAGAACGGTGAATGCTTCTGGTGGGACGTTGAGCCCGTCTATGGAGGCGGGGAAAATGTTCAACAGCGGGTGGATGTGGATAAATCGGGAGGCGCGTTTCTTCCGTCCCTGACAGTGGCGGTGAAGCCCTTCGAGGGATTTCAGCCTTTCGTCAGTTACTCCGAAAGCTACCGCCCGCCATCCGTCATGGAAACGCTGATCTCCGGCGGCCATCCCAACCTATTTCCTGTCGAGAATGCGCCGAACCCGTACCTGAAGCCCGAGAAGGGCAGGACCTGGGAGGCCGGCGCCAATTTCTCACAAGACAATCTTCTCTCGGGAGGCGACAGCCTGCGTATCAAGGCGGTCTATTTCCATCGCGATATCGAGGATTATATATCTCTCGGCCGGACCTATTTCGCGCCGCTGGAGCGATACTACTTCACCAACGTCAATCTCGACGGCGACACGACGATGCGCGGCTTCGAACTGGAGGCCAGCTACGACGCCGGCAGCTACTATATCGGCGCCTCGTATACGCATCTGAAGACGGATTTTGCCGATACATACACATTCTCCGGCCCGACCGATGGTCCCGGAAGTCCTTTGCCCGGAGAAAATCCCGCCGTTCCCTCGGTTCTCTTCGTTCCTCCGGAAGACAAGTTCACCCTCGATGCGGGCGTGCGGTTTTTCGACGAGAAACTGGTCCTCGGCGGACGCATCACGCATGTCGGGGACGCGGCGCCAACGGTCGGGCAACTCGCCGGAAATTATCGGACGGAAGCCTACACGGTCTACGATCTCTACGGTTCCTACAGTTTTTCCGAAAACGCCAAGCTCAGGTTCGCGGTGAACAATCTCACCGACGAAGCCTATGTGCCCGCGCTTGGAACATTTGCCTATCCCGCACCGGGGCGGACGGCGACGATCGCCCTCAACGTCAAATTCTAGAGGTGAAAGATGAAGGAGACGGACGAAACGGATTGTCGTGGGAGAAACCCGCGGCACCAGGCCTGATGCCTGGCGAGCAAATACCAACAACCAAGGAGAGTTGTTATGGTTGCGACCATCAATCTAACGAGCGCAAGTGCCAATCTCGTGGGATATCTGAGTGCATGGGCCCAGAATCTCAACTACGTCGGAAACGGGGCCTTCAGCCCGACGGCTGCGCCCTACGACGAATGGGCCGGCGGCAATGTAGGGACGGCCGGAAGCCGGGGTGTCATCCTGGAGGGCGACTTCTCCTATGTTCCTCCGGGTGGTTTCGCCGGCACGGTGGATAGTCTCGACTTCGGCAGGGACCTGACGGGGTCGGCGGCGTCCGGCTTCAATCTGACCAACACCGATCTGTCCATCGATCTTGGCGGGGTCGCGCCCTCGGGTTCGTTCACCGGCGCCATCTATACGCTGACGCACAACCAGAACGCAGCCACCAATCCGCTGGCGAGCTTCACGGGGATCACGACCACCACGGGAACCCAGCCAGGCCTCTTCGACTATCTCGGCGAGGTCGGAACCGTCCAGAACGGCACCACCGGAAATGATTGGCTCTACAGCTTCGACGGGAACGACACGCTGAACGGCGGCGCCGGCCGCGACCGCTTCGTCTTCGATCGTGATATCGACGGCGCATTGTCAGCATCGATCGGTGAAGATACTGTGACCGGGTTCACCGCGGGCGCGAGCGGCGATTTCCTTCGCTTTGCGCTTCAAAGCACGGCGTTCGACACCTTTGCGGAAGTGTATGCCGCCGCGACCCAGGTCGGTTCGAACACCGTGATTGATCTCGGCTCGCTCGGTGAAGTCACGCTCGTCGGCGTCACCAAGACCAATCTGGTTGCCGGCAATTTCGAATTCGTTGCTTGAACACACGGAAGTGAAATTTGTTCGGAACATCCAAGCAGGCACCGTCGCGGCTCAAGGCTGCGGCGGTTGTCCCGGCCTCCAGGCCGGCGATCGTTGGGATAGCCCTGATCAGCGGCGTCGTGAACGTGCTGGCGCTGACCTCGCCGCTGTTCATGCTTCAGGTGTATGACCGGGTTCTCGCCAGCGGCAGCCTGCCGACGCTCGTCGCTCTCGCCGCCCTGGCGATTGCCCTCTACGCCTTTCAGTCCATGCTGGAGATCATCCGTTCGCGGGTGCTCCTGCGCATCGGCGAAAGCTTCGACCACCAGCTTTCCGGTCGGGTCTACAATGCGGTCGTCCGCCTGCCGCTGGAAACCCGCATGCCGGGCGACGGGCTGCAGCCGCTGCGCGATCTCGACAATATACGCGGATATCTGTCCGGCCAGGGGCCGACGGTCTTTTTCGACCTGCCGTGGATGCCCCTCTATCTCGGCATCTGCTTCCTTTTCCACTTCTGGATCGGCATGACGGCCCTGATCGGGGCGGTCGTGCTGCTTGCCATCACCCTTGTCACCGACCGCCTGTCGGTCGGCCCCACGCGGGAGGCGACGGCCCAGGGGACGGCGCGCAATGCGACGATCGAGGCCGCGCGCCGCAATGCCGAGGTGGTCCGGGCGCTCGGATTGCAGAACCGTCTCGAAAACAGATGGCTGCAGGTCAACCTCCGTTATCTTGCCGCCAACCGCCGCGCGGCGGACGTCGCGGGTTCCTTCGGATCGGTCTCGCGCACCTCGCGCATGGTGCTGCAATCGGCCATACTCGGCGTTGGCGCCTGGCTGGTGATAGAGCAGCAGGTCAGCCCCGGCGTGATGATCGCCAGCTCGATCATGATGGGCCGCGCGCTTGCGCCCGTCGATCTTGCGATCGGAAGCTGGAAGCCGTTCCTCATGGCAAGGCAGAGCTGGTCGCGCCTCAAGGATCTGCTGGCGAAGATTTCCGAAGGCGGCGCGGCCATGGCGCTTCCGAAGCCCGTGAGCGAACTGCGCGTGGAGACCGTGACCATCGTGCCGCCCGGCGAGAAGAAGCCGACGGTGGCGGGCGTCGGTTTCGTCGTTCCCGCCGGCAGCGCGCTCGGCATCATCGGGCCGTCCGGTTCGGGCAAGTCGACGCTTTCCCGTGCCATCGTCGGCGCGTGGATGCCGGCGGCGGGCAAGGTTCGCATCGACGGAGCAAGCCTCGACCAATGGGATCGCGATGCGCTCGGCAGCCATATCGGCTACCTGCCGCAGGGCGTCGAGCTCTTCGACGGGACCATTGCGGAGAACATCGCCCGCTTCGAGGAGACGCCGGACCCGGAGGCGATCGTCGCGGCGGCGAAAGCGGCCGGGGTTCATGAATTGATCCTGCGTTTCGAGCAGGGGTATGAGACCCGGATCGGCGAGGCCGGTTCGGCGCTTTCGGCGGGCCAGCGCCAGCGCATCGGCCTGGCGCGCGCGCTCTATCGCGATCCCTTTCTCGTCGTCCTCGACGAACCCAACGCCAACCTGGATGCCGAGGGCGAGGCCGCCGTGATCCGGGCCATCGCTTCGGTGCGCGAGCGGAAGGGGATTGCCGTCGTCGTCGCCCATCGCCCGAGCGCGATCGGCGTCGTCGATCTCGTGCTCATGATGGAAGGCGGGCGGCAGAGGGCCTTCGGGCCGCGCGACGAAGTGCTGTCGCGGGTTCTCAAGGCGGGATCGCCGACCCCTGTTCCGGCTCCGAAGGGCTTTGCGGCGACGGGCTCCGCGGTGACGCCGCTGCGCGTCGTCGCCAGCCCCGCTCACGGCGCGAACGGCAACGGAAGCGGTCCGGAGGCGGACGGCGGCAGGCTGGAGGAAGCAGATGGCAAGCAGTGATGCACGAAGCGACGTTTCCCGCTCCATCCGCCGCCATCTGCTGGCAGGACTGCTTGCGAGCGTCGTGATGGTCGGCGGCGCCGGCGCCTGGGCCGCGTATGCGAACCTTTCCGGCGCCGTCGTGGCGTCGGGGCATTTCGTCGTCGATTCCTACGTGAAGAAGGTCCAGCACCCGACGGGCGGCGTCGTCGGGGAAATCCTGGTGCGCGAGGGCGACGAGGTGAAGGCGGGCGATATCGTCATGCGGCTCGACGCGACGCAGACGCGCGCCAACCTGGCGATCGTCTCCAAGCGGCTGGACGAGCTCTCGGCCCGGCTGGCGCGTCTGGAGGCCGAACGCGACGATCTCGCCTCGATCGCCTTTCCCGAGCGGCTGACGGAGCGGGGCGACGACCCCGACGTGGCCTCGGCGATCCGCAGCGAAACGCGGCTGTTCGAATTCCGGAAGGAATCGCGGGAGGGGAAGAAATCCCAGCTCATGGAGCGCATCGCCCAGTACGAGCACGAGATCGAAGGGCTGAAGGCCCAGGAAACCGCCTATCAGCAGGGCATCGAGGTTCTGGACAGGGAGATCGCCTCCTTGGTGGGGCTGCGGGAGCAGGGCATCGTCTCGGACCAGCGCCTCAACAGCCTGAAGACGCAGGTCGCCACATTCGGGGGCGAGCGCGGCGAGAAGATCGCCTATCAGGCGCAGGTCGCGGGCCGCATCACCGAGACGCGGCTGCAGATCCTGCAGATCGATCAGGACCTGAAAACCGAGGTCGGCCGCGAACTGAGGGAAGTGCAGGCCCAGGTGGGCGAATATGTCGAGCGCAAGATCGCCGCGGAAGACAACCTGAAACGTATCGATATCGTCGCGCCGCAATCCGGCGTCGTGCATCAGCTTTCGGTGCACACCGTGGGCGGCGTCGTCAGCCCCGCCGATCCGGTGATGCTGATCGTGCCGGAGGGCGAGGACCTGGCGCTGGAAGTGCAGATCGCGCCGAAGGACATCGACCAGATCCAGCTCGGCCACAAGGCGGTCCTGCGCATGTCGGCCTTCAACCTGCGCACCACGCCGGAAATCAACGGCCATGTCAGCCGCATCGCCGCCGACCTCACGACGGACCAGCGCACGGGTCTGTCCTACTATCTCGTGCGCCTGTCCCTGCCGCACGAGGAATTGAAGAAGCTCGGCGGGCTGACGCTCGTGCCCGGAATGCCGGCCGAAGCCCTGATCCAGACCGGGGATCGCACCGCGCTCTCCTATCTCGTGAAACCGCTCTCCGACCAGATCAACCGCGCCTTCCGCGAGGAGTAGCGCAGGGGATTTATCCCGCAAAGCCGTTTATTATTATCGTTGATCCGCAGCAGCAGTCCTCCGACCCGGAAGGCTGCCGCGGAAAACCCCTGCGCGCCCATGGGACGCGCGGGGAAGATGCAATGCCCGGCCTTTCCGCCCGGACGGAAATCCACTCCCTGCGGAAGTAACGGATTCGGGGTTTTTCGGACCCGAATCCGTGCCGGGGTTGCGGATGTCCGGTTGAGAATGAAGCCTATTTCCCGCTATGCGGAAAATGATTTCCACTTTTGCATTGCTTTTTACGCGATTCAGGCCTTCCCCGGCCATCCGATAATTGACAATACCTGTACCCCTCTCTATGGTTTCCAAATATGAGAGATTAAATCCCGCATTTCGGGATTAAGAGGAGCCTAAGATCAGCGGTGAGGAGTGTCGGGCAGGTTTCCGGCCTTTGGGAGGGCCGGCGCCTTGTCGCATGAGCTTTCGCTGTCGTCTCAGGCTTTGGTGGAGGAAATCGAATGCTCGGACAGGTCGTCGTCAGCGGTTTGGCTATGGGAGCGATCTATGCTCTCGTCGCCCTGGGATACGCCTTCGTGTGGAAGACGATGAACATCGTCAATTTTGCCGCCGGCGAATTCCTGACGTTCGGGGCGTTCATCTTCGTCGCGACCTTCGTCATGCGGCTGCATCTTCCGTTCCTTGCCGCGGCACTGCTTGCGGCGCTGGTGATGGCCTGCCTGGGCGCCGCGTTTTCGCGCATCGTCTTCTCGCGGCTCCAGAAGCAGCGGACGATCGTCGCCATCATCGCGACCGTGGGTTTCGGGCTTTTCCTCAAGGAGAGCGCCCGCATCATCTACGGCCCCGAACCGTTGCTCTACAACGGTCCGTTCAGCTTCGACACGATCGCCATCGGTTCCGTCAGCATATCGAAGCAGCAATTGCTGATCTTCGGCGTCGTCATCGTCGTCATGGTGCTGCAATATCTGGTGCTCCGCTACACGATGATCGGCAAGGTCATGCGCGCCGTGGCGCAGGACAGGGAAACAGCGGCGCTCATGGGCATTCCCGTGAACGCGGTCCTCGCCGGCACCTTCGCCTATGCGAGCGTCCTGTCGGCGCTCGGCGGCATTCTCCTGGCCCCGCTTTTCTTCGTGACGACCGAACTCGGGACGCTGGTCGGCCTCAAGGGATTTGTCGCCATGATCATCGGCGGTTTCGGCAGCATTCCCGGCGCGATCATCGGCGGCCTCATCCTGGGGCTCGGGGAGAATGTCGCGGCATTCACGATCTCGTCGACCTATAAGGACGCGATCGCCTTCGTGCTCCTGCTCGTCTTCCTTCTCATCCGCCCGGAAGGCCTCGTTCCCGAAGCTTCCGCGGACCGCGCCTGAGGAGGACGACGATGGCTGTTTCCATGCGCATGCGAAAGATCATCCTGGCCGTGATCCTGCTGGCCTTCCTGCTGCCGCCGTTCGTCGGGACCAATGGATATGCGCTGCAGGTCCTGAACCTCGCCTTCATCTACTCCATTGCCGCGCTCGGCGTGACGATCGCCACGGGCATAACCGGGATGGTCGTGCTCGGCCAGGCGGCGTTCATGGGGCTCGGCGCCTATACCGCCGGCCTGCTGATGACCGGCCTCGCCCTGCCGTGGTGGATCGCGCTTCCCGTCGCCGTTGCCGCCACCGGCGCGGTCGGCGCGGCGCTCGGGCTCGTCAGCACCCGCATCAAGGGCCATTACCTGGCGATTACCACGCTGGGTCTCAACGAGATATTCCGCCTGGTGGTGCTGAACGAATCCTGGCTGACGGGCGGTCCGTTCGGGCTGCGCGACATCCCGACCCTCAGCCTGCCGGTCATGGGCGGAGGAATTGCCCAGCAGCTCTATGTCCCTCTCTTCCTGCTCACGGTCCTGGTATACGCGCTGGCGCTGCGGATCTACCGGACCTCGTTCGGAAGGCAGATGCGTTCGATCCGCGACGACGATCTCGCTGCGGAATCCATGGGCGTCAACTCCCGATCCGTGCGGGTCATGTCCTTTGCGCTCTGCAGCGTCTTCGGCGCGATCGCCGGCGGTGTGTTCGTGCTGACGTTCGGCTTCATCTCGCCGAACAATTTCCTGGTCTTCGAGAGCATCAAGCTGCTCCTGATGGTCGTCATCGGCGGGCTCGGGTCGATCGGCGGGACCTTTCTCGGGGCTCTTGTCGTCATCGGCCTTCCGGAGGCGCTGCGGGATTTCCAGACCTATTATCTCGCGATCTTCGGCCTCGGCGTGGTGGTGATCCTGCTGACCGTTCCCAAGGGGCTCGGCATCGTCGCGGACTGGCTTCTGGCGCCCTGGCTGCCGGGTGAGGAAGGTGACGAAGCGGGCGCGGCGAAGGCGCGGGACGTCTCCGACGAAGTCACGCTGGAAGAGGAAGACCGGCGCGCCATGGCGGTGGCCGCGCGGCTGAAGACGGAACGCGAACGGGCGGGGTCCGGGACTTTCGCGCGGACTGCCGAGCCTTTGCTGAAGGTCGAGAACGTCTCCAAATCCTTCGGCGGGATCGTCGCCCTGAAGGATGTGTCGTTCGACGTCGGGCGCGGGGAAATCCTGGGGCTGATCGGTCCTAACGGTTCCGGCAAGTCGACGATGATCAACGCCTGTTCCGGCATCGTGAACGTTTCGTCGGGGCGGATCGCGCTCGATGGCCAGGTCATCTCCGGCCTGCCGGCCTGGGATGTGCATGCGGCCGGCGTGTCGCGCATTTTCCAGAACGTGCGCGTCTGGAATTCCATGGCGGTGCTCGAAAACGTGATGATCTGCCATCCGGCGACCCGGCAGGCCAGGGTGCTCGCCGGCGCGATCGGCACCGGCAGGGCGCGGGCCGACGAGGAACTGGCGCGCGACGACGCGCTGAAGGCGCTCGATCTCATGGGTATACGCCACCTTGCCGGCCGCCGTGCGGGCGACCTTTCCTTCGGGCAGAGCCGGCTTGTCGAACTGGCGCGCTCGATCGTCAACAAGCCCAGGCTTCTGCTGCTGGACGAACCCGGCGCGGGCCTGCGCGGCGGCCTGATCATGGAGCTTGCGGAAATCCTGAAGCAGCTTCGAGACCAGGGCATGACGATCCTGGTGGTCGAGCACCGGGTGAAGCTGGTCGTCAGCATGTGTGACCGTATCGTTGTCCTCAATCTGGGGGACAAGATCGCCGAGGGCCCTGCCCAAGGCGTGGCACGCGATCCGATCGTGATCGATGCCTATCTGGGAGGAAAGGTCGAGCGCAAGCGCAGGCCTGAAGTCGTGGAGATTGCGACCTGAGCATGCCGGTCAGAACGGCATCCGGTTGCAGGGAGAGGAGAGGAATGAACATGCACAGGAATTTCAAAGCGGCGCTTCTTGCGGGACTGCTGGCTGCCGGAGGTTTCGCGGGCGGCGCCGGCGCGGCTGATCTCACCATTGGCGCTTCCGCTCCGATGACCGGCCCCCGGGCCCTTCTCGGGAAATATTTCAAGCAGGGCGTCGACATGGCCGTCGAGGAGATCAATGCCGCGGGTGGCGTGCTTGGCCAGAAGCTCGCCGTGACCTTCGAGGACGATCAGGCGGACAATCCGAACGCCGCCCTCAACGCCATGAGCAAGCTGATGGAGGTCGCCAAGGTGCCGGTCGTCCTCGGTCCCCATTTCTCTGTCGCGCAACTCGCCACGATGAAAACCTATTGCAACGGCTCGCTCATCTCGATCACCGGGGCCAGCGGCGTTCCCGTCACCGCGCAGAACTGCAATTATGTCATCCGCATTCGCGGCAGCGACACGCTCCAGGCCGAAGCACTGGTGGCCTACGCGCTCGACCACCTCAAGGCGAACAAGATCGGCGTCATCTCCATCCATGACGACTTCGGCAAGGGAGGCGCCGAGCGTGTGATCGCCGCGCTCAAAACCAAGGGCATCACGCCCGTCGCGACCGAGAGCCACAATGCGGGCGATACCGATTTCTCCGCCCAGCTCTCCCGCCTGCGCGACGCCGGCGCGGAACTGGTGATCATGTGGACCCATGACAACGAGTCGGCCCTGATCGTCCGCCAGGCCCGCCAGTTCGGGCTGAACTTCAAGTTCGCCGGCAGCACGTCGCTCAGCCAGCCCGCATTCATCAATCTGGCGGGGCCGACCGGCGAAGGTGTGATCAGCGCGACGGACTTCCTGCCGGCCAATCCCGATCCGAACGTCAAGGCCTTCGTCGAGAAGTTCCAGAAGAAATACGGCGAATTGCCGGAACTCTACGCCGCCACCTACTATGACAGCGTGAAGCTCGCTGCGGAGGCGATCAAGATGGCGGGCAGCACCGATCCCGCAAAGGTCCGGGAGGCTTTCGGCAATATCGACACCCAGGGCGTCCTGGCGCGCTACAAGTGCGAGGCCAACGGCGACTGCAACCATCAGACCAACATCATCGAGATCAAGAACGGCAAGCCTTCCCTGCTGACCGTCGTCAAGTTCTAGCGCGGTCGAGCTTTCGCAGAACCGCTCTATCTCGTTGTTTTTACGCAATTCCGGATGAAAAGCGCGGCGTGCTTTTCCCGGGATTGCCCTAAGGAGCAGCCATGCTGTCTGTAACGGAAAGCTCGCCGGCGGAAGTCGGCGAGGTCATGCTCAAGCTCTCCAACGTCGACTCCTATTACGGCAAGGCGCAGATCCTCTTCGATCTGTCGCTGGAAGTCAGGGAGCGGCAGGTCGTCGCCGTCATCGGCGCCAACGGGGCGGGCAAGTCGACGACGCTCAACGTCATCATCGGCCGCGTGAAACCGGCGTCCGGCAGCGTCACGCTGGACGGACGCCCGATCGCCGGCGACAGCGTCCAGACGATCGTCGGGAAGGGCATCACCTGCGTTCCGCAGCGCCGCCGGATATTCCCCACGATGACGGTGCGGGAAAACCTGGAGGTCGGGTCCTATGCGCGCCGGCACGACAGGCAGGGAACGCGCCGCGTCATGGAGGAGGTGCTGGACCTCTTCCCCGTCCTGGCGAAGAAATCCGGTCTGCTGGGCGGCGTCCTGTCGGGAGGCGAGCAGCAGATGCTGGCGATCGGGCGCGGCCTGATGGCGCAGCCGCGCGTGCTGCTGCTGGACGAGCCGTCCATGGGCCTCTCTCCCAAGCTGACGACCGAGATGTTCGAGGATATCCGCCGGATCGCCGATACGGGGCGCACGGTTCTCATCGTCGAGCAGAATGCCTATGCCGCCCTGTCCGTGGCCGACCGCGGCTATGTCCTGGAGAACGGGCGGGTGGCCCTGTCCGGAGACGCCGACGACCTGATCGAGAACGATTATGTGCGGCAGACCTATCTCGGGGCGTGATCACGTCGACAGGTGAACATCGTGAACCAGACATTCCAGGACGAACTTGCCGGCATGCTCGGCGAAAGAGTTTCCTTCTCGCTCCCGCTGAGGGAGCAGCACAGCCATGGCGAAGGCTATACGGCGAAAGGCATGCCGGACGCGGTGGTCTTTGCGGAAAGCACCGAGCAGGTGGCGTCCGTCCTCAGGCTCTGCCGCAAGCATCTCGTCCCGGTCGTGCCCTTCGGGGCGGGATCGTCGCTTGAAGGCCATGTGGCGGCCGTGCGGGGTGGTGTCAGCCTGGACCTGACACGCATGAACGGGATTCTGCAGGTCTCCGCCGAGGCGCTCGACTGCCGCGTCGAGGCGGGCGTGACGCGCGAGGCGCTCAATGCCCATCTTCGCGCCGGGGGCCTCTTCTTCACCGTCGATCCGGGTGCGGACGCGACCATCGGCGGCATGGCCGCGACGCGTGCGTCCGGAACCAATGCGGTCCGCTACGGGACGATGCGCGAGAACGTGCTGGGCCTCACGGTCGTCACCCCGGCCGGCGATGTCATCAGGACCGGCGGGCGGGCGCGGAAGTCCTCCGCCGGGCTCGATCTGACGCGCCTCTACGTGGGAAGCGAGGGCACGCTCGGGGTGATAACCGAAATCCAGCTCAGGCTTCAGGGCCTGCCGGAGGCGATCGTCGCCGCGACCTGCCAGTTCGAACGGTTCGAGGATGCGGTCGGCACGGTGACCACGGCGCTGCAATCGGGCCTGCGCATGGCCCGCATCGAATTGCTGGACGAGGTCCAGATGCGTGGCTGCATCGGGTATTCCAGGCTGGAAGGTTTTGAGGAAAAGCCGACGCTGTTCCTCGAATTTCACGGCAGCCCGTCCGGCGTCCGGGAGGACGCCGAGGGCATGCAGGAACTGGCTCTCGCCTTCAACGGCAACCTCTTCCGCCACGCGGAGCGGCCCGAGGAGCGCACGCTCCTGTGGAAGGCGAGGCACAATTGCTATCACGCGTCCAAATGGCTGGCGCCGGGCAAGGACAATATGGGAACCGACGCCTGCGTGCCGCTTTCGGAATTTTCCGCCTGTATCAACGAGACGAAAGAGGACGTGCGCGAGAGCGGTCTGGTCGCGCCGCTGGTCGGCCATGTCGGCGACGGCAACTTTCATCTGGGCATCATGCACGATCCGCAAGACGCGGAAGAAACGGCAAGGGCCGAGGCGCTGGCCGCCCGGGTCGCCGAGCGGGCGATCCGCTACGGAGGCACCTGCACGGGCGAGCATGGCATAGGCCTGCACAAGAGGCGCTACATGGCGGCGGAGCACGGGGCGGCCCTTGATGTCATGCGGGCGATCAAGCTGGCGCTCGATCCGGACAATATCATGAACCCGGGCAAGATGCTGCCCGACGGTCCAGGTGGCTAGCGGCGCTCAATGATGGAATATATTCCCGTTATTCGGAATTTGGAGGATTTATGAAGAAACTGATGAACACGGCCTCAGGCTATGTGGACGAGGTTCTGGAAGGACTTGTCCTTGCCCATCCGCGTCTTGTCCTCGGCGGTTCTTCCAAAAGGGTCGTCTGCCGCGCCGAGGGGGCAAGAAAAGGAAAGGTCGGAATCGTATCGGGAGGCGGCTCGGGGCATCTGCCGCTTTTCACCGGTTATGTCGGCAGGGGAATGCTGGACACCTGCTCGATCGGCAACGTCTTCGAAGGCCCGAATGTCGACAGCTGCATCGAGGCGATCAAGCTCGCGGATGGCGGCGCCGGCGTGCTTCGCCTTTACGGCAATTACGGCGGTGACCGGATGAATTTCGACATGGCCGGCGAATTCCTCGAAGACGAGATCGAGACCACGACGGTCCTCGGGACGGACGACATCGCCAGCGCCTCTCCGGAAGAGGGCGCCAAACGCCGCGGCGTTGCCGGCATCATCTATGCCTACAAGATCGCCGGCGCGCGGGCGGAGGAGGATGCCGGTCTCGCCGACGTGACCGGGACCGCCCGCAAGGCGGTCGCGGCGACGAAGACGATCGGCATCGCCCTGTCGCCCTGCCAGGTCCCGGGTTCGGCCAGGCCGACCTTCGAGCTTGCCGACGATGAATTCGAGATGGGCATGGGCATCCACGGCGAACCCGGCCTTTGGCGAAGCAGGATGAAGCCGGCCGACGAGATCGTCGACGAGATGATGACGCGGCTTTTGGCCGAGCGCCCCTCCGGGCATCGGGGCAGGACCTCGATCCTGGTGAACAGCCTCGGCGCGACCCCGCTCGAGGAACTGCTGATCCTCTACCGGCGCGCGGCGTGGACGCTGAAGGCGCATGGCCTGGAGATCGTCCAGCCGCTGGTGGGGCATTACGCGACATCGATGGAAATGGCCGGCGCTTCCATCAGCCTCTGCTTCCTGGACGAGGAACTGGAACGGCTGCTTCGAGCGCCGTCCGGCAGCCCCTTCCTGGAGGTGCGGGCATGACCGGCATCACGGTTCACACGCTCGGTCAGGCGGTCAAGACGGCCAATGCGCGGATGGCCACTCTGGAAGGCGAGCTGAACGCGGCGGATTCGCTGCTCGGCGACGGCGACACGGGCGTGATGCTCGCCCGCGTGCTCGGCAAGTTCGCCGAAACCGGGATCGAGGCCGGCGCCGATCTCGGAGCTGCGTTCCAGTCGCTTGCGCGGGCGGCGGCGGCCGCGACCGGGTCGAGCCTCGGAACGCTTTTCGCCACCGCATTGCTGGCGGTCGGGAAAAGGACGAAAGACGTCGAAGAGGTGGCCTGGGCCCAGTTGTCGCCTTTGCTGCAGGCGGCCCTGGAGGCGATGATCCAGCGCGGCGGCGCATCGCTCGGCGACAAGACGGTCCTCGACGCGGTCGATGCCGTCGTTCGCGCCACCGCCGGTCTTGACGACGCGGATGAGATTTCGATCGCGGCTTGCGAAGCGGCGAACCGAACGCTGGCGTCCTTCAGGGACAAGCCCTGCAGGATCGGCCGTGCCCGGATGTTCGCCGAGAAAAGCATCGGCATGGACGATCCCGGCATGCTCGGTTTTGCCCGGCTCGTCGAGGCGCTGGCGGCGAAGGCCTAGGTTATTTCAGGGGTGGTGGCCTATCCGCTGGCCGATGAGGTTGGCGTGATGGATCACCACCTTCGACAGTTCCTCGATATCCGACATGTTGATCTGCCAGCTCGGCCCGCTGACGCTGATCCCGGCGATCACCTGACCGTTCTGGCCGCGGATGGGCGCGCCGACACATCGCAATCCCGGCTGGTGTTCGCCGTCGTCTATCGCGTAGCCGCGCTGGCGGGTCTTTTCGAGTTCCGCCAGAAGCGCCGGCCCCGAGGTGATCGTCGCGTCCGTATAAACTCGCAGGCCGGCATTGATCACCTTCTGGATGACGGCTTCCGACTGCCACGCCAGGATCGCCTTGCCGACGCTCGTGCAGTGGACCGGGGCGTTCTCGATCGAGGTCGAGGTGGGCGCGTGATCCGGCGACGGGTCGGCCCGGTGGATCACGACCGCGCTCTGGCCGTCGAAAATGGCCAGATGCACCATCTGGCCGCTCATTCGCTTCAGCGAGTCGACGATCGGGCGCGCTTCCCGGTGCAGATCGAGATTCATCAGGACGATGTTCCCAAGCTCGAACAGCTTCAGCCCAAGCCGGTATTTGTCCCGCTCGCGATCCTGGTCGAGAAAGCCGACCTCCTTCAGCGACGCCATCAGCCGATGCGTCGTGCTGCGCGGGAATCCGGTCCTTTCGCAGATCTCCGACAGCGACAGGGCCCGGTCGTTGACGGAGAAACACTCGAGCACCCGCATGATCTTCATCAGGGATTTCAGGTTCTCGTCGGATGCGCGGGCGGAGGAGGTCTTCGTTTGGGTTGGTTCATTCGTGGCGTCCATGGGCGTTCTTATAACACCAATCCCGGTATGCGGTACAGATGTTCCGAAAAAAAATTAAAAATGCCCGCCGGACCCCTGCCATCGTGTTGACACCGGTCTCGGCGGCCCATATCCTCAAAATACGAAACGTCATCCCGCATTACGGAATTATAGAGAGCCTTGATGAGGCGTTTCAGGCGATCAAGGAGGAGAGGATCATGCAGCAGGAAAGCAAGCTGGCACTGAAGAGAAAATTGCGGGGCATTCTGCCGCCCGTGACGATGCCTTTTGACGAGAAGGGGAAGCTCGTCGCTTCCGGCATCAGGAAGCAGATCGATTTCATGATCGAATCGGGCGTGCATGCCGTCGTTGCCGGCGGCAGCACCGGTGAAGGCCATACGCTTTCGACGGAAGAATTCGTGGAGTCCATGGAGGCGACCCATGAGGCGATCGCCGGACGCGTGCCCTTCGTCGTCGGCCTCATCGTCAATTCCACCATCGAGGCGGTCGAGCGGACCCGCAAGATCGCGCACCTGAAGCCGGATGCGCTGCAGGTCACCCCCGTCCACTACCTGTTCAAGCCCGGCCCGGAAGCGACCATCCGCCACTTCCGCGAGATCTACGATGAAAGCGGCGTTCCGGTCCTCATCTACAACGTCATTCCCTGGAACTATCTCTCCGCGGACCTGATGCTGAAGATCATGGACGAGGTTCCCGGCGTCGTGGGCATGAAACAGAGTTCGGGCGACCTCAAGTCGCTTTCCGACCTTCTCCAGCAGGCAAAGCCGGACAATCTGGTCCTGACCGGTATCGACGCCATGCTCTATCCGGCCTTCACCCTCGGCGCGGACGGGGCGATCTCGGCCCTGACCTCGGCCGTCCCGAAGCAGACCGTCAAGCTCTACGAAGCGGTCAGGAAGGGCGACCACGAGACGGCGCTTGCGCTTCACTGGAAGCTCAACGGTCTCTGGAACGTCGTTCGCCACGACAATCTTCCGGCCTGCACGAAATACATCCAGTCGCGCCAGGGCGTCGATTTCTTCCTCCCCCGCGCGCCGATGGAGCCGGTCAGCGACGAGCAGAAGAAGGTCATCGACGGGGCGCTCAAGGCGCTCGGCATCTGAAGGCCGCGTCGCGATGCGTCCCGATGATTGGGGACGCGTCGCCCTGCCGCGGCGGCATGGCCGCAATTGTGGAGGAGGGTGGATATGAAGCTGATCCGGTTCGGAGAGCCCGGACATGAACGGCCCGGGATCGTCGACCCCTCGGGGGCGATCCGAGCGCTCGGGGCGCTTGTCGACGATATTTCGGGCGAGCATCTTTCCAGGGCGGCACTCGGCAGGATCGCGGCCGTCGATCCCGACAGCCTGCCGGTCGTGCCGCCGCATGTCCGCATCGGCCCCTGCGTCGCGACTGTCCGCAACTTCATCTCGGTCGGCCTGAACTATGTCGACCATGCGCTGGAAAGCAATGCGCCCATCCCGCCCGAGCCCGTGCTGTTCAACAAGCTGACGTCGTGCGTTTCGGGGCCGGATGATCCCATCGTGCTCATGAAGGGATCGGAGAAGACGGACTGGGAGGTGGAGGTCGCCATGGTCATCGGCGAGCCTGCCTATCTCGCCGATGAAGCTGAGGCGTTGTCCGCCGTTGCCGGCTTCTGCGTCTGCCACGATGTCTCCGAGCGCGAATTCCAGCTCGAACGCGGCGGCCAGTGGATGAAGGGCAAGAGCGGACCGACCTATGGGCCGCTGGGGCCGTGGCTTGTGACGCCCGATGAACTCGATGTCGGGAACCTCGATCTATGGCTCGACGTCAACGGGCAGCGCATGCAGACGGGCAATACCGCCAGGATGATCTTCAGCTTCGCGAAGATCGTCTCGTACATCTCCCGGTTCATGAAACTCATGCCCGGCGACGTGATCACGACCGGCACACCCCGGGGCGTCGGCATGGCCATGAACCCGCCGCGGTTCCTGAAGGCGGGCGATGTGGTGACGCTTGGGGTTACGGGCCTTGGCCAGCAGCGCCAGAGCGTCGTGCCGCATCGGACCGTCTAGGGCATCCTGCGTTCAGGTGGAATCGCCTGATCGCAGATAAGATGCTCTGGATTCAAAGGATGAGAGCGTCCTTGGTGCGCCCGTTCGGCGATCCTGTTTTCGCCGGATGTGCTCCAGCGGCCTGCGTCGCGCGGAGGCGGCGGAAGGTGCGAATTTCAAAACCGGAAGAAACGGAGGAGGAGACCATGTTTCTCGATCTTGGGACGACAGCAAACCGCAGGAAGTTTTCACGCCTTGCATCGGTCGTAGTGGCGGCCCTGCTTGCGCTCCCGGCGGGTGCGCAAGCCGAGGTCCGCGAAATGCGGCTTCGGGCCGGCACCAGCCAGAGCGACCAGCATCCGGACTATCTCGGCCTGAAGAAGCTTGCCGATATCGTCAGCCAGAAAAGCGGCGGCAAGATCAAGATTAGCGTCGCCCCGGGCGCGACGCTTGGAACCGACGTCCAGATGCAGGCCAATCTTCAGGCCGGCACGCAGGATATCATGACGACTTCCCCCGTCACGATGGCCGGCCAGATTCCGCAGGTCTCCATCCTCGACCTGCCGTTCGTCCTCCGTTCGACGGAGGAATACGACAGGCTCATGGACGGTGCGGTCGGCCAGAAGTTCAACGAGCTGATGGCCGAGAAGGGCTGGATCGGCCTCGGCTTCACCAGCAACGGCTTCCGGCAGACCACGTCCAACAGGAAGCCGGTCACGAAATGGGAGGATTTCCAGGGGCTGAAGATCCGCGCGATCCAGAACCCCATGTATCTGGAGCTGTTCTCCACGCTTGGCGCGAACCCGACGCCGCTGCCGGTCAGCGAGATCTACACCGCGCTCGAAACCGGCACGGTCGACGCCCAGGAAAACCCGCTGCCGCAGATCGTCTTCATGCGCCTGTTCGAGGTGCAGAAGTTTCTCTCGCTGACGAGCCACAGCCTGAATTCCGTGGTCATGATCATCGGCAAGCCCTCCTGGGACAAGCTGAATGACGAAGAGAAGGCGATCATCCGGGACGCTTCGCGGGAGGTCACGCTCTTCAAGCGTGACCTCGTCAAGACGAAGACCGGCGACTGGCTGCAATCGGTCAAGGAGGCCGGCGTCAAGGTCAACGACATCACGCCCGAGGAGCGGGCGCGCTTTGCCGAGAAGGTCAGGCCGGTCGTCGAAAAATTCGGTGCGCAGCTCGGCAAGGACTTCTCCGACATGTACTTCGCCGAAGTGAAGAAGGTGCAAGCCGCTTCCAACTAGAGCGCCGTGCGCCCGAACGGACGCGCTAAGGACGTTCGTTCCAGTCCTTTGAATCCAGCGCATCGCGCCGGCATGCCTTCCTCTGCTGAAAGCCGGGGCATGCCGGCCTGTCTCCTCTTTCCGGAGGGTTCCCCATGCAATCCTGCTTGCTGGCCCGCATCGTCGATGCCTATTTCAGGCTTCTGGAATTCATCCTGTTCCTGTGCATGACCGGCATGGTCGTCATGGTCTTCGGGAACGTCGTGCTGCGTTACGGCTTCAATTCCGGCATCCTGATCTCGGAGGAGCTGTCGCGCTTCCTGTTCGTTTGGATGACCTTCATCGGCGCCGTTGTCGTTCTGCGCGAACATGGCCATCTCGGCATGGACACCGTCATCAGGATGCTGCCGCTCGCCGGGGCGAAGATCGCGAAGGCGATCAGCGACCTGCTGATCATCGCCGGCTGCATCTATCTGGTTTCCGGCACCTGGCAGCAGCACGACGTCAACATGGACAACCTGTCGCCGGTTCTCGCCGTGCCGATGGAGCTCGTCTACAGCGTCGCCTATATCTCCGGCCTCTCGATGATGGCGATCACCGCGGTCAGCCTCGTCATGACCTTCCTTCCAGGCGCTCCCGATCCCCGCCAGTCGACGTTCGTCGACGCGGAGGAGGAGGCTGCGCTGAAAAGCATCGATGCCGCATCAGGAAAGTCCAGCCCATGATCGTACTCGTGTTCATCGGCGCGCTGCTCGGCGCCATGGCGCTCGGCATGCCGGTCGCCTTCGCCCTGATCGTCTCGGGCCTGGCGATGATGTGGCACATCGACATGCTGAGCCCGCAGATCGTCGCCCAGAACATGCTGAGCGGCGCCGACAGTTTCACGCTGCTTGCGGTGCCGTTCTTCCTTCTGGCCGGCGAGCTGATGAATGCGGGCGGCATTTCGCGGCGCATCGTCAATGCGGCGCTCGCGTGGATCGGCCACTTCCGCGGGGGGCTCGGTTATGCCGGGATCGCCGCCGCGGTGATCCTCGCCGCCCTGTCCGGTTCGGCGATCGCCGATACCGCAGCCGTCGCGGCGCTGCTCGTGCCCGCCATGCGGAATTCCGGCTATTCGGTGCGCCGCTCGACCGGATTGCTGGCGGCGGGCGGGGTCATCGCACCCGTTCTGCCGCCCGCCATCGCGCTCGTGCTGTTCGGCGTCGCGGGCGGCGTTTCGATCACCCAGCTCTTTCTCGCCGGCATATTCCCCGGCCTGTTGATGGCGCTTTCGCTGGTGGTGACCTGGGCGTTCGTCTGCCGCCGGGACAAGATCGCGCCGCTGCCGCGAAAGAGCCTGCACGAACGCATCCGGATCACGCTCGATGCGAGCCTTGGCCTGCTTCTGCCCGTCATCATCATCGGCGGCATCCGCGCCGGCATCTTCACGCCGACCGAGGCCGCGGTCATCGCCGCCGTCTATGCCCTGCTGGTCGGGCTGTTCGTCTATCGCGAGATCAGGTTCTCCGATCTCTACGGCATCGTTGTGCGGTCCGCGAAGATCACCGCTTCGGTCATCTTCCTGGTGGCGGCCGCGATGGTGTCGGCCTGGCTGATCACCGCCGCCGATATTCCGAGCTATGTCCGCGACATGCTGGAGCCGTTCATCGAATCCCCCATCCTGCTCATGTTCGTGCTGATGGTGCTGGTCATCATCGTCGGGACGGCGCTGGACATGGCGCCGACCATCCTGATCCTGACGCCGGTGCTGATGCCCGTGATCCGCGAGGCGGGCATCCATCCGGTCTATTTCGGCATCCTGTTCGTCATGAACAATGCGCTCGGCATGGTGACGCCGCCCGTCGGCACGGTCCTGAACGTCGCCGCCAGCGTATCGAGGATTTCGGTGGACGATGCGTTCAAGGGCGTCTTTCCCTTCCTGATGGCGGAAATCGCGGTGATGTTCCTGCTCGTGCTGTTTCCCGACCTCGTGCTCGTGCCGCTGAAATTCCTGATGCGGTGACCGGATCGCCGCCGGGCGGGCCGCGTCGGTTCCGCCAGTCCGGCATTGCAATGATCTTCCCCCGATCCCTTCACCAGACCTTCCCCGGGAGGTCTGGCGAAGGGCGTTGGATGCCGAGGAAAGGCGTGCGCGCGCGAAAAGGGCAGGGCGGGGGATGCCGTTGCCGCATTGCGGAAGCCACACGGTCGGCTACCGGCGGGGCCGGCGTCCGCCGATAGCCGCGCATGCCGGAAACGGTGTCGTCCATCCCTCCGCAACGAGGGGCTGAAGGCCTTTGCCGCCCCGCCCGCATTGAATGCTGCGGCGCGGAAATCAGGGTGTAAAACCGGCTCCGACGGTCTGAGCGCAAGGCGGAATAATTAACTGCATACAGACTTGACTTTAGTTGGTGGCGGTAGATACTCGCCCTATAAAAGAACAAAAATGCCTTTCCCAAAAGCCGCCTGGACGCGATCCTAGGCAGGTTCCAGGATGGGAACAAGGTCGATGGAACAGAGGGAGACGGTCGAGCCATAAGCTCCCGTCGCGAACTGAACGGAGTGACGTTATGCAGACGCGCAGACAGTTGATGAAGGCGGGGGCCCTGGGCACCGGCTTGCTGGCGGCCCCCGCTTTCCTGAAGAAAGCCTGGGCGCAGCAGCCGCTTGTCGTGCGAATTCCCGGCGGATACGGCGATGTGTGGGATGTCCACTATTTCCAGCCGTTCACCAAGGCCACCGGCATCCCGGTCACCGGTACGTTCTCGACCGACATTCCCTACAGCGAGTTCAAGATTTCCGTGGAGACCGGGTCCTACCGGTACGACGCCGCGGCCGCGATCACCAAGGAACTTATCACCCGGCTGAAATCCGACAATCTGGTCGACAAGCTCGACCTCGACAGCCCCGATATTTCCGCCCGACCGGCGGCAAGCTACAACGAGAACTGGTTGACCCACAGCCTCTATTGCTTTGCGATGGTCTATCGCACCACGACCTTCCCGCAGGGTGTCTCGTCCTTCAAGGACATGTGGAACGTCAAGGGGTTCCCGGGAACGCGCGCGCTGCGCAAACGCGCCGTCGACACGATCGAGATGGCGACGCGCGGGATCGGCGTGCCGCGCGACAAGGTTTATGAATTCCTGTCGACGCCCGACGGCTGGGACAAGGTATTCGCCGGCCTCGACGAAATCCGCCCGCATATCACCAACTGGTGGGATTCGGATGCGACGCTGGAGCAGATGATCGGCCAGGGGGAGCTGGACATCTCGCCGGTCACCAGTCATCGCGCGCAGCGGCTGATCAACGAGGGAGCGGAAATCGCCATCGACTTCAACGAGGCCTATTACTCGACCATGGGCTATGCGATCCCGCGGGGGACGCCGAAGCTCGCGCAGGCACGCGAGTTCATCAAGTTCGCCGCGGCCCCGGAGCGCGAGGCGGCGCTGGTGAAATCGTCCCCCATGGGGCCGATCCATCCGAAGGCCTTCGACTATCTGGCGCCCGATTTCGCCAAACTCCTGCCGACCTATCCGGAAAACTTCGCCAAGATGAACGAGCAGGACCCGGTCTTCTGGCAGAAGAACGACAAATATGCGACCACCCGCTTCCAGGAATGGCTGCTGAAGGCCTGATCCGTCGCGGTCCGGAGTGTCGCATGATCCGCCCATACACGATGAAGCCGGTCTCCCGAGAGGGATACCGGCATGCGTCCGTGCATTCCGGCGGCCCCGTGCGCGGTGGGCCGCCGGGCGGATGGCGTGCGGCTTTCGGGAGGCTTCCGCCCGCGATGTCCCGGTCCATTCCTCCGGGCCCGGCGATCCGCACGGGATTCTGTCCATAACCAATCGATAGCGGAGAATGTCGAATGTCCCCCAAGCTTCGCCTCGTGGAGGTCAGCAAGTCCTATGGGCCGGTTCAGGCCCTGCGGCCGACCAGCCTGGAAGTGGAGGAGGGTGAATTCCTGACGCTGCTCGGGCCTTCGGGGTCCGGCAAGTCGACGCTCCTGCAGCTTCTGGCCGGGCTGGTGGCGGTCGATAGCGGGCAGATCTGGATAGACGGCGCGCTATCGACGCGCACCCCGCCCCACAAGCGGGGATTGGGGGTCGTTTTCCAGAACTATGCGTTGTTCCCGCATCTCACCGTGGCTGACAACATCGCGTTTCCGCTCGAAATGCGGCGCATGGAGCGGGCGGAGATCGACAGGCGGGTGAGGGAGATACTGGAGATCGTGCAACTGCCGCAGCTCGGCGATCGCCTGCCGCGCGAGCTTTCCGGCGGGCAGCAGCAGCGCGTCGCCTTCGCGCGCTGCGCCGTCTATGCGCCGCCGATCATCCTGATGGACGAGCCGCTCGGCGCCCTCGACAAGCAGCTGCGCGACCAGATGCAGGGGGAGATCCGCAGGCTGCACAGGGAGCTCGGAGCGACGATCATCTTCGTCACGCATGACCAGGAGGAGGCCATGTCGATGTCGGACCGGATCTGCCTCATGCGCGATGGCAGCATAGAGCAGCTCGCCAAGCCCTCGGAACTCTACTTCCGCCCCCGCACGCTGTTTGCCGCCGACTTCATCGGCCGCGCCAATTTCGTCCGGGGCGATTTCCTCGCACGTCACGCCGTTGCGCCTTCGGCCGCCGCGCCGGCGGATGCCCTGGTCATGCTGCGTCCGGAACATATCCGCTTCGTGATGCCCGGAACGACCGCAGATTTCCAGGTGGAGGCGGTCCTGGAGGATCATGTGATGCTCGGCTCCCATACCCGCCATACGGCGCGCACCGCCGACGGCACGGTTCTCGTCTGCCTGAGCGAGAGCCACGAGGGTGAGCATCGCAGCCGGCCGGGCGACAAGGTCATCCTGGGATGGGACAGCGTCCGCTGCGTCGTCATGGAAGGGGAGCGCGGCTGATGTCCGGTTCCTCCCCGCGGTTTGCCGCCATCAGGCAGAGGCTCCGAACGCATGGCGGCCTGTGGCCCGCGGGGGTCTTCCTGGTCGTGCTCTTCGCCATTCCCGTCGTGCAGGTCCTGTCCCTCAGCGGCTTCGACGAGGCCGGCAACCTGAGCTTTGTCCAGTTCGAGAGGCTGCTCGTCACCTCGACCTATTTCCAGGTCCTGATCAACACGTTCTGGCTGACGATCAAGGTCACGCTGCTCTGCCTGCTGATCGGCTATCCCATCGCGTATCTGCTGGCGAATGTCGACATGCGGTCGAGGAATGCATTGCTGGTCTGGGTGCTGGTGCCGATGTGGACGAGCTTCCTCGTGCGCATTCTCGCCTGGATGGTGATCCTCGGCCGCAACGGGGTGCTGAACCAGACGCTGCGCCAGCTCGGCATCACCAATGCGCCGCTTGTCCTCACCCAGAACAATATCGGCGTCATGATCGGTTCGCTGCATGCGATGCTGCCGATCGCCATCCTGATGATGTTGTCGGTGATGATGAACATCGACCGCAGCCTGGGACGCGCGGCGGCCACGCTCGGCGCGCAGGGGCCGATGATCTTCTTCCGCATCTACCTGCCCCTGTCGCTGCCCGGCATCGCCGCGAGCGGCCTGATGGTGTTCGTATCGGTGCTGGGTTTCTTCATCGCCCCGCAGATGCTGGGCAGTCCTTCCGAAATCGTCATCTCGCAGGTCATCATCACCCAGCTCAGCGAGACGCTGGACTGGAATTTCGCCTCCGCGCTGAGCGTGGTCCTGCTGCTCTGCACCTTCCTCGTGGTCGTGCTGTTCGATAAGGCGGTCGGCATGGCGGCGCTGACCGGGGATATGCCGGGCGCCGGACAGCGGCGCGGCGGCGGACTTGCGACAGCCCTGTCGCGGATCGGGCGCCGCTCAATGACGGCTGCCGGCTGGACCTTCGTCTGGCTGGGAAACCTCCTGCCGTCGCGCCGGCTTTCCCAGGATTTCGACGAACGGCCCGGCGTGTCGATCTGGCTTCTCGGCATCCTGGGCGTCCTGTTCCTGGCGCTGCCCACCTTTTTCCTGATCCCGATCTCGCTCTCGGAAAACCGTTTCCTCGCCTGGCCCCCGAAAGGGTTCACCTGGAACTGGTATGCCGCTTATTTCAATTCCGTCGCCTGGCGCGACGCGACGATCAGGTCCATCCTTCTTGGGCTCGGAACGGCTGCGATGTCGATGGCGCTCGGCCTTCCGGCGGCCTTCGTCCTTGCCCGCCAGAAGGTCTATGCCCGCGGGGCGGTGCTCGCCCTGCTGCTGTTGCCGATGGTCGTGCCGCATATCATCGTCGCGGTCGGGCTGTTCTACATCTACGCCCGCATCGGGCTGGTGGGCACGAATTTCGGCCTGATGCTCGGCAATGCGATCTTCTCGCTGCCCTATGTGGTCATCACCGTCATGGCGGTGCTGCGCAACTACGACGAGCGGCTGGACCAGGCGGCCTGGACGCTCGGCGCGAACCGGTTCACGACCTTCAGGCGCATCACCCTGCCCCTGCTGAAATCGGGCGTCGTCACGGGTTTCCTGTTCGCCTTCATGAAAGCCGTCGATGAACTGGCGATCGCGCTTTTCGTTGCCGATGCCGGGACGAACCTCATCCCGAAAAAGCTGTGGGAGGAGATGAGCTACAAGATCGACCCGTCGCTTGCCGCGGTGTCGACGCTGATCCTGCTGATCGTCGGGGTCGCCATCGCCATCACGCAGGTCGTCGGAGCATCGGACCGGACGCAGCGTCGCCGGTAATATCTGGAAAGGGATGAGGGATATGACGAGCAATCAGGTTGGAGCAGCGCCCGGCGATGCAGGTCCGGACGGAAGGATGCGTCTCAGCCTCGCGATCCGCGGCGTCGGATATCATCCCGCGGCCTGGCGCCTGCCCGGGACGGACCCGGCCGCCGAGCAGCGGCTGCAGCATTATGCCGAGGTCGCCAGGATCGCCGAACGCGGCAAGTTCGACATGATCTTCTTTGCCGATACAGTCGCCATCCGCGAAAGCGCGCTCGAACCGGATACGCTGGCGCGCAACAGCACGCTTGCCCGTATCGAGCCGCTGATGATCCTCGCCGGCGTCGCCTCGCAGACGTCCCGCATCGGCCTCGCCGCGACGGCTTCCACCACCTACAACACGCCGTATCAGATCGCCCGCCATTTCGGGTCACTCGACCTGATCTCCAACGGCCGGGCCTGCTGGAACCTCGTGACCTCCTGGTCCGATGCCGAGGCGAGGAATTTCGGGCTCGACGTCAATGCGAGCTATGGCGACCGTTACGATCGCGCGCGGGAATTCGTCGGCGTCGTCACCCGTCTGTGGAACAGCTGGGAAGACGACGCCTTTCTTTTCGACAAGCAGGGCGGGCTCTTCCACGATCCGGCCAAGCTCCACACGCTCGATCACGAAGGCAGGTATTACAAGGTCAAGGGTCCGTTGAACGTCCCGCCGTCGCCCCAGGGCCGGCCGGTCATCTGCGAGGCCGGCGCGTCCGAAGCCGGCCAGGAGCTTGCGGCCTACAGCGCCGACGTGGTCTACGCCATCGCCCAGACCGAGGAGGCCGCCGGCCGGTTCTACAGGTCCGTGAAGGCGCGCCTGCCGAAATACGGCCGCAGCGCCTCCGACGTGAAGATCATGCCGGGCATTTCGCCGATCGTCGGAAAGACCGAGGCGGAAGCCCGGGCGAAGTTCCGCGCCCTCCAGGACCTCATCGATCCCAGGCTCGGCCTGTCGCTGATAGCCCCCTATGTGGGGGATCTTTCAGGCTATCCGGTGGACAGCCCGATCCCCGATGTCGCCATGCAGGGCAGCACGCTCGAAACCATGCGCAAGCTGATGAAGGAGATCGCGGCCGGGCGCGAACTGACGATCAGGGCGCTTTACGAGCATGTGGCCGCCGGCCGCGGGCACTGGACGCTGGTCGGCAGCGCCGAATACATAGCCGACCAGCTCGAAGCCTGGTTTCGGGCGGGCGTCGCGGACGGTTTCAACATCGTCGCGGCCCACCTGCCGGGCGTGATCGAGGACTTCGTGGAACTGGTCGTGCCCATCCTGCAGGAACGGGGGCTTTTCCGCCGGGACTACGAGGGCGAAACGCTCAGGGAAAACCTCGGCCTGCGGAAGCCGGTCGGCCTCGTCGCGGGCTGAGGCATAGGCCAAGGCCTGAAAATCGGAAGCGATCTCCGGACAACAGATGCGTGGAGACGAAAATTCCGGACATGCCTTCCGCCACATCCGGAATTGGCCGAAATCCAGATGCAGTCACTCGCCGGTCGTGACCGGCAGGTCGTTTCGGGCACCCCATTCCGTCCAGGAGCCGTCATAGACGGCGACATCCGTTCTTCCCGTCGCCGCAGCCGCCGCGACGGCGATGACGCAGGCCGTCATACCCGAACCGCAGGAGGCGATGATCGGCCCGTCATCGGTGCCGAGAGCCGCGAACTTATCCTTCAACTCGTCGGCCGGCAGCAGGTATCGTCCGCTTGCATCGAGAAGGCTCGACGCCGGCAGGCTTTTCGCGCCCGGCATGTGCCCGCTTCGCAAGCCGGGCCGGGGTTCCGGCACCGTGCCCTGAAAGCGGCCGGCGGGGCGCGCGTCGAGAACGGCGGCTGTTTTCGCGGCAAGGCTGGCCAGCACGTCGTCGGCGGACCTCACCAGTTCGTCGCGCGGATGCGGCTCGAACGTCGTGGCCGGATAGCCGGCATATGCATTCGCCAGCGCGCCTCCGGCGGCGAGCCAGGCATCGAGGCCGCCATCGAGGATGCGCACCTTGTCGTGCCCGAAGGTGCGAAACATCCACCAGCATCGCGCCGCGCCCGCAAACCCCTCACGATCGTAGCAGACGATCTCGTGATCGGACCCGATGCCGCGAGCCTCCACCTCCGACCTGAAGACCGGCGCGGGAGGAAGCATGTGCGGCAGGCTGGACGCCGGGTCCTTCACCGCATCCACGTCGAACCGGATCGAGCCGGGAATGATATCCGCCGGATTGCGGCTCGGCTGAGCTCCGGGCAGGAGAAAGGTCGCGTCCAGCAGCCGCAGGGAAGGATCGCCGATATGGGCCTTGAGCCAAGCGGCATCGACCAAAGGGCCGGAGTCGGGGAAAGTCATCGGATTGTCACCATGTTCAACGAACTGATCTGTATTCAGAGAAGAGTTCAATTGGTATGGCGGCCATTTCCCGAGGTCAAGCGTTATCCATGCTCCCGGATCAGCCGGTCGCGCGGGACGGACGGCCGACATAGATGTGGCCGTAGATCTGCCGGATCGAGGAATCGATCTCGTCCAGGCGCCGGGTGATATGCTGCTCCATCAGGCTCGCCGCCTTGTCCGCGTCGCGTTCGATGAGAGCCGTCAGGATGAGCTGATGCTCCCGCTGGGTCGCAGGGCGGCCGCGGCGGTTGAGGTCGATCCAGCGGACCGGCCTGATGCGCTGGTTGAGGTTCTTCATGACCCGCAGCATCTCGGCGTTGCCGGACATCTTCACGATCGATTCGTGAAAGGTCTCGTCATAGGACAGGAGCGACTCGATCGGCTCGTCCTTCGAATCGGCGGTCGACATCAGGAAATCGCGCAGCTTCGTCAGGTCCTCGTCCCTGGCGCTCCTGGCCGCAAGCCTCACCCCGGCCGTCTCGATGATCGCACGGAGCTGATAAAGCTGGAACGTGTCTTCGGGATTGAGGTCCCGGCAGAAAAAGCCCTTGGCCGGACGGGTGGTCAGGAAACCCTCGATCGCCAGCCGGTTCAACGCTTCGCGAAGCGGCGTCCGCGACACGCCGAGCTTGCGGGCGACAAGGACTTCGTTCACCCGTTCGCCGGGCTTGATTTCGAAATCGTTGATCATCGCGAGCAGGCGGTCGTAGACCACCTTGACCATGGTGGCGGTCGAATCGTCCTGGGCCCTGTTCGCCTCGGTTGCCGTTTCCTTCGGGTCCACTTCCAATTCCACTATCCTTGGTTGCGCGTTCGCATCATCGCTGAGATATGCGTCACCGGCGATCGACGCCAGGCTCCTCCTCCGCTGCGGAGGCAGAATACACGCTGGAACACAATTTGCAACGGAAGCGCTGGGTTCGGTTCTAAAGAGCCAGGGCTGTGCCGAGGCCCCTCTCGCGGGCCGCGCGGACGATCACGTTGGCCGCGGCAAGGTCGGCCAGCGCCGTTCCGGCAAATACGAAGCCGATCCGCTGATCGACCGACTGCCGCCGGAAACCACCGCCGATCTGCGTCAGGTCGCCGGAAACCGGTATCCGCTTGAGATGCGGGTCGACCAGGGCCCTGTCGGCGGTCGCGGCCAGATCGTCCGTAAAGAGCGACCCCAATGGCGCGAGCCCTTCGATCGTCCAGCTATGACCGTGGTCCACCATGCTCACGAATGCCCCGGCCGGCAGGCGGCGGGCATCGAGGAAGGGGGCGGCGATCGCGTCGGGCGGGACCGAGCTGACGACGATATCGCTCTGCGCGATCAACTCTTCCGGCCCGTCCACCTTCTCGGCCGCAAGCCCCAGCGTCCGGGCAAGCTCCTGCATCGTCTCGATGCCCGTCTGGCTCCGGCCGAGCAGAAGCACGCGCCGGATCGGGAATTCCCGGGCGATCGCCGTGAGGTGGGCACGCGCCTGTGCTCCGCAGCCCGCCAGCCCCAGGACGGCCGCATCCTGTCGCGCCAGATGCCGGGCGGCGAGGAGGCTCGTCGCCGCGGTCCGCATCGCCGTGATGTCGGAGGCGCTGAGAAGGGCCGCCGGTACGCCGGTTTTCGGGTCGCTGACCACCATGAAGCCCATGAAGGAGGGAAGCCCGGCGGCATCGTTCCGGGAGGGATTGCCGAGCCATTTCATCACGCTCCCGTCGCCTTCGGCCAGGGCGGTCATGGCATAGAAAGCGGCTCCGTTCTCCTGCCTGAGAATGATCTTGGGCGGAATTTGAACGCGGCCCGCGGCGCGGGCGCGGGATGCGCGGGCGATCTCGTCGGCAATGGCGCCCGCGCCGATTGCGAGCGCTGCGATGTCGGCGCTGGAGAGATACAGGAACTCCTGGCGGTTCTGCCTGCTTCCCGTCATCGGGCGATGCCCTCGAAACGGCCGTATTGTCCCGTGCAGTAAAGCAGCGGATCGACGCGGCCTGCGTTTTCGATCGCGAGAACACGACCGATGAAGATGACATGCGTCCCGTAGGCATGGACGTCATCGGTCTCGCAGAAGACGGTCGCCTGCGCGTCCCTGAGCCACGGCAGGCCGTGGGCGGCGCTGCCCGGCGCGGAAAAACTGTCCCAATTTCCTTGTGAAAAGCGCTCCTCGCCCTTGGCCTGCGGCAGCCGGAGGCTCATCGCCGCGAGATCCGCCCCGAGCAGGGCAAGCGAAAAGGCGCCGCGCCGCTGCAGGCTCGGAAATGCGGAGGCGCTTCTGTTCACGCAGACGAGCAGGGATGGCGGCTCCATCGAAACCGAGCTGACCGCGGTGGCCAGCATCGCATGGCGCATGCCGTCGAATGCCGTCGCGACGAGGGTGACGGTCGAGCCGAATCCGCGCCACGCGACGCGGAATGCATCCGCCGGCGAGGGATCGGCAGTCGGACAGGCGGATGTTGCGGACATGGCGACCTCCAGATTATCGGAACCGCTTCGGGCTGAATGGAGCAAGGGGAATTTCAGGAGGCTCGCCGGCGACGATCTGGCCGATCAGCCGCCCGGTTCTGGCGGAGGAGGCAAGACCGACATGGCCGTGGCCGAAGGCATGGAGCACGTCCGCCGTCGCGCGCGACGGGCCGATGCAGGGCAGGCCGTCAGGCGTGGAAGGACGGTGTCCCTGCCAGGCGTGAAGGCGTCCGACGGCCCCGTCCCGCGCAAGGCCGGGGAACGTGGCCAGAAGGTGCTGTTTGAGGATCTCCGCCCGCTGCCAGTTGGGAGCCGCCGCGATGCCGGCGATCTCCACCTGCCCCGCCGCGCGCAGCCGCCCGGCGACCGGCGTGATGACGATCTTCCGGTCATGCACCATCATCGGACGTGACGGCACGATCTCGGGTGCGTCTATTGCGACATGGTAGCCGCGCTCCGATTCCAGCGGGATGCGATCTCCGGCAGCCCGGGCCAGCGGCTGGGAGAATATGCCGGCGGCGATGACGGCGATATCCGCAGGCACGTCGCCCGTCCCGGTCCGGACGGCGCGAAGCCTGCCGTCGGCAAACGAGAACCCGGTTGCCCGGGTTTTCAGAAGGCTGGCGCCGCGCGCGACCGCGTATCCCGTCAGGCCGGCGACATAGGCTCCCGGATCGCTGCAATGGCCGGCCTCGCCCACGAGCACGCCGAAGCGGTATTCCGGGCTGAGATCGGGCTCCATGGCGTGGAGCGACTGATCGTCCATCTCCTGCCATTCGATGCCGACCCCGCTACGGATGCGCCAGGCGCGGGCCTCGCGCCCGAAGGTGGCGCGGTCCGGGTAGATATGCAGAAGCCCCCCGTCGTCGCGCACCAGATCGCGGATACCCGCTTCCGCCGCGATCCTCGCATGGAGGCGCGGCGCATCCTCGAGCAGGCTCCGCAGGGCTTCAGCCGTGCGGACGAGCTTTTCCTCGCTCGATCCGGCGGCAAGATAGCGAAGCAGCCAGGGCAGGGCGGCCGGAAAACGCCGCGGCCGGATCGCAAGCGGTCCCAGCGGATCGAGCAGATATCCCGGCACCTTCTTCCAGAGCCCGGGTTCCGAAGGCGGAAGGACAGAGTGGGAGGAGAGCCAGCCGGCATTGCCGAAGCTTGCCGCCTGTTCGCCGCCGGGCTCGCCCGGCTCCAGGATCGTGACGGAAAGGCCGCGGCGCAGGATTTCCAGCGCACACATGGCGCCGATCGCTCCTCCTCCGATGACGACGGCCTTCCTCGTCATTGCGGTGTCCCGTCTGCCGGCGGGACGAAATCCCGGGCGTGCGACTGTGCATCGGGATGCAGGAAACAATGCAGGATGGCCGGGCGCCTCGACGCGACGGCCCGCTCGAAGGCCGGAAAGAATTCCCCGGTTGTCCTGACGGTTTCCCCATGGCCTCCGAATGCCCGCGCATAGGCGGCAAAATCCGGATTGCTGAGCTGCGTCGCGATCACCCGCCCCGGATAGTGGTTTTCCTGGTGCATGCGGATCGTGCCGTACTGGCCGTTGTCGACGACGATCACGATGATCGGCAGATCGTATTGGACGGCGGTGGCGAATTCCTGGCCGTTCATCAGGAAGCAGCCGTCGCCCGCGTAGGCGATCACGGTGCGGGAAGGGTATTCCGCCTTGGCGATGACCGCGGCCGGCACGCCGTATCCCATCGATCCGCTGGTGGGGGCGAGCTGGCTGCCGAAGGCCCCGAACCGGTGATGGCGGTGAAGCCAGCCGGCATAGTTGCCGGCGCCGTTGCAGATGATCGTGTCCGGCGGAAGCCGGTCGCTGAGTTCGCGGACGATCCTGCCGAACTGAAAATCCCCCGGAAGCGTGCGCGGCCTGCCGGACCAATCCAGATAGTCCGCATGCGCCTGCGCGGCCCGGCCTGCCCAGGGCGGACGGGCCGAAGGCCTAAGGTCCGCCATGGCCTGGGTGAATGCGATCGGGCCTGCCTGTATCGCGAGCACGGGGTGATAGACATGGCCGAGTTCTTCCGCGCCGGGATGAACATGGACGAGTTTCTGGGATGGGACCGGAATGTCGAGAAGCGTGTAGGAGGCCGACGGCATCTCCGACAGGCGCCCGCCGATCAGGATGATCAGGTCGGCATCCGCGACCATGGCCTTCAGGCGAGGGTCGGGGCCGATGCCGAGGTCGCCCGCGTAGTTCGGATGTCCGGCCGGGAAGATCGACGCGCGCCGGAAGGATGACGCGACCGGCAGGTCGAACCGTTCGGCGAACGCCGCGAGGCGGCCGGCCGCTCCTTCGTCCCATCCGCTGCCGCCGATGATCGCAAGCGGGCGCTCGGCCCGGGAGAGAAGCGCCTGCAGCCGCGCGATGTCCTCGGCGGCGGGCGCGGCGCGCGCCGGCTCGATATAGGGTACGGTCACCGCCTCGGCGGTCTGTACGAGAACGTCTTCCGGAAGGGCCACGACCACCGGGCCCGGACGGCCCTGCATCGCCACGCGGAAGGCATGGGCGATGTGCTCGGCCATGCGGGCGGCGCTGTCGATCTCCACCACCCATTTCGCCATCGATCCGAACACGGCCTTGTAGTCGAGCTCCTGGAATGCCTCGCGCTCGCGCATGCCGCTTTCCACCTGTCCGACGAAGAGGATCATCGGCGTGGAATCCTGCATGGCGATGTGAACGCCATGGCTGGCATTGGTGGCGCCGGGGCCGCGCGTGACGAAGCAGATGCCCGGCCGTCCGGTCAGCTTGCCCTGCGCCTCCGCCATGATGGCGGCGCCGCCTTCGTTGCGGCAGCTCAGCACCTCGATGCCGCTCTCGTAGAGCGCGTCCAGCACGGCGAGATAGCTTTCTCCCGGCACGCAGGTGACACGCCGCACTCCTTGCGCCTTCAACTGATCCACCAGAATCCGTGCAGCGCTGGGCAGGGTCATCTGAGCGCCTCGTTGGCTCGGGAAATGCGGTCGCAGGCTTCCATCAGCGTCTCCTGCGCCGCCGCGTAGGAAATGCGGAAATAGGGTGCAAGGCCGAAGCAGCTGCCGGGCACGACGGCCACATTGGCCTCTTCGAGAAGATAACGGCAATAGGTGCTGTCGCTGTCGAGAACCGCTCCCTCGGGCGTCCTGCGTCCGAGCAGGCCGGAGCAGTTGGCGAATGTGTAGAAGGCGCCTTCGGGCTTGCGGCACGAGATGCCGGGCATCGCGTTCAGCCGCTCGACGACGATGTCGCGCCGGCGCTGAAAATCGTCGCGGCGCTGCGCCACGATGTCCTGCGGGCCGGTCAGGGCCTCGATCGCGGCCGCCTGGCTGATGGATGAGGGGTTCGTCGTCGCCTGGCTCTGGACGATCGACATGGCCTCGATGAGGCTCGCGGGGCCGGCGCAATAACCGAGCCGCCATCCGGTCATCGCATAGGCCTTGGATACGCCGTTGATGACGAGCGTCCGGTCGCGCAATCCGGGTTGGAGATTGAGCGCGGTTGCGAATGTCCGCCCGTCGTAGAGCAGATGTTCGTAGATGTCGTCGGTCATCAGCCAGACATGCGGATGGCGCAGAAGCACGTCGAGAATGGGTTTCAGGTGTTCCGCCTCGTAGGCGGCGCCCGAGGGGTTGGAGGGGGAGTTGAGAAGCAGCCACCGTGTCCTCGGGGTTATGGCCGCTTCGAGATCCTCGGCGGTGATCCGGAAGCCGTTTTCCTCCCGCCCGGCCAGCGCCACCGGCGTTCCGCCGGCAATCGCCGCGATATCGGCGTAGGTCGTCCAGTAGGGGGCGGCGAGCAGGGCCTCGTCGCCGGGGTTCATCGTCGCCATGAAGGCGTTGAAGAGGACCTGCTTGGCGCCGGCAGTGGCCATGATTTCGGCGGGCTCGAAATCGAGCGCGTTCTCCCGGCGAAATTTCCCGATGATGGCGGCCTTCATTTCCGGCGTGCCGTCAAGGGCGGTGTATTTCGTCCGGCCGTCCCGGATCGCGCGGACCGCCGCTTCCTTGACATTGTCCGGCGTGTCGAAATCCGGCTCGCCGGCGCCGAGGACGATCACCGGCTTTCCGGCGCGCCGCATCCTTCTGGCGGTCTCCCCGATCACGAGGATTTCCGAAACCCCGATGGAGGATATGCGGCTTGCCCGCGTCAGAGCCGAGGCCATCCTGATCCCTCTTTCCTATCCGCTCCGCCTGCCGCTATCTCGCCGCCGTCACGACAATTTCCACCCTGTAGGCGGGATCGGCAAGCTTGACCTCGCCGCAGCAGCGGGTCGGGGCGTTGTCCGGCGCCACCCAATTGTCCCAGACGGCGTTCATCCCCGGGAAATCGGCCATGTCTGCCAGCCATATCTGGGCGCTCAGGAGATTGTCCTTCGACGTTCCCGCCCTGGACAGCAGATCGTCGATCTTCGCCAGCGCCTCGGATGTCTGGGCTGCGATATCGCCGCGAGCGTCGTCGGCGACCTGGCCGGCCAGATAGACGACGTCCTTGTGGACGACCATTCGGCTGCGGCGCTGATTGCCGTCGATGCGGGTTATGTCGGGCATTCTGGAGACTCCGGGGCGATGGTTGACGGGGTTCAGACGGGGACGGCGGTCCGCAGCGCAGCCCGGCAGTGGGCGAGCGCCGCGCCGATCAGGTTGTCGTTGGCCTCGGGCGTCCGGAATGCCGAATGGGCCGACAGGACGACGTTCGGAAGGGTCGTGAGTTCGTGGCCGGCCGGCATGGGTTCGATGTTGAAGACATCCAGCCCGGCTGCGCGCAGGTGCCCCGATTTCAGGGCGGCGATCATGGCGGCCTCGTCGACGAGCGCCCCGCGGGCGGTATTGACGAGGATGGCGCCGGGTTTCATCGCGGCCAGCCGGCCGGCATCGAGAAGGCCCCGGGTTTCGTCGGTCAGAAGCAGATGCAGGGACAGCACGTCGCTTTCCGCCAGCACCCGTTCCAGGGGCAGGAAGGAAACCCCCGCCTGGCTTTTCGGCGAGCGGTTCCAGGCGACGACGCGCATGCCCGAGCCGGATGCGATCCGCGCCACCTCCGCGGCGATCCCGCCGAAGCCGACCAGCCCCAGCGTCTTGCCGGTCAGCTGGACACCCTCGGTCCTCACCCAGCGGCCGTCGCGCATTTCCCGGTCCATCATCGGCGTGCTCTTGGCGCAAGCCCACATCAGGGCAATCGCCGTCTCGGCGACCGCGGTATCGCCGTAACCCTTGATCGTATGGACGGTGATGCCGAGTTCCGCAGCCAGCGCGTCAGGGTCCATGTAGCTTCGCGCCCCGGTTCCGAGGAAGACGACATGTCGCAGGGCGGGGCAGCGCCTGGCAATTTCCATCGGAAGGGCGGTGTGGTCGATAATCGCGATGCCGGCCCCTTCGAGGACCTTCGGAAACTCCGCAGGGGTGATGTCCGGCTGGCGGTTGATCGTCAGGTCGATGCCGCTTCCGGCGAACAACCGTTCGGAAACGCTGGAAAGGGTGGGATTCGCATCCACGAATACTACGCGCACGGGCGGCCTCCAGATCTCGGATATCGTGCCGTCAGTCCGCTGCTCGGCTGTTCCTCGACGGCATTCCTAAACTGCACTCTGATGTGTATTCAATTATGAACGCAATATCAACCCGATTGTTTTCCGCATGTGGAACGGCTGTTCGGGTCTGCTCGGGACAAGTTGCCGCTCTGTATTTTTTTCTGAACGCAACTCTGTTTACAAGCCTGTAGGCTTTGGCTAGCGTGGATTTCCATGCGGGTTTCGATGCCCCTGGCTGAAGGCGGCGCGGGAAGAGAGGTGGAGCATGGCGACGGGAAAACGGCAGATGAAGCTCGGGGCTTCCATCCGGGGCCTGGGTTACAACGCGTCAGCCTGGAGGCATCCCGACGTGGACCCGGGCGCCTCGGAATCCTTCGCGCATTTCGCGGAATGCGCGCGGATCGCGGAGGCGGCGAAATTCGACACGGTGTTTTTCGCCGACGGGCTGGCGATCCGCGCCGCCGACGAGCCGAAGGGGTCCCTGTGCCGCTCGCACGAGAACGTGGAGCTGGAGCCGGTCACGCTCCTGTCGGCTCTCTCCGTGGTGACGAAGAACATCGGTCTCGTCGCGACGGCCTCGACGAGTTACAACGAGCCCTATCACGTCGCCCGCAAATATGCCTCCCTGGATCATCTCAGCGGCGGGCGCGCAGGCTGGAATGCGGTAACGTCCTGGTCGGAGCAGGAGGCCTGGAACTTCAATCGCGACGAGCACTACGGCAAGGACGAGCGTTACGACCGCGCCAACGAATTCATCGAGGTGGTGCTCGGCCTCTGGGACAGCTGGGATGCGGATGCCTTCATCCATGATGTGGAGGGCGGCCGGTTCTACGATCCGGAGAAGATGCATGTCCTCGATTTCAAGGGCCGGTATTTCAAGGTCCGCGGCCCGCTGACCTCCTCGCGGACCCCGCAGGGCCGCCCGGTGATCTTCCAGGCCGGCGCTTCCGACAAGGGGCTCGATCTGGCCGGCCGGTTCGCCGATGCGGTCTATATGGCGCCGCATACGCTCGACGCCGCGATCAAGGGACGAAGCGTCATCCGCGAACGGGCGGCGGCCTTCGGCCGGTCCATGGATGACGTCAAGATCCTGCCCGGTGCGCAACTGGTCGGCGGCAGGACCCGCGGGCAGGCGGAAGACAAGCTCGAATACCTGAAATCCCTGATCGATCCCCTGAGCGCGATGGCGCGCATTGCCGCGCAGTTCGGCGATCTGAGCGTTTACGATCTGGATTCCCCCTTGCCGGACGATCTCGGCGACAGCGGCAAGATCACGGTTTCCAGCAACATGATCCGGAAGGCGCTCGAAAACCGCTGGACGCTTCGCAAGCTGTGCCAGGAAGTGGGCATGGGCCAGCAGCTCGTCATCCTCGGAAGCTATGATGAGATCGCGGACACCATGCAGGAATGGTTCGACAAGGGCGGCGCCGACGGCTTCAACGTCATGCCGAGCTACCTTCCGGGCGGATTGGCCGACGTGGCCGAGCATATCGTGCCGAGGCTGCAGGATCGGGGCGTCTTCCGCAAGGAATACGAGGGTTCGACCCTGCGTGAAAATCTCGGCCTTGCCCGGCCCGCAAGCCGTTATGCCTGACGGCGCAGCCGCCGGGAAGGAGCAGGCGGAAAACAGCGCGCGGGGACGCCTCGCGGCGATGCTTGCCGTCGCCCTGCCGATGATCCTCGCCAACCTGACGCTTCCGCTCATGGCCCTTACCGGCACCATGATCGCGGGGCATTTCGACAATCCTGCGGAACTGGCCGGCGTCACGCTCGGAGCGAGCTTCGTGACGATGATCTACATGCTGTTCACGTTCCTGCGGATGTCCGCGACGGCCGTCGTGGCGCAGGCCGACGGTGCCGACGACATGGAACTGGTCCGCGACACGTTCGTCCGCATGACGCTGCTCGCGGTCGTCCTGGGCCTCGTGCTTGCGGCGCCTTCCGGACTGTGGGTGCCGATGCTCCTGCCGTTTTTCGGCAGCGGTCCCGATGTCGAGCTGAAGGCTATGCAATATATCGGCATCCGCCTGCTTTCCGCGCCTGCGGCGCTTGCCGGCGTCATCGCCGCGGGATACCTGCTCGGCAGGCGGCGCGCGATCTCGGCACTTGTTCTGCAGGCGGCGGCCAATCTGATCAACATCTGCTGCGCGCTCCTGCTCGTCTACGGGCTTTCGGGCGGTGTCGACGGCATTGCCTGGGCGGCCGTCGTCGCGGAATATGCGGGTATCGCGCTGGCTCTTCTCCTGATCGCCGGCGCCGGTTTTCCGGAAGCGCCGCCGCTCAGCCTTCGCCGCCTGATCGACCACAGGCATCTCCTGCGGCTCGGCTATCTCGGCCGCGATCTCCTGATCCGGAGCCTTGCGCTTCTGGTGTCGCAATTCCTGATGACCCGGTTCTCCGCCATCCAGGGCACCACCATCCTCGCGGCGAATGCCATTCTGCTTCATCTGCATACCCTGGTGGGTTATGCGATCGACGGTTTCGCCTATGCGACGCAGGCGCTCGTCGGAGCCGCGATCGGCGCGCGCGACCTGCGGCGGCTGCGGGAGACGGCCCGCGCGGCTTTCGAACTCGCGGGCGTGACGGCATTTGCATTTGCCCTGGTCTTCCTGCTGGGCGGCCGGGAGATCGTCGTGCTGCTCACCAGCCATCAGGATATCGCCGGGATGGCGATCCGCTACATGCCGTGGCTGATCCTGCTGCCCTTCGTCACGCTGTGGTCCTATATCTTCGACGGCCTGTTCATCGGCTCGACGCGCGTGCGGGAGGCGCGCGACACGACGCTTCTCTCCGTCGCGGCGTTCGCCATCCTGGTCTTTCCGGCCTACCGGCTGCTGGGAAACGATGGCCTGTGGGGTTCCTTCGCGTTGCTCATGGCCTTGCGGGGCATGCTGCTGGCGCGGATATGGGCAGGCCTGAGCTGGGAGGAACGGCTGACATCCGGCCGATGAAGGCCGGTTCGCCTGCAGTCACTCCATCATCGTACCTTTGTAGATGACGGCGGGCAGGCCCTCCGCAGGGGCCTTGAAATCGATCAGGCGCCCGATCGCGATGACGCTGCCATGCCGTTCGATCAGTTCCTCCAGACGGCAGTCGAGAACGCCGAGGGCGGTCTTCAGCACGGGGGCTCCCGATGCCAGCGTCGACCACCGGCCGGCATCGAACCGGTCCGCACCCTTTCTGTCCGTCTTGCCGCCGAAGAGATCGATGAGATCCCTGTCCGCCCTGGCGAGATAGTTGAGGGCGAAATGTCCGGCATTGCGGATCGCGCCAAGCGCCGAGGTCGTGTTTCCGATGGACACCATCAGCATCGGCGGGGAGGCCGACAGATGGGTGGCCGAAAGTCCGAGAAACCCGGCGGGGCCTTCCGCATCCCGTGCCGTCACGACCGAGGCGCCGACGGCGCGGACCCCGATCGCTTTCCAGAAATCCCCCGGGCCGATTTCCCTGCCAGCACTTTCCGTCATGTCATTCCTTTCAGGCTGCCGGTTCCCATTCCTTGCCCGGAATGGCCGAGATCAGTTGGCGCGTATAGTCGTTCGTGGGCGAGCGGAAGATCTGCGATGGAGGGCCGTATTCCACGACGCGCCCCCTGTGCATGACGGCGACCTGATCGCAGATCTGACTGGCGACCCGCAGATCGTGCGTGATGAAAATCATCGCGACGTTCAGCTCCTTCTGGATGCGCGCCAGAAGCCTGAGCACCTGCGCCTGGATGGACACGTCGAGCGCCGAGACGGCCTCGTCGGCCACGAGCAGGACGGGGTCGAACATCAGGGCCCGCGCGATGCCGATGCGCTGGCGCTGGCCACCGGAAAACTCGTGCGGGTAACGATCGTAGGCACCATGGTCGAGGCCGACCAGTTCCAGAAAGCGCAGGGCCTTGGCCTTCGCCTCCGAAGGCGAAATTCCGTGCGCGAGCGGGCCGCATGTCAGAATCCGGCCGATCGTATGCCGCGGATTGAGCGAGGCGAACGGGTCCTGAAAGATCATCTGGATATAGGGCCTCATGGTCCTGAACTGGTCTTCCTTCAACGGCGCGATGTCCTGGCCGTTGAAGATGATCTGGCCCTCGTCGCTGTTCATCAGCTTGACCAGCAACCGGCCGAGCGACGACTTGCCGGAGCCGCTCTCGCCGACGATCCCCAGCGTCTGGCCCTTGCGGATGGAGATATTGACGTCGTTGACGGCATGGACGGTGCGGGTCGGCGCGAAAAAGCCGCCGAGGCGATAGGTCTTCCTCAGGTTCCTGGTCTCCAGGACGACCGGCGGTTCGTCCACGGCGTCGCGGCTGCCGTCGCCCAGGCGGGGAACCGAGGCGATCAGGCGCCTGGTATAGGGATGCTCCGGAGCGGTGAGGACCCTGGCGGCCGGCCCCTGTTCCACGAGGTTGCCTTTCTCCATGACGATGACCCGGTCCGCGATTTCGGCGACCACGCCGAAATCATGGGTGATGAACATGACGCTCATGTTCTTGCGCCGCTGGATCTTGCGGATCAGTTCGAGGATCTGGGCCTGCGTGGTGACGTCGAGCGCCGTCGTCGGTTCGTCAGCGATGAGGACGTCGGGATCGAGCGCCAGCGCCATCGCGATCATCACCCGCTGCCGCTGCCCGCCGGAAAGGCGGAAAGGGTATTGCCGGACGATGACCTCCGGCTCCGGCAGGCCGACCTCGTGAAGCAGTTCGATGACCTTTGCCGCGCGGCTCTGCGGTGTTCCGATCCTGTGGGCGACCATCACTTCGAGGATCTGGTCGCCGATGGTCATGACCGGATTGAGGGAGGAGAGGGGGTCCTGGAAAACCATGGACACCGCCCTGCCGCGGAGATCGCGAAGCGTCTGCGGATCGGCGGCCAGCATGTCGGTGCCGTTGAAGGTGATGCTGCCGGCGGAAACCCTGATGGCCGGCGGCAGCAGGCCCATGATCGCATTGGCCGTCACGGATTTCCCCGAGCCCGATTCCCCGATGATGCAGAGGATTTCCCCGGGGTTCAGGTCGAAGGAGATGTTGCTGACGGCATGCCGCCGCTCCATGGTGCGGGGCAGGTCCACCGTCAGCTCTTTCACGGATAGAACCGGCGATGTGGCGTTTTCCTCGAATGTCGTCGGATTGGTCACCCTGAATTCCCCTTTTTGTCGTGGTGGACCGTCATTCTGGCGGCGGGTCTCCTCATGCGGCGTCGTCGGTCGCTGCCTGCTCAGCCAGTCCTTCGATGAAGCGGGCGAGGACGTCGCGCGTCGTGTCGAGCCTTTCGGCGGAAATGCCGGCAAACTGTTCGCGCTCGTATTCCTGCAGCCGCATCCGGATCGAGCGCGCCAGCATCTGGCCTGCTTCCGAGAGGCTGAACCGGTCGTCGCCATCGCACTCCAGGCAGCCGCGCTGGAGAAGCTCGCCCAGGGCATCATCGACCGTCTGCGGCGTCATGTAAACCTGCCGGACGATCGATTGCCTGGACAGGGGCGATCGGCGGGTGAGAGCCGACAGGATTCGGCTCTGGGTCAGCGAGATGTTCTCCTCGCGCCGGTGGCGCTCGAACGCGGCGGACGAATTGTGATGGGCGAGATAGAGCAATGTCGTGAGCGGCAGGTCGCGGAGCGTCCGGCCGGGCGGCGCCGTTCCCGGATCGGCGGCGGCCTGCGCCCTGAAGGCCGGATGCTCGTCGACGACGCCGTACTGGCCCTGCGCATAAAGAAGCGCCTTCCCGGGATAGCGCCTGTGCTGCAGGACCCGGCCGACCAGGATGATATGGTCGCCGCCTTCGTGGACCGCGAATGTGCTGCATTCCAGCGTGGCGATGGCGCCTGCCATGACCGGCGAGCCCCCGATGCCCGGATACCAGTCTACCTCGGCGAACTTGTCTTCCCTGGAACTGGAAAGCTTTTGCGAAACGTCGATCTGATCCTCGCCGAGAATGCTGACGCTGAAATGCGACGCCGCGCTGAATGCGGCGAAGCTGCGGGATGTTCTGGCGATCGACCACAGGACAAGCGGCGGATCGAGCGAAAGCGAGCTGAAGGAATTCGCCGTCACGCCGACGGGGCGGCCCTCATGCCGCGTTGCGATGACCGTGACGCCCGTCGCGAACTGGCCCAGACTGCGGCGGAAGGCTTTCGGGTCGGCGGCGGGGTCTCCTTCTTCGATCGGGGTGGCAAGGCTGACGTTCTTCATCGTTCCGTTCCCTTCTTCGAAACTTCGCTTCGGCAAGGCCCGCGAATTTTGTATATTGTATAATATATGGCGCGCGGTCCCCGTCAATATCGTATTGTCGATGGAGGGCCGGTATTGCCTTGCGGCCGCCGTTCAGGCGGCCGAGCCTGTCATTGCCGAACCGAAGCGCGAGTCCGGTTCCTTCGAGATGCGGGCGAGGACCGTATGCGTCACTTCGTTGAGATGTTCCCGCATCGCGCGCGCCGCGCCATCGGGATCGCCCGCCAGGATGCGCTCCACGATTGCATCGTGATGTTCCGCGGCGCTCTTGGTCAGCGGTTCGCGCTCATTGGCGTAATTGCGGGCACGGCTGACATGCCACATGATGGTTTCATGCATCTTGGCCAGGGTGTTGTTGTCGCATCCGAGCACGATGGCGCGGTGGAATTCGTCGTTGAGCGAATAATACTTGCTGGTCTGGCCGTTCTTGGCGGCCCCGGCCATGGCCTTGTGGAGGCGCTCTATCTCCCGGATCGCCGGCGGCGGCTGCCATTCGGCGACTTTCCGGGCCGACATCTGTTCCAGCCCGCTCATCACCTCCAGCTTCTCGGCGAGGTCGGGAGGGTCGAGCGGAGTGACGATCGCGCCGATATGGGGAACCAGCGTCACGAGGCCCTCGACTTCCAGTATCTTGAGCACGTCCCTCAAAGGCGTACGGGAAACCCCGAATTCCTCGCAAAGCTCCATTTCGGGAAGGCGTTCGTCCGGCGCCCAGCGGTTGAGGACGATGTCCCGGCGGATATGGGGGAGGATCTGCTCGTGTATCGGTTCTTTCGAGACCACGCGCATCCTGCTGCCGGCCTCAGCCTTGCGGTGGGTGGTGCTCGTCTTGCCCTGTGCCTTGCCTCTACCAGCCAAAAGTATTCCTCCAAACAATAGGGCCCATTGCCTGAACCTCTCGAAAAAATCGCGGAAATCACTGCGAAATTTCGTATATTGTATTGCGCCTGCCGTCAATCGGGCCGCCTGACGATCAGGCGCCCGCCGCTCCGCCTCGCCGCCGACGGTAGCGGGATATCCTTCGATTCCCTTTTTGCAGGGTGACTGCCCGCCGGATCGCGACGGGCAGTTGTCCGTTCAGGCCGAACGCTTGATCCGGGTGGCCGGATGCGCGGGCCGCGCCAGGCCCAGGTTCTCCCGCAGCGTGTTGCCTTCGTAGTCCGTCCGGAACAGCCCCCGCTTCTGGAGGACGGGGACGACCTGATCGAGAAATTCGTAAAGCCCGTCCGGGAAATACGGTGCCATGATGTTGAACCCGTCGCAGGCCCCCGCGTTGAACCATTCCGCCATCGTGTCGGCGATGCTTTCCGGCGTTCCGCAGAGCTGCAGGTGGCCGGCCGCGCCGGTGACGCGCATATAGAGCTGGCGGATGGTGAGGTTTTCCTCGCGGGCCATGCGCAACAGGGGATCGCGGTGGCTTTTCACGCCGTCGAGCGTGGGAAGGTTGTCGGGCAGCGGGCCATCCAGCGGATAGCTCGACAGATCGCCGAAGGTGCGCGCCAGCATGGCGAGGCCGACCTTCGGGTGGATGAGTTCTTGTATCCGCTGATACCTGGCCTGCGCTTCCTCCATCGTCCGGCCGATCACGGGCATGATGCCGGGCATGACGAGCGCGGAACCGGTGGAGCGGCCGTATTTGCCGAAGCGGCCCTTGACGCTCTGGTAGAAAGCCCGCGCATCCTCGCGCCGCTGCTTGGCGGTGTAGATGAGGTCGGCGGTGCGCGCCGCCAGTTCCTGGCCGGGCTCCGACGAGCCTGCCTGGGCGATGACCGGATAGCCCTGAGGCGGGCGGGCGATGTTGAGCGGTCCCCTGACCGAGAAATCCTCGCCCACATGGTTCAGGACGTGCATCTTGGCCGGATCGAAATACCGGCCGCCTTCCTTGTCGCGCATGAACGCGTCGTCTTCCCAGCTATCCCACAGGCCGCGGACGACGTCGACGAACTCTTCCGCGCGGCCGTAGCGTATGGAATGTTCAAGATGTTTCTCGCGGCTGAAATTCCTGGCTTCCGCCTCGCTCCACGAGGTGACGACGTTCCAGCCGACGCGGCCGCCGCTGATGAAATCCAGCGAGGCGAACTTGCGGGCGATATGGAAGGGTTCGTTATAGGTGGTCGAGGCGGTCGCGATATAACCGATCTTCTGCGTGGAGGCGGCAAGCCCCGCGATCAGGGTGAGCGGTTCGAACTGGTCGATGCGGCCGCTGTAGCTCAAGGCGTCGTCGTCGCTGGCCGCCGTCCTCACGGCGATGCCGTCGGCCAGGAAGATGAAATGGATCTTGGCCTGCTCGGCCGCCTGCGCCATTTCCTTCCAAAGGGAGAAATCGAGCGCGGCGTCGGCGCGCGCCTCCGGCAGCCGCCAGCCGGCGGGATGGGTGCCGTTCGATACAAGGCTGAGGCCTATCTTCAATTGTCGATCGCTCATCTTTCCTTCGCCCTCTATAAAGGTATTTGATGCTGGAGCGGGTCATCTGATCCGGGACGGTTTCCTCATCGCCCCGCGTGCCCTTTGTGCATATCGTATATTGTGCACGATGGGTATGTAACGCCTGTTTTTCCGCTGTTGTCAATAGGTCAAAAAATTGCCGCGGGATAGCGCTTCCTCGTCAAGGAGTCGAATAAATCGAGCAAAAACAACGGACTGCGGAATTGTGGCGGCGCTGGCGCGGCGGAAATTAGGTCTTGCCATTTGACAAAAGTTATGATGCTATGAATATACATTATACGAAATTGTCGCTGGCAGACATGCAGGCCAGACGACGGGGAACCCGAAAATCAAAGAGGAAAGTCTGTGGCAACAGATGTCATGAACGCAGCGGTCGCCGCAGGCGGGAAGAAGCGCAGCCTTGCCGGGAGATTGAAAGCCCTGCAATTCATCGCCGTCAAGATCCTGAGCGCGCTCCCGATGCTGGTCGGCGTGATCACGGTGAACTTCATCCTGGTGCATCTGGCGCCCGGCGATCCGGTCAGCATCCTGGTGGGCGAGAGCGAGCCGACCGAGGCCCAGCTTGCGGCGCTCTATGCCAAGCTCGGCCTCGATCAGCCGCTCTACGTCCAGTATTGGGAATACCTGAAATCCGTGCTGACCGGCGATCTCGGATACTCCTACGTTCTCCAGTCGGATGTGCTGAGCCTCATACTCGGGCGGGTTCCCGCGACGCTGCTCCTCATGCTGACTTCTCTCATCATCTTCACCGTGATGGGGGTGGCGCTGGCGGTTGCCGTCGCCCGCAAGCCGCGTTCGGCCTTCGACAGGGTCGGGTCGTTTCTCGCGGTGATCGGCTATTCCGTGCCCGCCTTCTGGCTGGCGCAGCTTGCCCTGCTGGTCTTCGCCCTGAACCTGCGTTGGTTTCCGACCAGCGGCATGACGAACAGCCGATATGCCTATGAGGGCTTCGCCTATGTCTGGGACGTGGCCCTGCACCTGATCCTGCCTGGCTTCGTGCTCGGCATGCGCTATCTCGCCATCAATTTCCGCTATGCGCGCGCTTCCATGCGGGACGCCTTGTCCCAGGACTATATCACCACCGCGAAGGCGAAGGGGCTGGGCGAGGGGCGTATCCTGTTCCACGCGTTCCGGAATGGCGTGCTGCCGGTCATCACCGTCTTCGGCCTCAATGTCACGGATATCCTCGCCGGCGCGGTCCTGACCGAAATCGTCTTCGGCTGGCCGGGTCTCGGCCGCCTGATGTACGACGCGATGTATGCCCGCGACTATCCGCTGCTGATGGGCATGTTCGTCTTCGTGTCCATCGGCATCATCATCACCAATCTGGTGATCGACATCGTCTACAGCATCTTCGATCCGCGCGTGGGGCAGGCACAATGACCGTTCAGGACCACCATATGGCGACGCATCCGCCGCGCGGACGTCTTTCCGGGCTGATGAGCCCGGTCCGTGCCCTGAGGCTCGAGGGATCGGCAACGGTTGCCTTCGCCACCCTTTGCGTGATCGCCGTGTTTGCGGTCGTCGTTCCGCCATTCCTCGGCGACGTGAACACGATGGGCAGCAATTCCTTCGATCCTCCGAGCCTTGCGCATCTCATGGGAACGGACGATCTCGGGCGGGACGTGTTCAGCAGGTTCGCCCATGGCGCCCGGACGTCGCTGCTGGTCGGGGTCCTCGCCGCGCTCACCGCCTGCGTGATCGGGGTGACGCTCGGGGCCGTGTCGGGTTACTGCCGCGGTTTCGTCGATATCGTGCTGATGCGGATCGCGGAACTTTTCCAGGTCATTCCGCGCTTCTTCCTGGCGCTTCTGATCATTGCGCTGTTCGGCAGCAACATCCTTTTCATCATCCTGACGATCGGCCTTCTCGGCTGGCCGGAAGTCGCCCGCATCACCCGCGGCGAATTCCTGAGCCTGCGTGAACGGGAATATGTCCTGGCGGCGCGCGCCGGTGGGCAGAAAGCCCAGGCGATCATCTTCTCCGAAATCCTGCCCAACGCCATGCCGCCGCTGATCGTCGCGATGACCATGCAGATCTCCTCGGCGATCCTGCTGGAAGCCGGGTTGAGCTTTCTCGGCCTGGGGGATTCGGCAAATCCGAGCTGGGGGCTGATGCTCAACGAGGCGCAGCAGTTCCTGACCCGGGCCTGGTGGATGGCGGTGTTCCCGGGGCTCGGCATCCTGGTCACGGTCGCGGCGCTGAATGTTTTCGGCGATCATCTCACCGACGTGCTGAACCCGCGGCTCAGGGGAGGCCGCTAGACGAAGCTCGCCTGCTGCCGAAATTGCGGGTGCAGGCCGGATGGAACGGCTGTAAAAATCGTATGCAATATTACGAGTGCAATATAACAGAATCGACCGCAGGTCGGCGGCGAGGAAATTCAGGACGGGCAAGAGAATGCGCAAGCTGAAAGTCGGAATCATCGGTGGCGGCATAGGGGGCGTGGCGCTAGCCACGTCCCTGAAAAGCCGGGGAATAGAGTCGCATATCTTCGAGCGGGCGCCGGCCTTCGGCGAAGTCGGCGCGGGCATCCAGATGACGCCGAATGCGGTCAAGATCATGCGGGCGCTGGGGATATTCGATGCCCTGCAGGGGATCAGCTTCCTTCCCCAGAACATCATCGGCCGCAACTGGAAGACGGCGCGGGAGATGTGGCGGACCCCGCTTGCGAAGGATTGCCCGCGCCTTTACGGCGCGCCGTTCTTCCATGTCCATCGCGCCGACCTCCACCGCATCCTGCTCGATTGCGTCGACCTCGACACGACGACCCTTGGCGCCACCTGCACCGGCATCAGGCAGGACGGAAAGACCGCTGTCGCGACCTTCGCGGACGGCAGGGAATTCGAAGCCGACGTGATCGTCGGCGCGGACGGCATCCACTCGACCATCCGCAAGTCGCTCTTCGGAGACGAGCCGCCGCGCTTCACCGGCAACATGTGCTGGCGCGCGGTCGTGCCTTTCGACACGCCGCCCTTCGACTACGTCACGCCGGACAGTTCCTTCTGGCTCGGGCCGAACGGCCATGTCGTCACCTATTACGTCTCCGGCGGCGCGGCGGTGAACATCGTCGCCGTGCTGGAGACCAGGGACTGGGTCGAGGAGTCCTGGAACGTCCGGTCGAGCCGCGAGGAGCTGCTGGCCGGCTACAAGGGCTGGCACGGAAACCTGCAGAAGCTTTTCTCGCGCGCCGACAACGTCTTCAAGTGGGGCCTGTTCGACCGCGATCCGATGACGTCCTGGACGAAGGGGCGCATCACCCTGCTGGGAGACGCTGCCCATCCGATGCTGCCCTTCCTTTCGCAGGGGGCCGCGATGGCGATCGAGGACGGTTTCGTCCTGGCGGGTGCGCTTTCCGACACGCCGGACGTCGACGCCGCGCTGCAGCGATACGAAAGCCTGCGGCGGCCCCGCACGACCCGCGTCCAGCTGGAATCGCGCGAGCGCGGCCGCACCTACCATCTGACCTCGCGTTTCGCCCAGATCAAGCGCGACCTCGGCTACCGGTGGAAGAGCTTCATCAATCCGCAGACCAGCGGCCTCGGCGCCAACTGGGTCTATGAATACGATGCGGTGGCGCAATTGCGGGATGCCGGCCCGCTCCATCAGGCGGCGGAGTGACCCCATGTCTTCGGCACAGGTCAATCAGGTCTATACTGCCGCGGGCTTCGGAACCCGCCTTGCGCGCGGAAGGCGGCCGGCCATCGTCGTCGTCGATTTCACCTATGGCTTTACCGACCCGTCATATCCGACCGCCTCGGACATGACGGAGGAGGTGCGGGCGACCCGCAGGCTGCTGGATGCGGCCCGCGAGAGGCACGTTCCGGTGATCTTCACGACGATCGCCTACGAGAAGGGGCATCTCGGGTCGCTGGCCTGGCTCAGGAAGGCGACGGGCATGGCGGCGCTCGTGGCGGGCACCCGCCTCGTTGAGGTCGATGACCGGCTGGCCCGGCGCGATGACGAGGTTCTGGTGGTCAAGCACGGCGCTTCCGCCTTCTTCGGCACCGATCTCGCCGCGCATCTGGCCGCGCTGCATGTGGACACCGTGATCCTGACCGGCGCGACGACCAGCGGATGCGTGCGCGCCAGCGCCGTCGACGCCGTGCAGAGCGGTTTCGACGTTCTTGTCCCCCGCGAATGCGTTGCGGACAGGGCGTCGGGACCGCACGAGGCCAACCTGTTCGATATCGACCAGAAATACGGAGACGTCATCGGCCTCGATGACGCGCTCGGTTACCTGTCGGGTCTGGTCGCGCGCCGGGCCTGACCCTTGAACCATCGCCAACCGCCCGCAGGGCAGGATCTCGTTTCGCAGGAAACGGGAAAGGAGGAACTTATGTATCGCATAGGGCTGATCGTCCCGAGCTCGAACACGACCATGGAGACGGAAATTCCGTTGATGCTGGCCGCGCATGCAAGGGAACACGCAACGCAATTCACCTTCCATTCGAGCCGCGCCAGGCTCCACACCGTCGACGTGGAGTCGCTTTCCTGCATGGTCAACGACGGCGAGCGCTGCGCCGCCGAGGTGGGCGATGCAAGCATCGACGTGGCGGCCTATGCATGCCTCGTGGCGCTGATGTCGCGCGGGGCGGGCGCCCATACGGGCATCGAGGCGAAACTCGGCGGGGTGATCCGGCAGGAGACCGGGCGCGACGTTCCGGTGGTCAGCAGCGCCGGCGCGCTGGTCCGCACCATCAACGATCTGGGCCTCAGGAAGATCGCGCTCGTGGCGCCCTACATGCCGCCGCTGACGAAGATGGTGATCGACTATATCGAAGCGGCCGGCATCGAGGTCGTCGACAGCATCAGCCTGTCGGTTTCCGACAACCTGATGGTCGGCCGTCTCGATCCGGCGGCGCTGCCGGGTTACGTCTCGCGCCTCAACCTTGCCGATGCCGAAGGCATCGTTCTGAGCGCCTGCGTCCAGATGCCTTCCTTCCCGTCCGTGCAGCTCGTTCAGGACCAGACGGGCCTGCCGGTTCTCACCGCGGCGACATCGACAGTGAGGGAGATCCTGTTGTCGCTCGGCCTTTCTCCGTCGATCCCGGGAGCGGGAGCGGCGCTCGGCAGCCTGCCGCTCAGGAAGGCGGCCTGACATGGCGATCGAGATTTCCGGACGGTCACGCTTCGTCCGCGCCAACGGGTTGCGTCATCATTTGCTCGACTACGGGCGGGGGGACAAGGGCACGATCGTCTTGCTTCCCGGCATCACGAGCCCGGCCGCCACCGCGGATTTCATCGCCGTGCCCCTTTCCGAAATGGGCTTCCGCGTCGTCGTGCCGGACCTGCGCGGCCGCGGGCAGACCGATATCGCCCCTCCCGGCAGCTACCGGATCGAGGATTATGCGGCCGATGTGGCGGGCCTGATCGACGTGCTCGACATCACCGACGAGATCGTCATCGGCCATTCGCTCGGCGCGCGCATCGCCGCCGCCTATGCGGTGCTGCATTCCCCGGAGAAGCCGCCGGGACTGGTCCTCATCGATCCGCCGACCTCGGGGCCGGATCGCGGCCCCTATCCGACGACGCGCGAATCCTTCCTCGCCCAGATGAACGAGGCGAAGCGCGGCAGTTCCGTGGAGGAGATCCGCCGATTCTATCCGAAATGGCCGGAGCGGGAGCTGAGGCTGCGGCTGGAAGTCCTGCCGGGCTGCGACGAGACGGCCGTTCTCGAAACGCATGCGGGCTTCGAGAACGAGGACTTCTTCCCGTTCTGGACGAAGCTGAAGCGGCCCGCGGTCCTGCTCCGGGGCGCCGACAGTCCCGTCGTGCCGCCGGCGGCGGCCGCGGATCTCGCGGCGGCCAATCCGACGATCCCGATCATCGCCATTCCTAACGCCGGGCACATGATCCCCTGGGACAATTTCCGCGGTTTCTTCGAAGCCGTCACGCCGGTGCTCACCGGCGGGCGCAAGCATTAGCCAACGTCAACAAAGGGAACGAAAATCATGGATCTCAGTACCTTAACGGCAATATGCAAAATCCAGCTCGAATTGAGCGGCGTGCACGAGGGCGAAAAGGTCATCGTCCTTTCCCAGGGCAACGAGCGCCTCGACTATGCCGACGCGTTCCTCGCCGCCGGCCAGATGCTCGGAGCCCGCATGTTCCACATGCGCCTGCCGCCGCCGATGCCTGCCAGCGGTGCGTGGGCCGTCGGCGAGACCGGCCTTGCCGCCAATCCCGACGCCGTGGAGGCGCTCAAGCAGGCCGACATGGTGGTGGACCTGATCTTCCTGCTGTTCAGCGAAGAGCAGATGGCGATCCAGGCCGCCGGCACGCGCATCGTCACCGCCGTCGAGCCCGCCGACCTTCTCGCGCGCCTCATTCCCACGAAGGAGCTTCGCGAGCGTGTCGAGGTGGGGGCGGAGCTGCTTTCGAAGGCGAAGGTGATGCGCATCACCAGCGAGCACGGGACCGACGTGACCTACAAGATCGGCATGTATCCGACGATGAGCGAGTACGGCTATACCGACGAGCCCGGCCGCTGGGACCATTGGCCGGCAGGTTTCGTTTTCACCGGCGGCGCCGATGACGGCGTCGACGGCCAGATCGTCGTGGCTCCGGGCGACGTTCTCCTGCCCTTCAACAGCTATGTGCGCGACCCGATCACCTACACGATCGAAAAGGGCATCATCCGCGACATCCGCGGCGGGCTCGATGCGGAGCTCGTGAAATCCTACATGGCCGGTTTCAACGATCCGCGCGGTTTCGGCATGTCGCATGTCGGCTGGGGGCTGGACGAGCGGGCCAAGTGGCACGGCCTTACGCAGTTTCCGGGCGGCATGGGGATGGAGCTGCGCTCCTTCTACGGCAACGTGATGTTCTCGACCGGCCCGAACAACGAGCTTGGCGGCCCGAACGACACGGCGTGCCACCTGGACATACCCATGCGCGATTGCAGCCTCTTCCTCGACGACGAACCGGTCGTGCTCAAGGGGAAGGTCGTCGTCCGCGAGATGCAGCCGGCCAAGGCGGCATAACGAGGCGTCCGAAACCGGCCGACAGGAAAGACGGGCGCGGCCGCAAGCGGGGTTCGTCCGTCTTTCGCCTTCATGGATATCAGGAAACGGGAAGCCGGACCGTCTCGTCCGGCCATCCCCGGCTTATGGGGAACGACAATGAGAAAACCTGGAGCTAAGATCAAGTTCGGCGTCTACGGGACGGCGACGGGTGCCAATTCTTCCGGCTGGCGGCATCCCGATGCGGCGGCCGACATGGGCATGAACATCGAAGCCGCCGCGGCCATGGCGCAGCTTGCCGAAGATGCCCTGATGGATTTCGTTTTCCTGGCCGACAGCATGGCGATGCGGGGACATGACTGGGAGATCCTCTCGCGCGGATCGACACGCTACGTCGCGCAGTTCGAACCGCTGACGCTGCTTTCGGCGCTCGCCATGGTGACGACGCATATCGGCCTCGTGGCCACGCTCAACACCAGCTACGAGGAACCCTATCTGCTGGCCCGCAGGTTCGCCTCCCTCGATCTCCTGAGCGGCGGGCGCGCGGGCTGGAATCTCGTCACCTCCTCCAACATCGAGGAAGCCGGCAATTTCAGCCGCGAGGAGCATCCGGACCATGCCGAACGCTACGACCGGGCGATCGAATTCGCCAGGATCGTGCGCGGCCTCTGGTTCAGCTGGGACGACAACGCCTTTCCGGTCGACAAGCAAAGCGGCATCTTCTTCGACGCCCGGAAACTGCATCTCCTGAACCACAAGGGCAAGCACTTCTCCGTGCGGGGCCCTCTCAATGTCCCTCCCTCGCCGCAGCGCCATCCCGTCATGGTGCAGGCCGGGGCGTCGGAGCCGGGCAAGGAACTCGCCGCGGAATTTGCCGAAACGATCTTCGGCGGGCATGCCACGATGGCGGACGCGCAGAAATTCTACGCCGATGTGAAGGGGCGTATGGCCAAATACGGACGTTCGCCGGATGAGCTGGTGATCATGCCGGGCGTATCGATCTATGTGGCGGACAGCAAGGACGAGGCGCAGAGAAAGCGCGACGAACTGCTGGAACTGGTCGATCCGGTCGTCGGGCGGGACTTCCTCAAGCACATCCTGGGCGACGTGATCGACCTTTCCCGGTTCGGCGAGAACGATCACCTGCCGAGGGAGCTGCCGCCGAGCAACGCCAACAAGAGCTATCAGGAAAAGCTGCTCAAGCTCGCCCATGAGGAGAACCTGACCCTTCGCCAGCTTTACATGCGGCAGGCGTCGAAAGGGGCTTATCCGATCATCGGCACGCCCTCCGAGGTGGCCGACGAACTGCAGCAGTGGTTCGAGGAGGAAGCCGCGGACGGCTTCATTTTCCTGATGGACTATTTCCCGACCAGCCTTGAGGATTTCAAGCGCCTCGTCGTGCCGGAACTGCAGCGTCGCGGTCTCTACCGCACCGCATACGAGGGGACGACCCTGCGCGGGAATCTCGGCCTGCCGCTGCCCCGCCGGCCATAGGTCGTCCGCATGCCGCTCATCCCCGCTGCCCCGTCTGCAGCCGGCGGCGGGGGATGGCGGCGGCGACGGCCGTCGCGAACAGCGCAAAGGCGGCGACCGCCGCGAACACGGTCTGGAATGCCTGTTCGACAACCGCGCGATCGACGGTCGCCAGATCTCTCCCCGCCAATGCCTCGGCAAGCATGACGCCTGCCGCGGCCGTGCCGGCGGATGCGCCGAAGGAGCGGGCGACCATGGTGGTTGCCGTGCCGATGCCCAGCCGCGCCGGCCCCACCTCCGCCTGAACGGTCAGTTGCACCACCGCCATGGTTGTTCCCATGAAAACGTAGATGGCCGTGAAAGCCGCCGAGATTTCCCAGTTGGAAAGGTGCTCGCCCTTCAGGCAGAGGAAGCAAAGCAGCATGGCTATTGCGGCAAGGCCGGTGATCGGAAATATCGTCGTGCGGCCGGTGGCCGAGATCAGCCGGCCGGTGATCAGCGCTCCCGCGCCCGTGCCGAAGGTGACCGGCAGCATGTAGAGGCCGAGGTCCTGCACATCGACCCCTCTCGCAAGGGCGAAGAAGGCGGGCGCGAACGTGAGGAGGGAAACGTAGAGGGCGCCGTGCGCCATGGCCAGGATATTGGAAAGCAGCACGGCCGGCATGCGGAACAGGAGGGGAGGAAAGAGCGGATCGCCCGCGCGGGGCTGCTGCATGAGCAGGATTGCCAGGACGAGGATGCCGAAGGCCGTCAGGAGAAGGTTCGGCGTCGCGGTGATTGCGCCGGATTTCGTCCGTTCGATCAGCGTGATCAGCGCCGCCGTGAACGCGGTGAACAGCAGGAGCCCGACGAAGTCGAAAGCCATCGCATCGCGCGGCTTGAGACGCGGCGGGAGCCTGAAGATCAGGAAGATGGCGAGCAGTCCGACCGGGATGTTGAGAACGAAGATCCAGCGCCAGCCGGCCAGCGCGGTGATCGTGCCGCCCAGCGGCGGGCCAAGCGCGGAGGAGACCATGGCGATCGTGGCGAGGTAGCCCTGATACCGGGCGCGCCGCTCCAGCGTCGACCATTGGGCGACCAGGGCATAGGAAAGGCTGATGATCCCGCCGCCGCCGAGGCCCTGGACGACCCGCGCGGCGACGAGCATCGAAAATGTCGGCGCGAGGGCGCAGAGGAAACTTCCCGCGATGGTCATCAGCAGGCTGAGGCCGAGCATGTTGCGCCGGCCGAATGCGTCGCCCAGCCTGCCGTAGACCGGCGCGGAGATCGCGGTGGCGGCAAGATAGGCGACGACGACGAGGGGCATCCGATCGAGGCCGCCGAGATCATGCACCATGGATGGGAGCGCGGTCGCGACGATCGTCTGGTCGATCATGCCGATGAACAGTGGTGGAAACACCGCCGTCATCAGCTTTCGGGAGTTCGGCGGGAGCGGCGCCGCCTTCTCGGGGGAGCCGGGAGTCCGGCGGGTTTCAGGCTTCTGCATGAAGGGATATCGACGAATGACCGGAACGAGGGGTGAGATTTCGTATAATGTATTTGCGATGCGCAATGCGCAAGCCCGATGCCGGCTTCAATCCGATGGAACGGGAATATATGACGCCGGATAAGACCGGGAAAACAGGCGTTAAGGCCGTTTCGGAAGCCGGAGCGCCGGAATGGCGGTTCTGCCGAGAAGATTCGTTGACAAGGCCTCTCGGACTTGATTAATCTCAATACAAATATGGTATACGATATGCGACATGAGGGGGCGGAGGGGAGAAGCCGCTTCCATTTCATGCGCGCGATACGAGATGTTCCGGAAGCCCGGCGGCAGGACCTCGACAGTCTCCGCCGTTTTCGCCGGAACCTCAAGGCTTGATGTTGGAACCAACCATAAGAGGGAACGAACATGACGATATTCGAGCAGATGACAGGGGGTGGCGTATCGCGCCGCGGGATGCTGAAGGGGGGCGCCGCCGCGGTGGCGGCGCTTTCCATGCCGGGCTTCGTGCGCGCCGCCGGCGACGCGCCGCTTTACGGGGGCGTGTTCATCGTCGGCGCGGCGGAGGAGCCCCGGCATCTCAATCTCAACACGTCCACGGATATCGCGATCAAGCTGATCGCCAACCCGATCTTCAGCAAGCTGGTCGGGCTGAAAAGCGACCTGACGACGAAGCCGGACCTCGCAAAGTCCTGGGCGGTCTCCGACGACAAGCTGGTCTATACCTTCAATCTGAACGAGGGCGTCAAATGGCATGACGGCAAGCCGTTCAGCTCGGCCGACGTGAAGTTCAGCTTCGAGAAGATCCTGTTTCCGCTCCACAATGTCGGCAAGACGCTGCAGCCTTTCGTCAAGTCGGTCGAGGCGCCGGACGCGAACACGATCGTCTTCACCCTCAACAGCCCGAACGACTATTTCGTCACCTTCGTCGCGGGGCAGGGCTTCATCCAGCCCGCCCATCTCTATGAGGGCACCGATTTCAGCCAGAATCCCGCCAACCTGAAGCCGGTGGGCACCGGTCCGTTCAGGTTTTCGAGCTGGAGCCGCGGGCAGGAGCTGGCGCTCGTCCGCAACGAGAATTACTTCCTCAAGGACCAGCCCTATGTGGATCGGATCGTTACCCGCTTCATTCCCGAACCGTCCGCGCGCATCAACGCCCTGGTCAACGGCGAGGTCGATTATGTGACCTATGCGGACCTGCCGCCGTCGATGGTCGCCGAGTTGCGCAAGAACAGGGACCTCGTGGTCACCAGCGCCGGACACGAGGCGTGGGGGTCGATCGTCGAGCTGATGATGAACCTCGACAAAGAGCCTTTCTCCAAGCTCGAGGTCCGGCGGGCGATCGCGCACGCGATCAATCGCGATTTCATCATCGAAAAGGCCGTCTACGGACTGGCGAAACCCGCGACCGGCCCGGTTTCGAGCCAGCTCGGCTGGGCCTATGCGCCGGACACGATGCAGTATCCTTTCGATGTGGCGAAGGCGAACGCATTGCTCGACCAGGCCGGTTATCCGCGCGACGCCGGCGGGGTCCGCTTCTCGACTTCGGTCGTGACCAACCGTTCGACGGAGGCCTTCGTCAAGGCCGCCCAGATCATCGCCGAACAGCTCAAGGCCGTCGGCATCGCGGTCACCGTCAGTGCGCTCGATACGGCGACGATCAACGACACCGTCTTCACCAAGCGTGATTTCGGCATGTACATCAACAGCCTCACGACGGGGCCCGATCCGGCCATGGGCGTGCAGCGTCAATACGTATCGAGCAATATCCGCCCTGTGCCTAATACCAATGCCATCGGATACAGGAATCCGGCGGTGGACAAGCTTCTTGCGGATGCGGCGCAGAGCCCCTCGCGGGACGAACGGGCGAAGCTCTACAAGGAGGCCTCCCGCGCCCTGTGCGAGGACGTCGCCATGGTCTGGCTCTACGAAAACCCGACATTCAGCGCGTTCAACGCCCGGTTCGGCAATCTTCACAGCTGGGCGGCCGAATCGATCTATGCCTATGGCGACGTCTACTGGAAGGAAGGCAGCGCCAGGCGCAGCTAAGTTGCCCCGGAACTAGCTCGATCTTCAGCCGGGGGCGGATCAGGCGGTCCGCGCCCGGCGCCTGTGCATTCCTCTCTGCCTGTACGTCTTTAGAGCGCCGCGCGTTCTTCGGGACGCACGGCGCTCTAACTTATTGAATCTACGCATCGTGCTGTCGCCGCCGGAGCGGTTTGGCTTGCGCGTTCTTCCGGATGCGGGCGAGGCGTCTCGTCGTGCGGCAGGCGCGGCGCGGCGGAGATTTGTTTTTCCCGGATTTCCTTCCGAAGCCGTCTCCCGGCGGACGGCGATGACATCGCGCCAAACCCCGGCGCGCCCGCGCCGCCCGTGCGGCTGACGAAAATCAAGAAAAACTTCCCAGATATTTGAACGACTTAGGGGATCGAGAGGCCAAAATCCCGCCTCGTCGCTGTCAGGTGCAGTTGACAGCGATCAATTCCGGCGACCATTATATTTTCTATGGATACGACATATTCAAATAGAATACAAGAGGAGGGCGGCGTCAGGCCCCTGTCCACGGTTCTCAAGACGATGGCCGTGCTGGACGTGCTTGCCGCGAGCCCGCGCGGAATGAAGCTTCCGGAGGTTGCCGCGGCCATGGAACTGTCGCGGCCGACGGCCTACCAGCGCCTGCTGACGCTCATCGAGGCCGGCTGGGTCGAGCAGGACCAGGAGATGCGCTACCGGCTCTCCATGCATGCCTGCCGGATCGCCGCTTCGGCCCTGGAACAGGCCAATCTCGGCACCCGCGTCCAGCCGGTGCTGGAGATGCTGGTTCACCGGGTGAAGGAAACCGCCTCGCTGGCGGTGCTCGACCGGGGCCTGCCCTGCATCGTCTCGCGCGTCGAATCCGAAAGCGTCCTGCGGGCCGAGCAGAAGATCGGCACCACCATGTCGCTCGAGGGCTCCGCATCCGGGCGCATCCTCACCGCCTTCGCCGATGAACTGACGCGCAGCCGGCTGCGCGAAAGCGGCGAGCCGTTTGCATCCGACGAGATCCTCAGCGAGGCGCGCGAGAACGGCTACGCCCTGTCGAGCGGCTACACCCAGAGCGGCGTGACGGCGATCGCCGCGCCGATCTTCGATCTTCAGGGCAGGTGCACGTCGACCATTTCGCTGGTCATGCCCGAGACCCGCTTCGATCTCGAAACCTTCCGCGCACCGCTCCTCGAAGCGGCGCGCACCATCACGAAAATGCAGCAGGGGGAGCGCTGACGGCGATGACCGTGACTTCCAGACAGGCGGCGATGCCGCTTCCAAGGCCAGGCGAAGAGGTGATGAAGCCTTTGCGGCTGGCGGCGATGCAACCGAGCAGGCTGAGCGGCACGCGGGCCTTCATGAACAGGATGATCCGCGAGCGTTGGGATATCTCCAACCTGCGCTTCGACGTGGACGGCGATGCCGGGGGCACGGTCGTCTATTCCATCAAGGCGCCGGGCCAGGAATTCTCCTTCATCGGCTTCTCCCGCCCGCCGAGCCGCGTTGCCCGCACCGGCCGCATCATCGGCCAGGCCTGGGACATGATGGGCACGTTGATCGAGGGCGCGGCGACCGAGGCGGATGTCGAGACCGCGCGCGTGGAAATCCCGAAGCTCTATACGGGCCGGGCGACGCCGAACACGCTGATCTGGTGCCGTTCCAACCGGTCGATGCGCGTCTTCGACCAGACGCTTGAGGCGCTCGCCGAAGGCCGGCAGCCCGCCGTGGCCGATCTTGCCAAGGTGTGCTACCTGATGCGCAACACCGGCCTCGACGGCAACGGAACGTTCGGGACGCGCTCCTTCCCCTCGCTCGGGGCCGGACATGCGCTTGGAGGCGTTCTGGAAGCCCAGCTTCTCACCGCCTACCTGATGCGGGAATTCTCCTGCGATCTCGTCGAGCATCTGGCGGCGATCAGGTCGGAAAAGGCGGTGCGGCTTGATCCGCAGCTTCGCCGCTATATCGGCGTCGGCAACGGCTCGGCGCTGGGGCTGATCTTCTTCGTGCACAAGCACCCGCGGCTCATCGACGCGTTCCTCCGGGCGCGGGAAACCGCCGTCGCCATGGCGCGGGGGCTGAAGCTCGATCCGTCCGATCCGCGCATCGCCAGGCTGATCGAACTGCTCGGACAGGCGATCGTCTTCCGCAGGCAGGACCGGATGGTCTACGAGACCTTCGCGTCCAGCGCCGAGATCGCCGCCGATCTGGAAAACATGGTGGAAGCGCTCGAAGAGTTCCGCGGCAGCGGAACGGTGCTCGGGCGAAAGGCGGACTATCCGCTCGATATTCTGGCCTGCGAATTCGAGGCCGAATGTGTGCCGGAAGCCTACGAGACCTTCCTGTCGCTGCTCATCGAGCTCGTGCCGCAGGAGGCCGACCGCCTGCTGGAGGCGATCCAGGCGCCCGACGAGCTGAACGTCTCTCCGGCGGAAACCGCAGAAAGCCTCGCGGACCTCATCCGCCAGGAATACCGGTGGGCGCTCGGCACCGACATGAGCGGCCGGGAGGCCTACAAATATGTCTGGTACAAGTCGGAGACCGCCGAGGAGCCGCGCCGTGGCGCGCGCGAGGAAGTTCCCGATGCGCTCGATCTCGGGCTCGACGTCTGCGGCGGCATCCAGTCGCTGCATGCCGATCTCGGCAAGGTCGACGGCAAGCTCAGCATCGCCCGCTTCCTGATGCGGCATCCGCAACACCGCCACATGGTCGCCCGCATCCAGAGCCTGCGCGGCCTCGGCTACCATACGCCGCATGCCAATATCAACGCGGAGGAATTCGTGCCGATCGATCTCGTCCGGCTGATGAATGTCGGCTTCCACGGCATCGACAAGACGCGCGACTTCCTGAGCCGCAACCTGCGCGGCGTGCTCTATCACGGTGCGCCGACGCCCGACGATCTGCGCTCCGGCTACACCGGCACCTGGTATTATCCGGCGGAACCTGTTCTATGACCTTCTCACAGTCCGATATCTCCATGCGCGTGATGCCCCGCGAAATGCGGCTGATGTCCGAGCGCATATTCTCGCTCAGCAGCCTGCCCAAGGGTTTCTTCCTCGTGGTCGGCGATTTCCCGATGTATTCGCAGAAGCTCGGCCTCGGCGGTTTCCGCCTGTTCGAAGAGCGGTCCGAAAGCTTCAGGTCCGCCGATCCGGCCCGCATCTCCATCTCGGCCGAAGAGGGCAACCGCATCACGCTCGATGCGGCGGGCGAACATGCCTGGTTCGTGCTGCCGGCGGCGCTCGATCTCCTCGGCGAGCTTACGGCCCCCTTCGGTTCCGCCGAGTTGACAGCTGTCAACACGGCCGATGCCGAAGAACTGGCGATCGCCGCAAGCTTCGGCGGCCGGACCGGCCTTTCGGTCACGGTTTCCGGCAATGTGCTGAAGGCCGTTCCGGCGCCCGTCTCCGGCGATGTCCGCAAGGACGATCCGCTGCTCCGGGCGCTGCTCGAAAACGGCGTTCAGGTCGAGGTGGAGCTCTGGTGGCGCATCTACCATCTGGCCAAGCAGGCGCTTGCGACCGACAGCGTCGTTTCCCGCCGGCATGCCGGACCGATGATCATCAACGAGGACGGCACGATCATCGGCCGCAAGGACAATGACGACGAAACGGATGTGACCTTCCTTTCGTCCAGACTTTCGGAACGCGAGAAGGAAGGCGCGAGATCATGATCATCGACGGTTTGCAATGCGGGCATTTCGATCGCGCCGCTTTTGAAGCGCTCCGGGCGGGAACGGTCGGCGGTGTTGTCAACACCTGCGGCTTCTGGGAAGGTGCGATCGAATCCATGGATTCGATCGGCCGCTGGCGCGATCTGGTTCGCGAGAACTCCGATATCGCCGAAATCGCGCTGACGGCGGACGACATCAGCCGGATTTCCGCACAGGGCCGGCTCGCCGTCATCATGGGCTTCCAGAACGCCAACCTCTTCCAGGGACGCATCCGTTTCGTGGAGATGTTCGCGGAACTCGGCGTGCGCGTCGTCCAGCTCACCTACAACAACCAGAACGAGCTCGGAGGCTCCTGCTACGAGATCGAGGATTCCGGCCTTACCCGCTTCGGCAGGGAAGTGGTGCGCGAGATGAATGCCGCCGGCATCCTCGTCGATTGCAGCCATGTCGGCGACCGCACGACGCTGGACGCGATCAAGGTGTCCGAAAAGCCGATCGCCGTCACCCATGCCAATGCGCAGTCGCTGTTCTTCCACAAGCGCAACAAGTCGGACGACGTGATCCGGGCGCTCAGGGACACCGGCGGAGTGATCGGCTGCGCGGCCTATCGCAACATCACCGGCGACGAGTTCTGCGCTTCGATCGAGGCCTGGTGCACGATGGTCGCCCGCACGGTCGATATCGCCGGCATCGATTCCGTCGCGATCGGGACTGACAAAAGTCACAATTTCACCGCTCCCGATTATGCCTGGATGCGCCAGGGCCGCTGGACGCGCGGCGAGGACTATGGCGCGAGTGCCGCCGGCCGGCCGCTGAAGGCGCCACCGCCCGCATGGTTCCAGAAGGTCGAGGACATGAAGGTGATACCGGACGGCCTCCGCACGGTGGGGTTCTCGCAGGAGGAGGTCGCGAAGATAACCCACGGGAACTGGCTCCGGCTCTACGAAGCCACCTTCAGAAAACCATAAAGAGGAGAACTGACCATGCCCGGAATGAAGACTTTTCTCATGCCCGACCGCCGCAGCTTCCTGAAGGCTGCGGGTGCTGCGGTCACGGCCTCGCTCGCAGCGCCCTATGTCGTTCGCGCCGAGGACAAGATCCTCTACGTGAACACCTGGGGCGGCCCCTGGGAGGCGGCGGCCAAGGCAAATCTCATCGATCCCTTTACCGCCGAGACCGGCATCCAGGTGAAGACGGTTTCCCCGGTTTCCTTCGCCAAGCTCGCCCAGCAGGTGCAGACCGGCGTCTATGAATTCGACGTCACCACGCTTGGCGGCGGCGAGCTGGTGCGCGCCAACCAGGCGGGCATCATCGAGGAGCTGAAGGCGCCCTACGAAGGCGGGCTTTTCCAGAACGGCGTCGCCTCGCACGCCTTCGCGACCGTCATGGCCTGGCGCACCGACAAGTACAAGGAAACGCCGAAGACCTGGGCCGATTTCTGGAACGTCGAGAAATTCCCGGGCGGGCGCTCGCTGCAGCGCTATGCGGCGCGCGTCGTGCCGATCGCGCTTCTGGCCGATGGCGTCGCCGTGAAGGACCTCTATCCGCTCGATATCGACCGCGCCTTCAAGTCCCTCGACAGGATCAAGGATCACGTCCGCGTCTGGTGGACGGCGGGCGCCCAGTCGACCCAGATCCTGCGCGACGGCGAAATCGACATGATCGGCATCTGGCACGGCCGTTACTTCGAGGCCGAGAAGGCGGGGGCTCCGGTCGCCATGACCTGGAACCAGGGCGAGATCGAGCGGGCCTACTGGGTCGTCGCCAAGAAGACGCCCAATCTCGAAAACGCCAGGAAGTTCGTCGAATTCGCCACCAGCGCCAAGCCGCTGGCCGGCTTCGCCAAGGCGGCCGACTACGGCGCGCTCAACCCGGCTTCCAACCAGTTCGTCGATGCGGCGGCGGCGAAGCGCATGCCGACCTCGCCCGAGAACTATCCGCTCACCTTCGAGCAGGACATGGCGAATTTCGGGGCCGATCCGGCCGAAGTCGCCGAGCGTTTCGAGGAGTGGGTCGCAAGCTGATCCACTGCTCCGGAACGGCTGTTCCGCAGACCGGCGCCGCGCCGCATGGCGTGGTGCCGCATGGCGCGTGATCCCCCGCCGGCATCGGTTCGGAGGAGGGATTTTTCGCGGAATTCACAAATGTTGCGGCGTCCTCTTCGCGTCATGGCCGACGCGCGGCGCCGGAGACCTTGCCAGCCACAATAAAAGGGAACGGCAATGGGCATAAGCCTTTCGAGACTGACGGAAAAGACGAACCTATGGCCCTGGCTGCTGCTGGCGCCGCTCGGCATCTACATGCTCATCTTCTTCGTCGTGCCGCTCGCCGATGTGGCGATCATGAGCTTCACGGAACCGAGGGTTTCGTTGGCGAACTATCAGAAGGTGCTGACGGGCGCGCTCTATCAGCGCGTCTTCGTCAATACGTTCCTGACGGCCGCCTTCGTGACGCTGTGCTGTCTCGCGGTCGGTTATCCGCTTGCCTATGTCATGGCGCATTCCAGGCCGCGCACGGCGATGCTCATCCTGCTGCTCGTCACCATGAGCTTCTGGACCAGTTTCCTGGTGCGCACCTATTCCTGGATGGTGCTGCTCGGCAATAACGGCCCGCTCGTCGCGCTCCTGCAGATGATCGGTGTCGAGAAGCCGCCGCAGCTTCTCTTCACCCGGTTTTCCTCGACGCTCGCCATGGTGCACATCCTCGCGCCCTACATGATCATGAACGTCTATTCGGTCATGAAGAAGATCGATCCGGCCCTGATCCGCTCGGCCGAAAGCCTCGGCGCCAAGGGTTTCTCGCTGTTCCGGCATGTCTATCTGCCGCTCACGGCTCCCGGCATCGCCAATGGCTCGGTGCTCGTCTTCGTCATCTGCCTCGGGTTCTATGTCACGCCGGTGCTGCTCGGCAGCCCGCGCGAGCAGATGATCGCCGGCCTGATCGGCCACCAGATCGAGGAATTCCTGGCCTTCGGCCTCGGTTCCGCCATGGCGATGGTGCTGCTCGTCCTGACGCTCATCATCCTGACCATCTATCACCGCCGCTTCGGCCTCGACAAGCTCTGGGGGTGAGGTGATGAATACGTTCATGCGCTGGGCAGGCTTCGTCGTCGTGCTCTTCATCGCCGCGCCGCTGGTCATCGTCGTGCCGATGTCCTTCTCGAACGCGAGTTCGCTGCAGTTTCCGCCGCCGGGATACTGGCTCGGCTATTATCGGGCCTATTTCACGGACATGAACTGGCTCGTTCCCACCTGGAACAGCATCCTGATCGCCACGGCGACGACGGTCCTCACCATGGTGCTGGTCGTTCCGGCGACCTTCGCCCTGGTGCGCCACAGGTTTCGTGGAAAAGGCATCGCCGACCTGATGATGCTGATGCCCATGGCGGTGCCGCATATCGTCATGGCGATCGGCTACTACTCCTATTTCGGTCAGCTGAAGCTGGTGCACACCCATCTCGGTGTCATCCTGGCGCATACCTGCCTCTCGGTCCCGATCGCCTTCCTGGTCCTTTCCGCCAATCTCAAGGGTTTCGACCGCAATCTGGAGCGGGCGGCCCAGAGCCTCGGCGCGAGCCCTACGAGGACCTTCCTCCACGTCACCCTGCCCATCCTGCGGCCCGGTCTCGTGATCAGCGCGCTGTTCGCCTTCATCCAGTCCTTCGACGAGACGGTGGTGGCGATCTTCATCTCCGGCCGCGATGCCGAAACGCTGCCGCGCAAGATGTTCGACAGCATCCGCCAGGAGGCCGATCCCGTCATCGCGGTCATCTCGACGCTGCTTTTCTTCGTCGTGCTGATCGGCATCGCGGCCCCTTATTGCATCAGCGCGCTTCGCAGCCGCGCTCCCAGGCCGAGCCGTCCTCCGGCCGGCGCACACTGATCCCAAGGACTTCCCATGACGAGCTACCTGCAACTCTCCAGCATCACCAAGACCTACGGGCATTTCACCGCGCTCGACAACGTGAGCCTGTCGGTCGACAAGGGGGAGTTCGTGACCTTCCTGGGTCCCAGCGGCTCCGGCAAGACGACGACGCTGATGATCATCGCCGGCTTCGAAAGGGCCAGCGCCGGGACGGTCGAGATCGGCGGGCAGTCGATCTCGCAGCTTGCGCCGCACGAGCGCAATATCGGCATCGTTTTCCAGAACTATGCCCTCTTTCCGCACAAGACGGCGGTGGAGAACGTCTATTTCCCGCTGCAGATGCGCGGCGTCGGCCGCAGCCAGGGGCTGAAGCAGGCGGAAGACATGCTGTCGCTCGTCGGGCTGAAGGGCTTCGGCCACCGCCATCCGAAGGAGCTTTCCGGCGGCCAGCAGCAGCGCGTCGCGCTCGCCCGCGCGCTGGTCTTCGAGCCGTCGCTGCTGCTGCTCGACGAACCGCTCGGCGCGCTCGACAAGAACCTGCGCGAGCAGATGCAGATCGAGATCAAGCGCATCCAGCGCAGCCTCGGTGTCACGACCATTTTCGTGACCCACGACCAGTCGGAGGCGATGTCCATGTCCGACCGTATCGTGGTGTTCGAGAAGGGCCGGATCGATCAGGCCGCCGCGCCGCTCGACATCTATCACCGCCCGCAAACCGCATTCGTCGCCGCCTTCATCGGCGAGAGCAACCTGATCCCGGCAATTATCGCCAGCGCGCAGGCAAGGACGGCGGAGAACCCGACGCTCGGCGCTTTCGACTACGCGAGCGCGGAAACGCTTGTCGACGGACAGAAGGTGACGCTGCTGATCCGCCCCGAGCACATCAAGCTTTCACGCAATCCGGTCGAAGGGCGCAAGAACGTGCGCATGAAGGTCGAAACCATCGTCAACTACGGCGACAACGCCCTCGTCATCGGCAAGGCGGGCGACCTTTCGATGCGCGTCCGGGTGCTCGGCGCGGACGTCGTGATCATCAGGGAAGGCGAGGAATGCTGCATCAGCTGGACGCCTGAAGCCGTCTTCGTCATCACGAGGTAACGAGAGCCGACATGAACCAGGATTTTTCGACGATCATCGAACGCTTCGGCATCGGCAAGCGCGGCAGCCTTGCCGTCGTGCACCAGGGCACCGGTTATTTCGCCTGCACGCCGCAGGCGCCCTATGACGGTTCGCTGAGCACGGCCGACCAGACCCGCCAGCTTCTCGCAAAGGCCGAGGCGCGGCTTGCCGAGATCGGCAGCGCCCGGGAAGGGCTGCTCTTCTGCGCCATCATGCTGGCGGACATGGGAGACTACGCGGCGATGAACGAGGTGTGGGACGAATGGGTCGCGGGCATCGCCCCTCCGGCCCGCGCCTGTTTCGAGGCGCGGCTTGCAAGCCCCGACCTGAAGGTCGAGATGATCATGGTCTGCGCCGTCAAGCCGGCATGACGTCCGTGGCGTTCATCGAGCGCCTGCCGGCAGGCGGCCATGACCTTGGCATCGAAACCGACAGGGACATGATGGCGCGGCATCTTGCCGACGCCACCCGCAAGCCGGGGCCCGTGCCGTCGCTGGTGGCAAGGCCGAAAACGACGGAAGGCGTCTCGGCCTTTCTCAAGGCCTGCCACGACGCCGGGCAGCCGGTCGCCGTTCAGGGCGGGTTGACGGGACTTTCCGGCGGCGCCCGGCCGCTGGAAGGAGAGGTCGTCCTGTCGCTGGAGCGGATGAGGAGCCTCGGCCCGGTCGATGCGGTCTCCGCCACGATCGTCGTGGAGGCCGGGGCGCGGCTTCAGACGGTGCAGGAGGCGGCGGAGAGCGCCGGCCTGTGTTTCGGCGTCGATATCGGCGCCCGCGGTTCGGCCACGATCGGCGGGATGATCGCCACCAATGCCGGCGGCATCCGCGTCCTGCGCCATGACATGATGCGGGCGCAGATCCTGGGGCTGGAAGCCGTGCTGGCCGACGGGACCGTCCTGTCTTCCCTGCGGGGGCTGATGAAGGACAATTCGGGTCCCAACCTCAATCAGCTCTTCATCGGCGGCGAGGGTCTGTTCGGCGTCGTCACCAGAGCCTGCCTCCGCCTTTCCGCGAAGCCGGCGGCGGAGCGCAATGCGCTTTGCGCCGTGCCGTCGGTCGACAGCGCCCTTGTTCTGCTGCAAAGGCTGCGCAGCGCCCTCGGGCCGCAACTGACGGCCTTCGAGGGCATATTCGCGCCGGTCTATGAAGGCATATCGGCGATGCGGCGCGGAGCAATCCCGCTTCCGGCCGGCTCCCCGCTCTACGTGATCGCGGAGATGCAGATCTTCGGCGCACAGGCCGGGGACGATGTCTTCGAGACCGTGCTGATACAGGCCTACGAGGATGGGCTGTGCAGCGATATCGTCGTGTCCCGGTCCGGACGGGAATTCGCGGCGATATGGGACGTACGGGAAGGCTGCACGGAATTCACCTTCAGCCTCGGGCGGCTGACGGGCCATGACATCAGCGTGCCCCTGCGCTCGATCCCCGCCTTCATGGCGGAGGCGGAAACGCTGCTGGCCGGCCTCGATCCGGAAGCCGGCGCCTATGTCTTCGGCCATCTCGGCGACGGCAACCTGCACTATGTGGTCAGGACCGGGAGGCGCGAGGCCGTTTCGCCGGAAATCTACCGGCTCGCCGCCCGCCTCGGCGGATCGGTCACCGCCGAGCATGGCGTCGGTCTCGACAAGAAGGACTATCTTTCGCTGGTGCGCTCGCCGGCGGAGCTTGCCACGATCCGGATGCTGAAGGCCGCGCTGGACCCGAAAGCCATTCTCAACCGCGGCCGGGTCCTCTGATCCGGGCCGGCGCCGGCCGCCGGCTTCGAGCGCTCAATCGATGACGGCCTCGATGAGGAAAGGCCCCTTGCGCCGGAGCGCCCCGGTGTAGAGCCTGAGGAACTCCTCGATGGTCGTCGCCCGGCCGGATTCGACGCCGAGGCCCCTGGCCAGCGAACACCAGTCGAGCTTCGGCTGGTCGAGGTCGAGCATCTTGCGGGCGTTCACCCCGTAGGAGTTGACGCCGACGCCGGTCATCTCGCCCTGCAGGATTCGATAGGCGCTGTTGGCGAAGACGATCGTCACGACGTCGAGTTCCTCGCGGGCCTGCGTCCACAGGCCCTGCAGGGTATACATGCCGCTGCCGTCCGCCTGCATGGCGACGACCTTGCGGTCCGGCGCGCCGATCGCCGCTCCCGTCGCAAGCGGGATGCCGATGCCGATCGAGCCGCCGGTGATCGGGAGGTGGTCATGCGGGTTCAGGCCGGGCGCCAGCGCATTGTACTGGCCGATCGAGGTCAGCGCCTCGTCGATGACGATGGCGTTTTCCGGAAGATGGCGGGCGATCGCCAGGCTGAGCGTATCGGGCGTCAGCGTCCCGGTCGGCACCTGGATGTCGTTCTGCCTGAAGGCATTGCGGGCGAAAGCCGCGTCCGGCCCGATGCCGAGCCCATCGGCCAGCGCTTCCAGCGCCGCGCCGAGATCGTGCTCGTGCCCGGCGAGCTGGATCACTTCGCAGGATGGCGGCAGTGTCGTGCTCGGCTTGCCGGGATAGGCGAAGAAGCTGACGGGGCGCGACGCCCCGATGCAGATCGCGACCTCGAAATCCTTGAGCGCCTCGATGGCGAGTTCGATCTTGTAGGGAACGGGTCGGACGAGCGCCCGGCCGGCGCCGCGGGCGCTTCGGGCGGATGTCGTGGAAAAGACCGCGGCTCCGACCGCGGCCGCGATCCGGCCTGCCGTTTCGATCGGCTTTTCGCTGAGGGCGCGGCCCGCGAGAAGGATCACGGCGCGCCTGCCGCTGCGCAGCGCCGCGACGGATGCCTCCAGCGCGCCGGGTTCGAGCGCCGGCGGCGCGGGAATGGCGACGGGGGAAAGCGTTTCCGGGGAAACCTCGCCCCAGGCCGCATCGGCGGGCAGGATCATGGTCGAGACGCCCCGGCGGGCGATCGAGGCGGCAAATCCTTCCTCGGTGCAGCGGCGCACGTCATGCGCCCCTGCGGCGCGACCGACCCACTGGGACATGGGCCGTGCGAGGCCCTCGATGTCGCTTGTCAGCGGCGCGTCGTATTGCAGGTGATAGGAGGCGTGGTCGCCGACGACGTTGAGCACCGGCGTGCGGGCGCGGCGGGCATTGTGAAGGTTGGCAAGTCCGTTGGCGAGGCCGGGTCCGAGATGCAGCAGCGTGGCGGCGGGCTTGTCGGCCATGCGGGCGTAACCGTCCGCCGCACCCGTCACGACACCTTCGGAAAGCCCCAGCACGCACCGCATCGCCGGCTTGCGGTCGAGCGCGGCGACGAAATGCATTTCCGACGTGCCGGGATTGGCGAAGCAGACGTCGACGCCGTTCACCAGCAGGACATCACAGAGCATATCGGCGCCGTTCATCGGTTTTCCTTTCTCTTGGCTGTCATCCACCGCCTGGATGCAGTTCAGGCCGCCGTGGAAGCTGCCGCATCCGAAAACGCGGCCTCGATCGATGCTTCGAGAATGTCGAGCCCTTCCTCGAGGATCTCCCATTCGATCGTCAGCGGCGGCAGCAACCGGATCACGTTGAGGCGCGTTCCGCAAGAGAGCAGGATGAGGCCGCGCGCTTCCGCCTCCGCCACGATCCGGTTGGTGATCGCCGGGGACGCGGCCTTCGACTGCCGGTCTTCGACGAGTTCGAAGGCGACCATGGCGCCGAGGCCGCGGACCTCGCCGATGCGTTCCATGCCCTGGCGCGCTGCGATCGACGTCAGGCGTGCGGTGATCCTGCGCCCGACCTCCGCCGCACGCTCGCAGAGCTTTTCGTTTTCGATGACGTCGAGCACCGCGTTCGCGGCTGCGACGCTCAGCGGATTGCCGGCATAGGTGCCGCCAAGGCCGCCGGGATGCGCCGCATTCATGATCTCGGCCCTGCCGGTGACGGCGGAAAGCGGAAAGCCGCCGGCAAGCCCCTTCGCCATGGTGACGAGGTCCGGTTGGACGCCCGCATGTTCGAAGCCGAACATCTTTCCGGTGCGCGCCATGCCGGCCTGCACTTCGTCGGCGATCAGCACGATCTCGTACCTGTCGGCGATCTCGCGGAGCCGCACGAGGAATTCCTTCGGCGCCACGTTGAAGCCGCCCTCGCCCTGCACGGGCTCGACGATGAAGGCCGCGATCCGCTCGGGATCGACATCGGCGGCGAAGAGCCGCTCAAGCCCGGCGATCGCCTCTTCGGTCGAGAAGCCGAGATAGGGGTTGGGGAAGGGGGCGTGGTAGATATCGGCCGGGAAGGGGCCGAAATTCTTCTTGTAGGGCATGACCTTGCCGGTCAGGGCCATGCCGAGCATGGTGCGGCCATGGAAGGCGCCGGAAAAGGCGACGATGCCGGCGCGGCCGGTATGGGCGCGGGCGATCTTCACGGCGTTCTCGACCGCCTCGGCGCCCGTCGTCACCAGCATGGTGCGGTTTTCCGCGCCGGTCGGCGCCATCGCGTTCAGCCGTTCGGCAAGCTTCACATAGCCTTCGTAGGGCGCCACATGAAAGCAGGTATGGGTGAACCGTTCGGCCTGCCCGGCGACTGCGCTCATGACGGCGGGGTGGCGATGGCCCGTATTGTTGACCGCGATCCCGGCGGCGAAATCGATGAAGCGCTTGCCGTCCACATCCCAGAGTTCGGCATTCAACGCCCTTTCGGCGAAGATGGCGCGGGTTCCCACGCCGCCTGCCACGGCGGCTTTCTGGCGCGAATGCAGATCTGATGAGGCGGTCATCGCAATATTCCCCTGATGTCGATGCTCAAGGTATAGCGATGCTCATTATTTTGAGCAAGTGGCCGGCTGCAAAATTACAGATAGGGAGGCGAGCAGGCGGAAATCACGACCGTCCTGCGGTCGGAGAGGTTGCGGAAGCGGTGGGGCACGCGGCTGTCGAAAAGGTAGGCCTCGCCCGCTTTGAGCACCCGGACCTCGTCGCCGACGGTCAGCTCCAGCTCGCCCTCGACCACGTATCCGCCCTCCGAAGAGGCATGCTGCAGCGGCGTGTCGCCGGTGTCCGCGTTCGGTTCGTAGACCTCGTGCAGGATCTGGAGATTATGCGCCCTCGCGTCGCCGATCTGCCGGAACACGAGCTTGCCGTCGCCGCCGTCCAGTCCCGGCGATGTAACGATTTGCGATGTCAAATCAACCAGTTCGTGGGCGGAGAAGAAAGGCCCTTTCGGCGGGCTGCGCTCCGGCTCGAAAAAGTCGCCCATGCCGACCCCGAGCCCGCTCAGGATCTTGCGCAGCGTCGCCACCGAGGGGCTGACCTTGTTGGTTTCCACGTTCGAGATCTGGGCATGCGGCACGCCGGCGCGCTCGGCAAGCTGGCGTTGGGAAAGCCCCGCTGCGACGCGCATGGCGTTGAGCCGCGCCCCGATGTCGAATATCTGGTCCATCTGCATCATTCCGGCTGAAGTCGTTCGGTTATGCCGTGGATTGCCCGGATGATCAACTGGCTGATATTTTGAGCGGAGCCGTTCCGCCTGGAACCGGGAAGCCCGGAGTACCGATCTCAATAGAAAGCCGACCGGAACGGGATGACGGCGGCTCCCATGGCCGAGGCGTCGGAGCCGATCTCGGATATGATGAGCTTCGGCCAGGGATGGGGTACGCCGTAGCGCGGCTTGCTGAAATTCTGGGTGCGGTCGATCAGCATCTGCGCCAGGTCCGTCGGCACCTGTCCGCCATAGACGATGGCCTGCGGATCGAAGATCGCGGCGATGGCGTTGATGAGCCTGTTGTGGGCTGGCACGACCTCGTTCACCCATTCGGCGACGCCCGGCCAGTTCACGTCGAAATTCCTGCGCATGTAGGTGATCGAAGGCACGTCGACGCCGTTGCGGTTCAGCCGCTCGATCAGATATTGCAGCGCCGGCCGCCGCCTGTTTTCCTCTTCGTCGTAGATGCCCGAGAATTCGCCGGCATTGCCGTTGCCGCCGAGCAGCAGCTCCCCGCCGCCGATCAGCCCGCCGCCGAAGCCGTAGTTGAAGCTCAGGTAGGCGAAATGCTTGATGTAGCGGCCGACGCCGAACATGGATTCGGCGACGGTCGAGGTGTTCGCACCGTTATGCACCCAGACCGGCTTGCCGAAGAGATCGGCGAGCAGCGGCCCAAGTTCGATCAGCGACCATTCGTGAAGCGGCAGCGGCGCGTTGTAGCGCGTGCCGCCGACATGGTAGCCGGAAATGGCGAAGCCGATGCCGAAAAAGGCGCTCTCGGAAAGCTTGTTGAGGCTCTGCAGTTGAGCAAGCTCACGGCGCACGAGGTCGAGCGACTGCGCCATCGTGTGCTCGCGCAGCGTCACGCTGGTTTCTCCCAGGATATTGCCGGCGATATCCATCAGGCATATGCCGATCACGTCGGTATTGACGGAAATCCCGCAGGAATAGGCATACCGACCGTTCAGCCGCAATGTGGGGCTTGGTTGCCCCCTGCCGAGCCCCGGCTTCGGCGAGCCGAGGGAAACGATGTCGCGTTCCGCAAGCTGGTCGATGATGCGATAGACCGACTGCTGGGTCAGGTCGGTATGGTTGGTGACCTCCGACCGGGAAAGGCCCGGGTGGCGCCAGATGAGCCTGAGCAGGCTTCGTTCGTTCGGCGAAACGACGACGCCTTCGCCCGTGCGCAGGAACGGCGCGGCGATCAGTGCTTCGGGAAAATAGGCCATTGTCATGCCCCTCTGTCATAACCCCTCCGCCAACAACTACTATAGAGGTGTAATAATCAACACCGCACCCAATCCCATACCCATATTTTTGTAGCGGATAACCGCCGGAAGCCCTTTTGGGGAAGGATTCTCGCCGTCACTCATTTGTTACACTTTAAGTGTAGTAAATCGCCGTTCTGAAAGCCGGGCTGGCTCGGTCGATCCCAAAACAGGCGAGGGCAATGATGAAGATTTCCACTCTGGCGGCTGCGGCCGCGCTTACGGCAGGCGCGTGTTCCGCGCAGGCTGCCGATATCGAATTCTGGTACGGCAACACGGGCAATGTCGAAACGGCCATCAAGGCCCAGTGCGACGCCTTCAATGCCGCCCAGTCGGAGCATCGTGTCACCTGCGTCGGTCAGGGCAGCTACGAGGTCGGGATGCAGAAGGCGATCGCCGCCTATCGTGCGCACAACCATCCGGTGCTGATCCAGTTCTTCGATGCGGGCACGCTCGACCTGATGCTGTCGAACGCCGTCGTGCCGGTCCAGGACATCCTGCCGGACGTCAAGTGGGACAGCTACATCGCCGGCGCGCGCGCCTATTACGAGACCTCGGACGGAAAGCTCTATTCGCAGCCCTACAATTCCTCGACGCTGCTGTTCTACACCAACAGGACCGAACTCGAAAAAGCGGGCATCACCAGCACGCCGACGACCTGGGAAGAGGTCATCGACGCCGCCCGCAAGCTGAAGGCCGCCGGCCACGCATGCCCGTTCGTCACCGATGGCGACACCTGGCGGGTGCTGGAGCAGTTCTCCGCCCGCCACGGCCTGCCTATCGCTTCGAAGCACAACGGTTATGACGGCCTCGACGCCGAATATGTCTTCAACACCACGTTCGCCGCCAAGCACCTCGCCAATCTCGTCGAATGGCGCAAGGAAGGCCTGGTGAAGATCAATGCCGATACCAAGGCCGGCAACTACACCGCCGCCTTCAACGCCGGCGAATGCGCCATGATGGAAGGCTCCTCCGGTTCCTACGCGGCCTCCGCCAAGGCCTTCGAGGGCAAGTATGAGATCACTGTCGGCCTGGCGCCGATGTACAAGGATTACCCGCGCCATAACACGCTCGTCGGCGGCGCGTCGATCTATGTGATGAAGGGCCACGACAAGGCGGAAATCGAGGGCGCCAAGGCCTTCCTCGATTTCCTGCGCCGCCCGGAACAGCAGATGTTCTTCACCGCCGCGACCGGCTACGTCCCCGTCACCGGCGACGTGCTCGATGCCATCGCCGAAAGCGGCGAGGGCAAGTCGCCCAAATACGCGACCGCGGCGATCGGGATCGAATCCATGAACCAGCCGCGCACGCCCGACAGCCGCGGCATTCGGCTCGGCTTCTACGTGCAGTTCCGCGAAGTCTTCGTGGAGGAGACCCAGAAGGCCTTTGCCGGCCAGCAGACCATGCAGGCGGCGCTGGACAGCGCCAAGAAGCGCGGCGACGAGCTGCTGCGCCGCTTCGAGCAGACCTACAAGGGCGTGAAGCTGCCCTGACCCGGCCATCGCCGGCGCGGCAGCCCGCCGCGCCGGCCCTCCTTACTGTGGGCTCCTGCGCATGTCTTCCGAATCCACCCTTTTCAGCCATCGCTGGCTGCCGGCCCTGCTGGTGACGCCGCTCATGCTGCTGATCGTCCTCTTCTTCTACGTGCCGATCTTCCAGGCCTTCTACTGGTCCTTCTTCCTGGAACGCCCCTTCGGCGGCGGATCGGAATTCGTCGGCTGGGGCAATTTCGCCCGCGTGCTGTCCGATCCGGAGTTCTGGAAGGCGGGCTGGCGCACGATCATCTTCATGGTGACCGCGTCGGTGCTCGCGGTCCTTGTCCCGCTGATCCTGGCGGTGGCCGCCGACAGGAAGATCCGCCTGTCGCTGCCGGCCCGCAATGTGCTGGTCTGGCCGAAAGGGGTCGCGGGCGCCTCGATCGGCGTCGTCTTCGCTTTCATCTTCAACCCGTTCGTCGGCATTCTCGCGCCGCTCAACGGCGTCTTTCCGGGCATATGGGCGCCGGGGATCGACGGCACCGACGCTTTCATCACGCTGATCGCCGCGCATGTCTGGGGCGGCATCCCGTTCAATTTCGTCATCCTGCTCGCCGGCCTGCAGTCGATCCCGCGGACCATGCACCAGGCCGCGGCCATGGACGGGGCGGGCCCCTGGCGGCGCATATTCGACGTCCAGATGCCGCTGATCATGCCGCAGCTCTTCCTGACGCTTGTCCTGGAATTCACCGAAAGCGTCACGTCGGCCTTCGCCCTGATCGACACGATCACCGACGGCGGCCCCGGCGGAGCGACGACGCTGCTCGTCTACAAGATCTACATGGACGGTTTCAGCGGGTACGATCTTTCCGGCGCCTCGACCCAGACCGCGATCCTGATGGTCTTCGTCATCCTTCTCACCGCCGCCCAGTTCCTCTTCCTCGGCCGGCGCGTCAATTACGAGCGGTGAACCATGATCGAGAACGCACGCTCCCTCAACATCGCCGCGGGCATCATCCTGTTCATCGGCATCGTCTATATCCTCGGGCCGCTCTACCTGACGGTCTCGACCGCCTCGCAATCCTACGAGTTCCTGCTGCGCAACGGGCTTGCCTGGTATCCGGGCGACCGGCTCTTCGCCAACATGGCGCGCATCTTCACCGAGACGCGCATCCCGGTCCAGATGCTCAACAGCATGGTGGTCGCGTTCAGCATCGCGATCACGACCTGCCTCCTGTCGTTCCTTTCGGCTTATGCGATCGTCTATTTCCGCATCCGCTGGGCGGGCGTCGCCTTCGCGCTGATCCTTGCCACGATCATGCTGCCGCTCGATATCCGCGTCATCACCACCTACCAGGTGGCGTCGAATGTCTTTTCTCCCGTCAACGCGCTGCTCGACGTCACCGGCCTCAACGGGCTGATCGCCCGGGTCTTCGGCGCGCCGGTGCAGCTCGAACTGAGCGTTCTCAACACCCATTTCGGCCTCGTGGCGCCGCTCGTCGCCCATGGCACCGGCACATTCCTGTTCCGGCAATTCTTCCGCACGCTGCCGGCCGACCTGTTCAAGGCGGCGCGCATGGATGGCGCGGGGCCGGTCCGCTTCCTGTTCGAGATCCTCCTGCCGTTGTCGCGCACCAGTTTCGCCGCGCTTTTCGTGCTGACCTTCCTCAGCGGCTGGACGCAATATCTGTGGCCGCTTGTCGGCGCCTCGACCCCCGACATGCAGACGGCGGTCGTGGGGCTGGCGCGCATGGTTCCGGATGCCGAAGGCACCGTCCCGGACTTTCCGCTGATCATGGCCGGCGCCGTGATCGTCTCCATCATCCCCCTCTCGATGATCGCGCTGCTGCAGCGCTATCTCGTGCAGGGCCTCGTCCTTTCGGAGAAATAAGATGAACGCCATCGACACGGCCATCCGCGCCGCGGCCGCCGATATCAGGCTTGCGGGCGTCACCAAGGCCTATGACGCCCAGACGACCGTCATCCCGCCGATGGACGTCGAGCTGAGGGCCGGGGAATTCACCGTCGTGCTCGGTCCGTCCGGTTGCGGGAAATCCACGCTGCTGCAGATGATCGCCGGGCTCGAACGGGTGAGCGGCGGCAGGATTCTCATCGGCGGACGCGAGGTGCAGGATCTGGAGCCGAAACATCGCGGCTGCGCCATGGTGTTCCAGAACTACGCGCTCTATCCGCACATGACTGTCTTCGAGAACATGGCCTACAGCCTCAAGGTGGCCGGCATACGGAAGGCGGAGCGGGCCGAACGGGTCGCGGCGATCGCCAGGATGCTCGGACTTTCCGACTATCTCCACCGCAAGCCGGGGCAGCTTTCCGGCGGCCAGCGGCAGCGTGTGGCGATCGGCCGGGCGATCATACGCGAACCGGGCGTGCTGCTGTTCGACGAGCCGCTGTCCAACCTCGACGCCCAGCTCCGGCATGACATGCGCGTCGAGCTTGCCGAACTGCACCGCCGCATCGGCGCCACCAGCATCTTCGTCACGCACGACCAGGTGGAGGCGATGACGCTCGCCGACCGCATCCTCATCCTCAACAAGGGCCGGATCGAGCAGTTCGATACGCCGAAGGCGATCTATCATCATCCGGCTTCGGTTTTCGTCGCGAAATTCATCGGCGCGCCGCCCATGAATATCCTGCCCGTCACCGGCGACGGCGCGGTCCTCAGGCTTGCCGACGGGCAGGCCGTGGCCGGATGCCGCCTGAAGGGCGAGTACCAGCTCGGCATCCGGCCCGAGGATGTCCTCGTCGTCGGCGGCGCGGACCGGCCGGGCATCAGGGCGTCGGTTCGCTTCCGCGAGGATCTCGGTTCCCATTCGGTGCTGGCCGCCGACCTTGCCGGGTCGGTGATCCGCATCGCCACGCCATTCGGGGCGGACATGGCGGACCGGCCCGACCTCTCCCTCGATCTTCCCCTTTCCCGGCTGCATCTCTTCGAGACCGCAAGCGGCCGGGCCATCCCCGGCGCCTTCGGCGCCCAATGAAAGAAAGCCTGATGACCTACAAAGACTTCATCGCCTCGCCGGCGCGCACCTGCGCCGTCGTCGCCCATCGCGGCGCCTGGCACGGCGCTCCGGAAAACAGCCTGGCCGCCATCGAGAACGCCATCGCGCTGGGCTGCGAAATCGTGGAGCTCGACGTCCGCAGGAGCGCCGATGGCGAACTTTTCCTGATGCATGACGAAACGCTCCAGCGCATGGCCGGCATCGGCCGGGAAGCGGAGAGCCTCACGATGGCCGAACTCAGGGCGCTGACCCTGCGGCAAGACGACGGGGGTGAAAGCCGGGCGATGACCGACCAGCGCATTCCGACGCTGAGGCAGGCGCTGGAGGTGATCCGCGGACGCATCTTCGCCGATCTCGATCTCAAGGATCGCGGCCTGTTTCCGGAAGTCGCCGCCTGTGCGCGGGCGATGGACGCCCATGCGAGCGTCGACCTCAAGACCAAGGTGCACAGCCGCGCGGATGCCGCCTGGGTGCGCGCCCAGAAGATCGACGGCGTGCCCTTCATGGGCATGGCGCATTTCACGGCGGAAGGGCTGGGGGAGGAGCTGGACATTCTCGGCGAGCTTTCCCCCTTCATGTGCGAAATCCGCTTCGACCGCATCGAAACGATCGCCCGCAACCGCGAGGCTTTCGAAAAGGCCCGGATGGCGCTCTGGATCAACACGCTCGACCAGCCCGGCAGCGGCGAATGGACCGACAGCGCGGCCCTTGCCGATCCGGACGCCATCTGGGGCCGGCTGATCGACGCCGGCATCAGCGTCATCCAGACGGACCAGCCCGAGGCGCTGAAATCCTATATCAAGGCCCGCGGCGCCTGACGGCATTCCCGGCGCATCGTCATCCACGCGGATCGGCCGAAAGCGGGCAGCGGACCTGCCCGCTTTCGGCGTTTCCGTCGATGATCTATGATCGCGGGCGCAAGGCTGTTGTCTTTGGCGGCGGCCGAGGCGAAGATCGGCCGGCCGAGTCACGCTCGTGGAAGATTGTCGTCGTCAGATCAGGTAGATAGCAAGCGAAGCCATGGATCAGTTCTTCTCTCTTTATAGCCACGACTTCCTGCGGATTGCCGCCTGCGTGCCCCGGACCCGCGTGGCCGACCCGGATTTCGCCGTCGACGAGACGCTGCGCCTGGCCCGCAAGGGCAATGCCGAAAGCGTGGCCGTCATGCTTTTTCCGGAACTGGGATTGTCTTCCTACGCCATCGACGATCTCCTGCTTCAGGACGTCCTGCTGGACGCGGTGGAAGCCGCCATCGTCAGGATCGCCGAGGCGTCCGAGAGCCTTTACCCGGTCCTGGTGGTCGGAGCGCCGCTGCGGCGCGAGGGCCGTCTTTTCAATACCGCGGTGGTCATCCACCGGGGCGTCATCCTGGGCGTCGTTCCGAAAGCCTATCCGCCGAACTATCGCGAGTTCTACGAGCGTCGCCATTTCGCCCCGGGCACGGGCGTGACCGGCGTCGAGATCCAGGTGGCCGGCCGGACCGTGCCTTTCGGCCTCGATCTTCTGTTCCGCTCGAACGGATCGGTGCCCTTCACGCTCGGGGTGGAAATCTGCGAGGACATATGGGTGCCGCAGCCGCCCTCCACGCGGGCGGCCCTCGCCGGCGCGGAAGTGCTGCTCAACCTGTCGGCCAGCAACATCACCATCGGCAAGGCCGATACTCGCCGGCTGCTGTGCGCCAGCCATTCCTCGCGCACGATCTCGGCCTATGCCTATTCGGCCGCGGGGCCGGGGGAGTCGACCACCGATCTCGCCTGGGACGGCCATGCGGCGATCTTCGAGTATGGCGAACTGCTGGGCGAGACGCAGCGCTTTCCGCCGGACAGCACCTTCGTCGCGGCCGATATCGACCTCGGCCGGCTGCGGCAGGAGCGCATGCGCGTCAACACGTTCGGCGAATGCGCCCGCGAGGAACTCGATGGCGGCCAGCCGTTCCGCACGGTCTTCTTCCCGCTCGACCGGCCCGCCGACACCGTGTCCCTGCAGCGCCGGGTCGAGCGCTACCCTTACGTGCCCGCCGATCCTTCGCGCCTGCGCGAGGATTGCTACGAGGCCTACAACATCCAGGTCCAGGGGCTTGCGAAGCGGCTGGCCTCGACAGGCCTCAAGCGCGCCGTGATCGGCGTTTCCGGCGGGCTCGATTCCACCCAGGCGCTGATGGTGACGACGCGCGCCATGGATATGATCGGGCTCGACCGCAAGAACGTGCTCGCTTACACGCTGCCGGGATTTGCGACCTCCGACAACACGAAGTCCAATGCCTGGGCGCTCATGGACGCGCTGGGCGTGACGGCGGAGGAGATCGATATCCGGCCGGCCGCGCGCCAGATGCTGGCCGACATGGGCCATCCTTTCGCCAAGGGCGAAGCGGTTTATGACGTGACGTTCGAAAACGTTCAGGCAGGGCTGCGGACGGATTACCTGTTCCGGCTGGCCAACCGGCACGGCGGCCTTGTCGTCGGCACCGGCGACCTGTCGGAACTCGGGCTCGGATGGTGCACCTACGGCGTCGGCGATCACATGTCGCATTACAACGTCAATGCCTCGGTCTCCAAGACGCTGATCCAGCATCTCATCCGGTTCGTCGCCGGATCGGGCGACGTGAGCGAGGAGACCGCGCACGTCCTCTCCGCCATCCTGGCAACCGAAATCTCGCCGGAACTGGTGCCGCCCGGAGCGACGGGAACCATCCAGTCGACACAGGAGATCGTCGGCCCCTATGCGCTGCAGGATTTCAACCTCTTCTATCTGACCCGTTACGGCTTCCGGCCGTCGAAGATCGCCTTCCTGGCCCACCACGCCTGGAGCGACGTCGAGCGCGGGGCATGGCCGGTCGACCTGCCGGACGGCGACCGGAGAGCCTATTCGCTTGCTGAGATCCGCCGCTGGCTGGAAGTCTTCCTCAAGCGCTTCTTCTCCAACCAGTTCAAGCGCTCGACGCTGCCGAACGGGCCGAAGATCTCATCCGGCGGCTCGCTGTCGCCAAGGGGTGACTGGCGCGCGCCGTCCGACAGCGAGGCGAAGGTCTGGCTCAGGGAACTGGCGGAGAGCGTGCCGGCCGAGTGACGGCGGGAACGCTCGCCGCGCTCAGCGTCCGGCCTGTCCCGGTCTGATCCGAAGGGCGCGCAGCGCGTTGAGGATGACCGCGATGTCGATGGCTTCCTGGAAAAGAGCGCCCCGCACCGGCGTGAGACAGCCCGCGGCGGCGGCGATCATGCCGGCCACCGAGAGGCCGATGCCCGCAAAGACGCTCTGCAGCGCGATCCGCCGACAGCCTTGGGCGATCCCGATCCCCTGCAGGACGCGCTCCAGCCGTTCCACCAGCAGCACGGCGTCGGCGGCCTCGGCGGCGGCTGGCGAACCATGGGCTCCCATCGCAAGGCCGATATCCGCGGCGGCCAGCGCCGGCGCGTCGTTGGTGCCGTCGCCGATCATCATGACCGGTCCGTTCTTCTTCTCGGCCTGGACGACGGCGATCTTCTGCTCCGGCGACAGCTCGTACCGGACGTCGTCGAACGGCAGCCCGGCACTGATCTTCCGGGCGACCTCGCCGCGATCCCCGGTCGCAAGCACGATGCGCCGGAGGCCGAGACGGTGAAGGCCCGTCAGTATGCGGTCGGTTCCTTCCCGCAGCTTGTCGGAAAAGAGCAGGACGCCGGCAAAGGCTCCGTCGATCGCCACGGCTGCGGCGACCGTGCCGGCCGGGTGACGGGGATCGATCGGGATGCCGAATTTCGAGGAGATGTAGCCGATACCGCCGATGGACACCGATTTTCCCGCGACCTCGCCGGAAATCCCTTCTCCCGGCTTTTCGGAGACGTTTCGCGGCTGCACGAGGTCCAGCCGCCGATCCTGCGCGGCCTTGACGAGCGCCCTGGCGACGACATGGCTGGACGCCTGATCGAGCGAGGCGACGAGCCGCAGCAGTTCGTTTTCCGGCAGTGCGGAATTGACGATGTCGAGCGTCGGCGTTCCCTCCGTCAGCGTGCCGGTCTTGTCGATCACCACCGACCGGAGGCGGCCCAGCCCTTCCAGGACATGCGCGCCCTTGACCAGCAGGCCGCATTGGGCCGCGCGGGACATGCCTGCAGCCCAGGCGATCGGGACCGCGAGGATGAGGGGACAGGGCGTCGCGACGACGAGCACCGCGACCGCCCGCACCGGGTCCCGCGACAGCAGCCACGCCATGACGGCGAGGGCCACCGTGATGAACAGGAAGAGGATCGCGTAGCGATCGGCAAGCCGCGACATCGGCGCCTTGCTCCTCTGGGCCGCTTCCACGAGCCTCAGGATGCCGGCATAGGTGCTTTCCGTTGCCGGTTTCGTCGCCAGCATGCCGAACATGTCGCCCGCGTTGGTGGCGCCGCTCATGATGGCTTCGCCCTTCCTCTTCCTGGCGGGAAGGGGTTCCCCGGTCAGGGCCGCTTCGTCCAGGACCGCCACGCCATCGTCGACGACGCCATCCACGGGCACGAGGTCGCCGCGCCGGACGACCAGGAGGTCGCCGACCGCGATCGCATCGACCGGAATTTCTTCCAGCCGGTCGCCACGGCGCCTCATCGCGGTATTGGGCGCCTTGGCAAGCAGCGCGTTCATCTCCCGGCGAGCCCTGCCTTCCGCGAGACTTTCGAGATACTGTCCGCCGGAATACATCAGGGCGACGACGGCGGCGGCCAGATATTCCCCGAGCGCCAGCGCGGACCCCATGGAGATCAGCGCGATGACGTCGAGGCCGATCTCGCCTCTTCGCAGGCTGACGGCGATCTGCGCCAGCAGCGCCAGCAGCACCACGAGCGTTGCAAGCGCGAGCGAAAGCCTGGAAAGATCCGCAAAGCCGCCATGCGCGGCGGCCAGTCCGATAACGAGCCCCAGGGCAGGCGCGGCCACGAGGAAAGGCCGCATCGCTCGCTGCAATTCTTCAGAAATCATCGGGGATACCTCGACCGGCGGATGGAAAGGATACCCTCAAGGATTGGCGAACCGATCGCAGCGGTCATTGACTTCGGTCACGAGGCCGGCCGGAACCGCAGGCCGGCGCCGGTGCTTCAATCGGGCTTCTTTTCCGGAGCATCGGCCGGGTGCCCGTGCGGATGGCCCGGCGCTATCGGGTCGCTCGCCGGAAAGGTCTCTTCCAGCGCCTCTTCGAGATAATCGTCCTGCTCCTTCTTCGGATCGCCCTCCGGGGCGGGCTTCCGGGTTGTTTTTCGTTGCTTCTCCATGTCGGTCTCCAAGAACAAGCGCGGCTTTTTCGCGATGACGGTCGCCCGCATCCGGCGACCGCGACAGACGAGCATGAAGTGTACGCCATTGCGGGGACTTTCGTCATGTCCATTCGACACGCCGTGCCGGATGCGCTTTCCAGCATGGGCCGGCGCTTCCGGGGCGCATTGAGATGCATCAAGTACTGCCGGGTGCCTTCGTGTAAATTGCGACAGGGCGTGTTTCCGTCGATCCGAAGATATCTGGGGAGGAGCGACCATGCGTGTGGGACATTTCGGGCCGCAGCTTCGCCGTTTCGTCATGAAACGACTGATGTTCTGGCTTCTCCTGGCGATGGTCGCGATGATCCTCGCCATTGTCCTGCTGCTGCCCTCGCAGCAGAATGCGTCCCGCAGCCAGCAGGAGGATGGCTCGATCATGTGGCCCGCGGACAGGTGAGACAGGCTGCCGCCGCGGCAAGGCCGGCGGCGGATTTGCAGGAGAATGCATCATGAAGGCGATGATATTGCGTGAGACCGGCAGGCCGCTCGAGCTGGTGGAGCGGCCCGACCCCGTGCCGGAGGCCGGCGAACTGCTGGTCCGGATAGAGGCGTGCGCCGTCTGCCGCACCGATCTGCATGTGGTCGACGGCGACCTCGAAAGCCCGAAGCTTCCGCTCGTGCCCGGCCACGAGATCGTCGGCATCGTTCAGGCCGTGGGCAGGGGCGTTCCCGCGCGGCGCATCGGCTCGCGGGTCGGCATTCCCTGGCTCGGCCATACCTGCGGGCATTGCGACTACTGCCGGTCGAATGCGGAAAACCTCTGCGACCAGCCGCTTTTCACCGGCTACACGCGGGATGGCGGCTTCGCCACCCATGTGGTGGCGGATGCGGACTATGCCTTCGATCTGCCGGCGGATGCGGAGCCCGTCTCCCTGGCGCCGCTTCTCTGCGCGGGCCTGATCGGCTGGCGGTCGCTGAAGAAGGCGGGGGAGGGCCGGCGGATCGGGCTCTACGGTTTCGGGGCGGCGGCCCACATCATCGCGCAGGTCTGCCTCTGGCAGGGCAGGGAAGTCTATGCCTTCACGCGGGCAGAGGACAGGCAGGCGCAGTCGTTCGCCCTGAGCCTCGGCGCCGCCTGGGCCGGCGGCTCGAACGATCTGCCGCCGGTGGCTCTCGACGCGGCGATCATCTTCGCGCCGGTCGGCGATCTCGTGCCGGCCGCTCTGAAGGCGGTGCGCAAGGGCGGCCGGGTCATCTGCGGCGGCATCCATATGAGCGATATTCCGCAGATGCCCTACGCCCTGCTCTGGGGCGAGCGGACGGTGGCGTCGGTGGCGAACCTGACGCGGGAGGACGCGGCGGAGTTCTTCCCGGTCGCCGCCGCCGCGGATGTGAAGACGCATACCGTCGTCTATCCGCTCGCCGAGGCGAACCGGGCGCTCGGCGATCTTCGGGCGGGGCGTCTCAGCGGCGCCGCGGTCCTGGTGCCATAGGAGATTGACGAGGATCAAGGTGCGGCGCGCGAAAGGGCGTCATTCTTCCCCCACTCGATGAGTGGAGGAAGGCCATGTCATACTCGACGGCATTATGTGTGGTCAGGTCGGATCACGCAGACAGCGATCTCCATGCGGCGATCAAGCTGTCCCAGTCCTGCGGGGCGCATCTCTCCATCCTGCTGCTGGCCATCGCGGCCGCCCCGCCGGTCGGCGAATATGCGGCATATGTTTCGATGGCGTGGCTGGAAGAGCGCGATGCCGACCGGACGAGGCTCGCCGAGCGGGCTGCCGGGATAAGGGACATGCTGCAGGGCGCGGAGGTTCCTCACGACGTCGTCGACGTCTATACCGAGTGGACCTATGTCGACAACATCGTCGCGCATCAGGCGCTGTATGCGGATCTGGTGGTCGTCGGTCCCGAAGTCGCGGCCGACAGCCCGCTGAGGAGCGCGGTCGTCGACGGCGCGCTTTTCCATTCGGGCGTGCCCGTGCTGATCGTCCCGCGCAACGCGGTTCCCACGCTCAGGCCCGGTTCCGTCGTGCTGGCGTGGAACGACACGTTCGAGGCGGCAAAGGCCGTCAAGCAGGGCATCGAGCTTCTGAAGGCCGCAAGGGAAGTCCACATCGGAATGGTCGATCCGGACGCGGGAACGGAGAGGCCGGGAACGGAAATCGGCATCTATCTCGCCAGACACGGCGTCAATGTCACGACCGACGTGCTGAGAAGCGACGGGCGGCCCGTTGCCGAGACGCTGAAGCAATATGCGGGTGACGTTTCGGCCGACATGATCGTCATGGGCGGCTACGGCCATTCGCGCATGCGCGAGCGCATCTTCGGCGGCGTGACCCGGTCGATGCTGGAAAACCCGGGGCGGCCCGTCTTCCTGGCGAGATAGCCCGGTCCCCGGAGAGCGCCGGCATCGGTCCGCGCGGGAGTTGTCCCCGATGCCGACCCCCGATCAGGCCGCCACCGGCTGGGACGGTGCCTTGGCGCCCGTCATGAACGCGACGGCGTCGGACATGGTGTATTCCTTGGGATCGATGATGGTCAGACGCTTCCCGAGGCGGTGGATATGGATGCGGTCCGCGACCTCGAAGACATGCGGCATGTTATGCGAGATAAGCACGATCGGGATGCCGCGCGAGCGGACGTCGAGAATGAGTTCCAGCACGCGGCGGCTTTCCTTGACGCCAAGCGCGGCGGTCGGCTCGTCGAGGATGATGACCTTGGAGCCGAATGCCGCGGCGCGCGCCACCGCCACCCCCTGCCGCTGGCCGCCGGACAGGGTCTCGACCGCCTGGTTGATGTTCTGGATGGTCATCAGGCCGAGTTCGGACAGCTTGGCGCGGGCGTGCTTTTCCATGGCCGGCCGGTCGAGCATGCGGAACCATTTGCCGATCACGCCGGGCTTGCGGATTTCACGGCCGAGAAACATGTTGTCGGCGATCGACAGCGCCGGGGAAAGCGCGAGATTCTGGTAGACCGTCTCGATGCCCGCCTCGCGCGCTTCCATGGGCGAGCGGAACTGCACCTGCCTGCCCTCCAGCCTGATCTCTCCCTCGTCGGGATTGATCGCGCCCGAAATCGCCTTGATCAGGGAGGATTTGCCTGCGCCGTTGTCGCCGATGACCGCGAGGATTTCGCCCGGATAGAGATCGAAATCCGCATTGTCGAGGGCGGTCACGCGACCGTAGCGCTTGACGAGGCCGCGGGCCGAGAGAATGGGTTCGATCGTCATTGTTACACCGACACCTTTCTGATCCACTGGTCGATTGCGACGGCTGCGATGATGAGAACGCCGGTCAGCAGAACCTTCCACTGGGGGTCCGCGCCGAGCATGTTGAGGCCCATCGAGACGACGCCGACGATCATCGCCCCGAACAGGGTGCCGAGGATCGAGCCGCGGCCGCCGAAGAGCGAGATGCCGCCGATCACCGTCGCGGTGATCGCCTGCAGATTGTAGTCGGTCACCGCCGCGGACGGAGAGATGGAGCCGTTGCGGCCGATGGATATCCAGGCGGCGAAGGCGGCGATGACGCCGGAAATCGCATAGACGGCGAGCAGGACGCGCTTGGTCTGGATGCCCGAGAGCTTGGCCGCTTCCGGATCGTCGCCGACGGCATAGACATGCCGGCCCCAGGCCGTGTGGTTGAGGACGTACCAGAGCACGAGGACCAGCAGGACCATGGCGATGACGCCGAGGGTGAGGACGGCGCTGCCGACCCTGAAGCTGATCGCGAAGACATGCAGCAGGGGCGCCTGGGCATCGACATCCGCGTCGCGGATCGTCTCGTTGGCGGAGTAGATGAAGTTCGTCGCCATGACGATGTTCCAGGTGCCGAGCGTCACGATGAACGGCGGAAGCCTCATGAATGCCACGAGGAAACCGTTCAGAAGGCCGCAGAGACCGCCGAGCCCCATGCCGATCAGGATGGCGATCGGCGTGGGCATGCCGTAGGTGATGGCGCAATTGCCCATGACGACGGCGGAAATGACCATGATCACGCCGATCGAAAGATCGATCCCGGCGGTCAGGATGACGAGCGTCTGGGCAGCGCCCAGAATGCCGACGATCGCGATCTGCTGAAGAATGAGGGTCAGCGTATAGGACGAAAAGAAACGCCCCCCGATCGCAATGCCGAAGATGACGATGGCCAGCACCAGGACGATCAGCGGCACGGCGGCCGGTGTCGAATGCAGAAAGTGCTGGGCGCGTTTGAGGAACGAGATGTCTCCGTGCTCGAACGAGGCGACCGTCTTGTCGCTCTTGTCGAGACCCTGTTCGAATTCCTGTGCTCCGCTCATGTTTCCTCCTCCGCTCGCGCGCCGGGCCAGGCGCGGAGGCTGCCATGCCCGCGCCCGCTCTTGCCGGCGGTTGCCAGGCAACGGCCTGTCGTCCGTTGAAACGGCCGGGGTGCGGCCCCGGCCGGCTTGTTCAGCGCGTCGGCATCAGCCCCAGCACTTGGCGGTGCCTTCCTTCGTGTCGATCGACTTCACGCCCGGGACCGGCTTGTCGGTCACCAGCGAGACGCCGGTATCGAAGAAGGACTTGCCTTCGGTCGGCTTGGGCTTCTGGCCGCCGTCGGCGAACTTCTTGATCGCCTCGATGCCGAGGGAGGCCATCAGCAGCGGGTACTGCTGCGACGTGGCGCCGATCACGCCTTCCTTGACGGACTTGACGCCGGGGCAACCGCCGTCGACCGACACGATCAGGACGTTCTTCTCCATGCCGACGGCCTTGAGAGCCTGATAGGCGCCGACCGCCGCCGGTTCGTTGATCGTATGGATGACGTTGATGCCGGGGTCCTTCTGGAGAAGGTTCTCCATCGCCTTGCGGCCGCCTTCCTCGTTGCCGTTGGTCACGTCATGGCCGACGATGCGCGGATCGTTCTCGTCGCCGATCCTGTTCGGGTCCTTCGGGTCGATGCCGAAGCCGATCATGAAGCCCTGGTCGCGCAGGACATCCACGGTCGGCTGCGACGGCGTCAGGTCGAGGAAGCCGACCTTGGCGCTCTTGGCCTTGTCGCCGAGCGTCTCCTTGGCCCATTGGCCGATCAGCTTGCCGGCGAGCAGGTTGTCGGTGGCGAAGGTGGCGTCGGCGGCGTCAGCCGGATCGAGCGGCGTGTCCAGCGCGATGACGAGGAGGCCTGCATCCCGCGCCTTCTTGACGGAAGAGACGATGCCCTTGGTGTCGGATGCCGTGATCAGGATGCCTTTCGCGCCGTCGGCGATGCAGCTTTCGATCGCGGCGACCTGGCTTTCGCTGTCGCCGTCGATCTTGCCGGCATAGGATTTCAGCGTCACGCCGAGTTCCTTCGCCTTGGCGGTCGCGCCTTCCTTCATCTTGACGAAGAAGGGATTGGTGTCCGTCTTGGTGATCAGGCAGGCCGAGACGCCTGCGGCCTCGGCCGGCGCGGAAAAGGCGACGCCCAGAACAAGCGCGCCGAAAGCGGCAGAAAGTACGGATTTCTTCATGGACTCCTCCCGAGAGTGGCTCTGTCCGCTGTGCGGACGGATGGATGGGCACGGGTTGCCATCGAATTCGACAGGCGCCTCCTCCAAAGCCGTCCCGTGCCATTTGCGAGGTTGATTAAGAACGAGTTCAAATGCCCTGTCAATAATTAATTCCGATTGAATTATTTATTTGCCGTGGCATAGTTCGACTATTGGAGGTGCGGAATTCCGATGCCCACTCGCGTTATATCCTTGCAGTTTTGCCGTGAAATATCAAAAAGCTGTGCGGCCTCAGCAAGGTGCGGTGCATGAAGGGGGAATTCCGGGAGGAAAGGTGGATGTCGGTTTCGGACAATGTGGCGCCGCTGGGGAATTTCACCGGTGGTTCCAATCAGGTGCGCGTCAGGGCCTATAACGAAAGGCTTGTCCTTTCGCTGGTGCGTCTTCACGGATCGATGTCGAAAGCCGACATCACCCGGCGCAGCGGGCTTTCCGCGCAGACCGTTTCCGTCATCATGCGGGCGCTCGAAAAGGACGGCCTGCTCCTGCGGGGAGAGCCGGTGCGCGGCCGGGTGGGGCAGCCTTCGGTGCCGATGCGTCTCAATCCCGATGCGGTCTATTCGTTCGGGGTGAAGATAGGCCGGCGCAGCGCCGACCTCGTGCTGATCGACTTCGTCGGCCGCATCCGCCTGCAACATCACGAGACCTACGCCTATCCGCTTCCCGCAAAGATAATCGAGATCATCACGGCGGGCATCGAAAGGCTCGAAGGGCAGCTCGACGAACTGCAGCGAAGCCGGATCGCGGGGATCGGGATTGCGGCGCCGTTCGAACTCTGGAACTGGGCGGACGAGGTGGGGGCTCCGGCAGGGGCGATGGACGTCTGGCGCGGGTTCGACCTGCAGGGGGAAATCGCGGGCCGGGTCAGGCACGCGGTCTACCTGCAGAACGATGCGACCAGCGCCTGCGGGGCGGAACTGGTGTTCGGCGTCGGGCCGTCCTATCCGGATTTCGTATATTTCTTCATCGGCTCTTTCGTCGGCGGCGGGATCGTCCTGAATTCGGCGATATTCTCCGGCCGGACGGGAACCGCCGGGGCCGTGGCGCCGCTTCCGGTTCGCGGCAGGGACGGGGCCACGCGCCAGCTGCTGGACATCGCCTCGATCTTCGTCCTGGAGAACCTCCTGCGGGAGCGGAACATCGACCCGGAGCCGCTCTGGTATTCCGCCGACGACTGGATCGATTTCGGCGAACCGCTGGACATCTGGATTCAGGAGACGGCCGGCGCGCTCGCCCAGGCCATCATCGCCGCAGCCTCGATCATCGATTTCGGGGCGGCCGTGATCGACGGCGGTTTTCCGTCCTGGGTGCGCAGGCGCATCGTGGCCTCGACCATCAAGGCGGTGGCGGAACTCGACCTGCAGGGGGTGATCATCCCCGATATCATCGAGGGGCAGGTAGGCTCCCAGGCCCGCGCGATCGGCGGCGCCAGCCTGCCGATATTCGCGAAATACCTCACCGACCCGAGCGTGCTGTTCAAGGAAGTGCCGGAACTGGCGCTCTCCTGAAGCGCCTTTGCCCTGTTACAGACTGTTACCAAATCGAACCGTTTTTCACATGCGCGGCATCCGCATGTTACTTGAAGAAGGTCAATTCCTCCGCAGAAAGAACGGAGGCCAAGCCAGTGTTTCTCAGCAGCTATGCGAATTCCCACCAGGTCGCGAAAGCCACTCCCTTCAAGGAAGCTGACAGCCTGCATGGGCTCTTTTCCAGGCAGCCGGCCGAGCATCTGGCGATAGGCCAGTCCCTGTTCTTCGAGGGTGACGAGACCCGGCACGTTTTCGAGGTCGTGGAAGGCACGCTGCGGATTTTCCGGATCATCTCGGACGGCAGGCGGGTGATCACCGGTTTCCTGTATGCCGGCGACATCGTCGGCGTTTCGCTGAAGGAGCGCTATCTCTACAGTGCGGAGGCGATCACCCCGACCAAGGTACGCCGGCTGGCGCGCCGGGCCTTCGACGATGCGGTCGCCGATTCCGACGAATTGCGCCCCGAAGTCTTCTCCCGGGTCTGCGACGAGATGGCCGCCGTGCAGGATCAGCTGGTGCTGCTGTCGAGCAAGACGGCCGAAGAGCGGCTTTGCACCTTCCTGCTCAGGCATCTGCGGCGCATGATCGCCGGCGGCAACCGCGAGACCACGATCGAACTGCCGATGACCCGCCAGGACATGGCGGATTATCTCGGCCTCACCATCGAGACGGTATCGCGCACGATCACCAAGCTGATCGGCAAGGGCGTCGTGAATGTCACGAACCCCGCCGCACGCCATTTCATCAAGATCGAGAAGCCGGGCATGCTGGCCCAGCTCGCGGGAGACGGCGGCGAATGTCCCGAAGCGCTTCACGACCTGATGGCGCAGGGAGATCGCCGGCGCCACTGACATATATCCTGGCAGGTCCACCATGAGCGGGAATACGGCCATCGTCGCGACGACCACCAACCTCCTCGACGCCGTCACGAATGTGCTCGACGATGCCAATCTGATCGTCCATGGGGAAGACGGGGTCATCAGCCAGTGGACGAACGGCTGCGAGCATCTCTATGGCTGGAAGAAGGCGGAAGCCGTCGGCAGGATCGTGTACGACCTCCTCGCGGCGCGGTTTCCGCTGCCGCTCGACGAGATCCGCCGTCGCGTCCGGGAAGATCACGGATGGGAAGGGGAGGTCGTCCACCGCCACAAGGATGGCCATCCGGTGTTCGTGGCCACGCGATGGGTCGCCGTAAACCCGTCCCGGGGCGAGAAAGCGGTGATCATCCAGACAAACAACGACATCACCGAAATGAAGAGGGTGCAGGACGATCTCGCCGCGCGGGAAGCGCATCTGCGCTCGATCCTCGACACCGTGCCCGAGGCGATGGTCGTCATCGACGAGGCGGGCATCATCACATCCTTCAGCGCCGCCGCCGAGCGGCTTTTCGGCTTTTCCAGCAGCGAGATGGTCGGCAATACCGTCAACGCGCTGATGCCCGCGCCGGCGAAGGAGGCGCATGACAATTATCTTTCCCGCTACAAGAGAACGGGAGAGCGCCGCATCATCGGTTACGGCCGCGTCGTCATGGGACAGCGCAAGGATGGATCGATATTCCCGATGGAGCTTGCGGTCGGCGAGACTGTCACCAGCGGCAAGCGCATCTTCACCGGTTTCATCCGGGACCTGACCAGCCGTCACAGGATGGAGGAGGAGCTCCGGCAATCGCAGAAGATGGAAGCGATCGGCCAGCTCACCGGCGGTCTGGCGCATGATTTCAACAATCTGCTGACCGTCATCGGCGGCAATCTCGAAATGATCGAGAGCAAGCTCTCGGACGAGAGACTGCTCGTGCTGCTGCGCGAGGCGCAGGATGCCGCCGAAGACGGCGCCAAGCTGACCGGCCAGCTGCTGGCCTTCGGACGCCGCCAGCCGCTCAATCCCAGGCTCGCCGATATCGGCACTCTGATTTCGGGGTTCTCGAATCTCCTGCGGCGAAGCGTCGGGGAGACCATCGAATTGCGGACCGTCGTGAACGGCGCTTCCAACGAGGCGCTGGTGGACGCCCCGCAGCTTCAGAACGCGCTTCTCAATCTGGTGATCAACGCCCGGGACGCGATGCCGCGCGGCGGCAAGCTGACGATCGAGGTTTCCCGGGTGAAGCTCGATGTCGATTATGCCCAGATGTATCCGCCTGTGCGTACCGGAGACTATGTGCTGATCTCCGTGACGGATACCGGCACGGGGATGAGCCCGGATGTGAGGGAAAAGGCGTTCGAGCCGTTTTTCACCACCAAGGGGCTGGGAGCGGGCACGGGGCTTGGCCTTTCCATGGTCTACGGCTTCGCCAAGCAGTCGGGCGGCAATGTCCAGCTCTACAGCGAGCCCGGGCAGGGGACCAGCGTCAGGATTTTCCTGCCGGCCGTCAGCAAGGTGGATATCGATCTGGGGCTGGGGACCATGGGTTTCCGCAGGGCGACCGAAATCCCCGGAGGTATCGAGAAGGTCCTCGTCGTCGAAGACGATCCGCGCGTGCGCCGGGTTACCGTTTCGCGCCTGATGGACTTCGGATACCGCGTTCTCGAAGCGTCGAACGGGATCGAAGCGCTCGACCGGCTCACCCAGAACGACGACATCGCGCTTCTCTTCACCGACATCGCCATGCCGGGCGGGATGACCGGCGACGAACTGGCGAGCGAAGTCCGCAGCCTGCGGCCGGACATCAAGGTTCTGTTCACGTCGGGTTATGCGGAGCCGGCGATCGCCGGGCGCGAGCTTGCCCATTCCGGAAGCTGGCTGAGAAAACCCTATACCGCCAGAGAACTCGCCACGCGGCTCCGCGAGATTCTGGACTGACTTCCCCGAAAAACGACCGACTTCCCCTGAAAACGAGGGGAATGACCGCCATTCCGGGTCATGCCCGGACGGCCGTCCGGTCGCGACGGGCCGGCGGCATCACTCGGGCGGATCTTCCTCCAGTATTCTCCAGGCCGCTCCGTCGAGATCGTCGTATTGCCCGCTTTTCAGCGACCAGAGGAAGGCGAAGAGGCCCAGCCCTCCGAGGAAAAGCGCGATGGGAATGAGGTAGATCAGCATGTTCATGCGAGTCGGGCCTCCCCGGAATGTGCGGAACCGATCCCGGCTTCGGAAAAGGCCGCATGGCTCGCCTGTCCGGACCGGTTGAGCCGCAGCGCATTGGCGACCACGATGATGGACGAGGTCGACATGGCGACGGCGGCGATCAGCGGCGTCGCGTAACCGGCAAGCGCGATCGGCACGGCGATGACGTTGTAGCCGATGGCGAGCGCGAAGTTCTGGCGGATCAGCCGCCCGGCGCGCCGCGAGACGTCGATCGCCAGCGGCACCGCTTCAAGGCTTTCGTGCATGAAGACGAAGTCGGCGGCCTGGCGGCCGATGTCGGCCGCCGTCGCAGGCGCGATCGACACATGCGCCGCGGCGAGCGCCGGGGCGTCGTTGATGCCGTCGCCGACCATCAGGACCCTGTGTCCCTCTCCCGCCAGCGAACGGCAGAATTCGGCCTTCTCCTTCGGAGACAGCTCGGACTTCCACTGGTCGATGCCGAGGCGGTTGGCGAGGCTGCGCACGGCGCCGGCGCGGTCGCCCGAAAGGATGCCGCTCGACAGGCCCTCCACGAGAAGATCGTCGATCGCCTCGCGCGCGTCCGGACGCAGGGCGTCCTCGAAGCGGAAGCAGGCGAGTTCCTTTCCGTCGCGCGACAGCACGACTTCGAGATCGGCGTCGGCCGGCGACCGGGCATTCGCATCCCCGCAGGCGAAGCGGCGATTGCCGAGGCGGTAGGTTCCCTTGTTGGTGTGCCCCTCAAGGCCCTTGCCCGGCAGTTCGACGACCTCGTCGAAGACGGGAACCGGGCCTGTGGCAAGGCCGTAAAGGGCCTTCGAGAGCGGATGGCGCGAATGTCCGGCGAGGCCTGCGGCGACCGCAAGATGGCATGGCGTCGCCTTGCCGGTGTCGACCAGCTTCGGCCGGCCGAGGGTCAGGGTGCCCGTCTTGTCGAAGAGCACGGTGTCGATCTCGGCCAGCCGCTCCATGGCGGAACCGTCCTTGACCATGATGCCGTTCCTGAACAGCCGCCCGGCCGCGACGACCTGCACCACGGGCACCGCAAGCCCCAGCGCGCAGGGGCAGGTGATGATGAGAACCGCGATGGCGATCAGCATCGCCTGTTTCCAGTCGCCGCCGATGAACCCCCAGGACAGGAAGGCGGTGAGCGCCAGGAGATGGACGGCGGGCGAATAATATTGCGCGGCGCGGTCGGCGATGCGGCGGTAACGCGCGCGTCCGCCTTCGGCGGCTTCCATCAGCCCGATGATTTCCGAAAGGAACGAATTCCTGGCCGCCGCCGTCGCCTTCAGGACCAGCGGGCCCGTGAGGCTGAGCGTTCCGGCCTGGATCGCATCGCCCGGCCTGACCGGCCGTGGCGCGCTCTCGCCGTTGACGATCGAGACATCGAGGTCGCTCGCGCCGCTTTCCACGATCCCGTCCACCGGCACGCGTTCACCCATGGCGATCGAGACCCTGTCCCCCGGGGCGATGTCCTCGACGGCGCGGTATTCCCGCGAGCCGTCCGCGCCGACGACCATCGCGCCGCGCGGAGAAAGCCTTGCAAGCCCGGTGATCGCGGCCCGCGCCCGGTCGCGCATGATGTGGTCGAGGGTGCGGCCGATCAGCAGGAAGAACAGCAGCGATGCGGTCGCATCGAACCAGGCATGTTCTCCGTGGTGCATGGTCTCCCAGAGGGAAACCGCATAGGAAAGCGTGATGGCGAGCGCGATCGGCACGTCCATGTTCGTGCGGCCACGGCGGAGCGCTTTCCACGCCGACTGGTAGAAGAAACGTCCGCCATAGATGAGCGCCGGCGCGGCGATCATGGCCGAGATCCAGTGGAAGAGATCGCGCGTCGCGGCGTCCGCTCCCGACCAGACGGAAACGGAAAGCAGCATGATGTTGGCGGCGGCGAAACCCGTGAGCGCGACGGCCCGGATCAGGTCGCGCTGCAGCTTTTCTCCCGTATCCCCGTCGGCCGAAAAGAGATGCGCGTCGTAGCCCGTCGCATCGACGATCGCCTTCACGAGGGTGCCGGGGTCCGTCGGCTCGCTTCCGATCTTCTCCTTCCAGACGACGGACACGCGCTTCGTCGACAGGTTGACACGCGCGCGCTCCACCACTGGAAGCGCCCTCAGCGCCTTTTCGATGGTCGTGATGCAGGTGCCGCAATGGACCTGCGGCACGCTGAGATCGGTCTGGCGCAAGCCGGGGCCGACGACCCGGCTGGACAGCAGGAGTTCTTCCGGGGAGGGCAGGGCATGCTCCAGGGAGCCTTCGACGCCCGGTGCGCAGCAGCTCATTGTTGCCCCCTCAGGACTGCGACGCGTTCGGCCTGGTGCAGGATGCGCTTGCCGTCCCGAAAGGCGCTGGCTTCGACGATCCAGTGGCCGGGCAGCACCTGGTGCGTGGCGGTGAAGACGCCCTTGGCCCCGGGCGCGAGGTCGAGTTCGAAATCCTGATGCTCCCCGACGGGCCGCTTGAAACGGAGCACCAGGCTGTCGGCCGCGACCGGCCCGTCCTTGGGGTGGAAGACCTCGTAGCGCACATCCGAGCCGTTGATGGCCAGCTTGCCGGTGACCCCGGTTGCCGCGAGCGCCCGCGCCTCCTCGGCCTTTCCGTTGAACTGCTGGCTGGCGACATAGGTGTTTTCCGCCACCAGCCCGCTCCAGCTCGTCACGGCGTTGTAGGCCATGTAGAAATTCACCGAGATGATCGTCCCGAAAAACATCACCATGACGCCCACCATATGCCATCCGGTGAAGACGAAGGACTTCTGTTGGGTCGTGCTCATTTTCTGGCTCCCGGCGTGTTGAAGACCGCTCCGCGGACGTCCTTTTCGTGGCTGGACCGGTCCTCGGCGATGAAATGGAAATCCTCGGCTTCCGTGGATATCGCTCCCTTGGGAAGGGTGACGAAGATCTTGAGCGCCAGCGTCTTGTCCGGCTCCACCTGCACGGCGAAGAGGCGGCCGGGCACGTCGGTGATGCCGGTGATCTTCATCGTCGCTTCCGGAAGGCCGTCCATCGAGATCAGGATGGTGCGCGGTTCGGGGATCATGTTGAGCAGCCTGATCGTATAGCCGTTGCGGATCGATCCGTCCGATTCCAGCACGAATTGCGGATTGCGGTCATGCAGGACGTTGATCTCCAGCCGGTCGCGCGAAAGAAGCGCATAGACGAGGCCGATGCCGACGGCCGCCCAGACGCTGAAATAGAGCAGCGTGCGGGGGCGGAAGATGATCCGCCAGTTGAAATGGCGGACCTTGTCGGCGAAGGACCCGTCCGGATTGCGCACCCGCGCCGGCTCGATGACCGTCGTGCCGCCATTGGTGGCAAGCGCCATGTTCGCTTCGTATTCGCTGAGCGTCGCATAGGCGATGAGGCCCCGCGGCTTGCCGATCTTGTCCATCACCCCGTCGCAGGCATCGATACAGAGCGCACAGGTGATGCAGGCGAGCTGCTGCCCGTCGCGGATGTCGATGCCCATGGGACAGACGGCCACGCAGGCGTTGCAGTCGACGCAGTCGCCGACCGGCTGGCCGGCGGCCGCGGCCTTCTTGGCGTGCCGGCTGCGCGGCTCCCCGCGCCAGTCGTTATAGGTGACGACCAGCGAATTCTCGTCGAGCATGGCCGCCTGGATGCGCGGCCAGGGGCACATGTAGATGCAGACCTGCTCGCGCATCAGCCCGCCGAGCACATAGGTGGTGCCGGTCAGGATCGCGACGGTCGAATACGCGACGCCGGCCGCCTGGCCCGTGACGAAATCGAAGGCGAGGGAGGGCGCATCGGCGAAGTAGAAGATCCAGGCGCCGCCAGTGGCGATCGCGATCACGATCCAGGTGGCGTGCTTGGCGACGCGCTTCCAGAGCTTGTCGAAGCTCCACGGCGCCGCGTCGAGCTTCATGCGGGCGTTCCGGTCACCCTCGAAGAACCGCTCGACGGCCAGGAAGAGATCGACCCAGACGGTCTGCGGACAGGTATAACCGCACCAGGCGCGGCCGACCGCGGATGTGACGAGGAACAGGCCGAATCCCGCCATGACCAGAAGCCCGGCGACGAAGAAGAATTCCTGCGGCCAGATCTCGATGAAGAAGAAATAGAAGCGGCGGCTCGCCAGATCGACAAGCACCGCCTGGTCGGGCGCAAAGGGGCCGCGGTCCCAGCGAATCCAGGGCGTCAGGTAATAGATGCCGAGGGTGATGAGCATCACCAGCCACTTGAAACGCCGGAACTGCCCTTCGGCCCGTTTCGGGAAGATCTTCCTGCGCTTTTCGTAGAGGGGCTGGCGCGGCTTGCCGGGCGCATGCACCGGCTGAACGTCTATACGTTCCACGGATGCGTCGTCGTTCGGGTCCAGACCGGGGGCACTGTAGAGATTCATGGGAGCGATCCTTTGTCCCATACCTTGTCGCACCAAGCCCCGTCCCGATCCTTGACTTAAGTCAACAATGGACTCCCCGATGGCCGGAACCGGCTGCGACAAAGCGACCTCCGCTGCCAATGAAACGGGGCAGGCACGCAGAGGCCACCGGCAGAACAGGTGAAAGGCCGCACACATGCGCGGCCTTTCCTCCTTTTTCATAAGAGGGCTGTTACTCCCCGCCACCCAGAGAATGGATGTAGACGGTGAGCTGCTTGACGGTCGTGTCGCCGAGACGGCCGGCCCAGGCCGGCATCACGCCATGCTTCGGCGAGCGCACCTGGTTGGCGATATCCGCCTCGGTGCTCACCTTCAGCCAGATGGCGTCGGCAAGATCGGGAGCGCCCATCTCGCGATTGCCCTTCGCATCCTCGCCGTGGCAGGAGGCGCAGTTGTCGGCGAACACCTGCTTGCCGGCGTCCACGAGCGAAGGATCGTGCGGGGTGCCGGTCAGGCTGATGACGTAGGCAGCCACCTGCCGGACTTCCTCCGGCTTCAGCATGTCGGCGAAGGCCGGCATTTCCGAAACCCGGGTCTCCGGATCGACGCTGTCGCGGATACCGTGGGCAATGGTCTGGTGGATGGCGTTGACATCGCCGCCCCACAGCCAGTCGTCGTCGTTGAGGTTCGGGTAGCCCTGGCCGCCGGTCGCGCCGGTGCCGTGGCACGGCGTGCAGTTGACGCGGAAGGCCGCGGCGCCGCCCGCCGTCGCAAACTGCGCGAGCTGCGGATCGGCGATGATTTCCTCCAGCGACGCGCTCGATATCTTCTCCAGCACCGCGCCCTGCGCCGCCCTGGCGGCGTTCATGTCGGCGGCGAGTTCCGCGCGGCTCGAGAATCCGAGCACGCCCTTCGTCGCCTCGTTGATCATCGGCCATGCCGGATAGAGGACGCAATAGCCGATCGCCCACAGGATCGTCGCGTAGAAGGTATAGACCCACCAGCGCGGCATGGGGTTGTTGAGTTCGCGGATGCCGTCCCACTCGTGGCCGGTGGTCTCGACGCCGCTGAGATCATCGATATGTTTGTCCGCCATGTCTCAATCCTCCTTCAGAGGGATCTGGGCGGCCTCGTTGGCTGAGGCTTTCGCGCCGGGGCGCAGGGTGAAGACGAGAACGCCGAGAAAGAAGAGGGTCATGGCGAGCAGACCCCAGCTGTCGGCGAAGTGGCGCATGGCCGTGTAGATTTCCATCTGCCTTCTCCTCAGCGATAACCGGCGGCATCGTCATAGGTCGAGAAGTCGACCAGCGTGCCGAGCATCTGCAGATAGGCGATCAGCGCGTCCATCTCCGTCAGGTTTTTCGGGTCGCCGTCGAAATCCCCGACCTTGGCTTTGGGGTAGCGGGCAAGCAGTCCGGACGTGTCGGCGTTCGGGTTGGCCTGGGCCGCCAGGTCGGCCTTGGCGTTCTCCAGCATCTCGTCCGAATAGGGGACGCCGACGGCGCGGTTGGCCTTGAGCTCCATGGAGACGTCGGCAATCTTGAGCGGGGTCTCCTTGAGGAAGGAGTAGCTCGGCATGACCGATTCCGGAACCACGTCGCGCGGCTCGATCAGGTGCTGTACGTGCCACTCGTTCGAGTAGCGGTCGCCGACGCGGGCGAGATCGGGTCCCGTGCGCTTCGAACCCCACTGGAACGGATGGTCGTACATCGATTCCGCGGCCAGCGAATAATGGCCGTAGCGCTCCACCTCGTCGCGGAAGGGGCGGATCATCTGGCTGTGACAGACGTAGCAGCCTTCACGGATGTAGATGTTCCGGCCCGCCAGTTCGAGCGGCGAGTAGGGCCGCATCCCTTCCACCTTTTCGATCGTGTTCTGAAGGTAGAAGAGCGGGGCGATTTCCACGATGCCGCCGATCGAGACGACGAGCAGCGAACCGACGAGAAGAAGCGTCGCGTTGCGTTCGATGATGTGGTGTTTGTCGAGTATGGACATGTGCGAAGCTCCTTACTCGGCCGGCTGCAGGGCAGGCGCGAGCGCGCCGCCGATCGGGGCTTCCCTGCGCTGGTAGCCGAGGATGGTCATGGTGATGTTGAAGGCCATGATGAGCGCTCCGGCGAGGAAGAGCCCGCCGCCGACGGCGCGAAGCACGTAGTAGGGGAACATGGCCGCGACGGTTTCCGCGAAGGAATAGACGAGGAAGCCCTGGTCGTCGTATTCGCGCCACATCAGGCCCTGCTGCACGCCGGCGACCCACATGACCGCCGCGTAGACGACGATGCCGAGCGTGGCGAGCCAGAAGTGCCAGTTGACCATGCGGACCGAATAGAGGCGCTCGCGCTTCCAGAGCTTGGGAACGAGGTAGTACATCGCGCCGAAGGTGATGAGGCCGTTCCAGCCGAGTGCGCCGGAATGCACATGGCCGATCGTCCAGTCCGTGTAGTGGCTGAGCGAGTTGACGGCCTTGATCGACATCATCGGCCCTTCGAAGGTCGCCATGCCGTAGAAGGCGACGGCCATGACCATCATTCGGACGATCGGGTCGGTGCGGATCTTGTCCCAGGCGCCCGAAAGCGTCATCAGGCCGTTGATCATGCCGCCCCAGGAGGGCATCCACAGCATGACGGAGAAGACCATGCCGAGCGTCTGCGCCCAGTCGGGCAGGGCGGTGTAGTGCAGGTGGTGCGGACCGGCCCAGATGTACATGAAGATCAGGGCCCAGAAGTGGATGATCGACAGGCGGTAGGAATAGACCGGACGGTTCACCTGCTTCGGAATGAAGTAGTACATCATGCCGAGGAAGCCGGCCGTCAGGAAGAAGCCGACGGCGTTGTGGCCGTACCACCACTGGGTCAGCGCATCCTGGACGCCCGAGAACGCCGAGTAGCTCTTGAACCCGAGGAAGGAGACCGGTACAGCCAGGTTGTTCACCACATGCAGCATGGCGATGGTGACGATGAAGGCGAGATAGAACCAGTTCGCCACATAGATATGCGGCTCCTTGCGGACCAGGATCGTGCCCAGGAAGACGGCCAGGTAGGCGACCCAGACGATCGTCAGCCAGACGTCCACATACCATTCCGGCTCGGCGTATTCGCGGGCCTGGGTGATGCCCAGCAGGTAGCCGGTCGCGGCCATGACGATGAAGAGCTGGTAGCCCCAGAAGACGAACCACGCGAGGTCGCCGCCGAAGAGCCGGGCGCGCGACGTGCGCTGGACCACGTAGAAGGAGGTGGCGATCAGCGCGTTGCCCCCGAAGGCGAAGATGACCGCCGAGGTATGTAGCGGACGCATGCGGCCGAAATTGAACCACGGCTCGATATTGAGGTCCGGAAAGGCAAGCTGCAGCGCCACGACGACGCCGACCAGGAAGCCGACGACGCCCCAGAATACCGTGGCGATGGCGCCGTATTTGATGACTTCGTCGAAATACTCGGATTTCACCGAGAGGTTCGACGCCTGTCCCGCCGGCGCGAAGGAAATCCGGCGGAGCATGACGATGGTGCTGATGAGCAGCACGAAGAACAGGACCCACATGTGGGCGGCGAACAGACTGTCATGGGCAAAGGCAGCCCCAAGCAGGGCGAGGAAGGTGCCTATCGCCAGCAAGATGGTTTCGGAGACATGATTCATGGTCTTGGGCCTCGCAACGCGGATGCGCGGTGCTGGTTGGTGGATTGCTGACCATGTTCTGCTGACACACGGAATGTTGAAGCGCTTTGATTTGTGTCAACGACGCGGCGGGAGCGCCTGCAGCCGCACGGCCGGATGCCCGGTCCGGTTGCGCCCCGAAGGGGCCGCCCGCAGCCGCATCGCGGGCTTCGCCATTCAAATGCGGGCGTTTCGCGGCATCGCACGGGACCTGCCCGGCCGTGTTGCCGATTTGCCGCTATGCCTGAAATCCTGCCGGTGGCGAGCGGGGATCTGGCGCCGCCGCGGCCTTCGGCGGCAAGTCCCTGATCAGTCTTCCGGATCGAGGATGCAGCACTGTTCGGGAACCGGCGTGAGGACGGCCGCGATTCCCGCATCCAGGGGATCGGAAAGGGCGCCGTTGGCGGTGATCTCGCCGGCCGCCGTCGCGCATTTGTACTGATAGGCGCGGCCGAGATAGGTGCGCATGCCGAGCGTCGCGGGAATGCCTTCGCCCTCGCGGCGGACCGACAGGCCGTCGGCGCGGCAGGCGAGCACGAAGTCGTCCCCGATCGGCCCGAACATGTCCTGTGAAAGATGCAGCCTGGTTCCGCCGGCGGCCTCCGCCGTCACGGTCGCGCCCTGCCGCCCGGTCACCTTCATGCGAATCAGGTTCTCGAAGCCGACGAACCGGGCGACGAAGGCGTTCGCGGGCTTGCGATAGAGCACCTCCGGCGTGTCGAGCTGCAGGATGCGGCCGGCGTTCATGATCGCCACCCGGTCGGAAATCGAGAACGCCTCTTCCTGGTCGTGGGTGACATAAAGCGAGGTCGTGCCATTGGCGCGCTGGAGCTGGCGGATCTCGACGCGCATGTCGATCCTGAGCTTTGCATCGAGGTTGGAAAGCGGCTCGTCGAACATCAGCAGCGGCGGCTCGATGACCAGCGCGCGGGCGAGCGCCACCCGCTGCTTCTGGCCGCCGGAAAGGGCGGCGGGAAGCCGGTCGGCAAGCGGTGCAAGGCCGACGCGCTCCAGCATGGCCTTCGCCCGCTTCTCGCGGTCGGCCCTTGCGATGCCGCGCTGTTTGAGGCCGAAGGCGACGTTGTCGAGCACCGAAAGGTGCGGAAAGAGCGCGTAGTTCTGGAAGACGAGGCCGATATCGCGGGCGTGGGCGGGCAGTGCCGTGAGGTCCCTCTCGCCTAGCCGCACCGTGCCTGCGGTCGGCTGCAGGAAACCCGCGACGATGCGCAGCGTCGTCGTCTTGCCGCAGCCGCTTGAGCCGAGGAGCGAAACGAGTTCGCCGGCCGCGACCGAGAGTGACAGGTCTTTCAGAACCTGGGTGGTTCCGTAGTGGGCGACAAGGTTTTCGATGGTCAGGGATACGGTCACGGGGGCTACTTTGTCAGGAAGGTGAGGCCGAGCGTCGCTTCGACGATCGCCATGACGCCGACGGTGACCATCATCAGGAGCACGGAGACGGATGCGATCGTCGGATCGAAGAACTGTTCCATATGGGCGAGGATCTGGATCGGCAGGGTGGAGATGCCGGGGCCGGTCAGGAAGACCGAGACGGAAACGTCGTTGATCGAGGTGATGAAGGCGAGGATGAAGGCGGCGATGACGCCGGCGCGGATGTTCGGCAGCACCACCGTCATGAAGGTCTTCACCGGCGGACAGCCGAGGCTGCGGGCCGCCTCCTCGATGGAAAAGTCGAAGGCGGCGAGGCTTGCGCCGACCACCCGCACCGAATAGGGCAGCACAAGCAGCGCATGGCCGAGGAGGAGGCTCGGGAAGACCGGCAGGCCGAGGCCGATCGTGATCGACTTGAGCAGCGAGAAGCCGAAGACGATTTCCGGCACCAGGATCGGCAGCACGAAGAGCGTGGAAAGCCAGCGCGGCAGCTCCACCCGGTAGCGGTTCAGCGCGTAGGCGGCGGGGATGCCGATCAGAAGCGAAAGCGCGGTGCCGAGGAAGGCGACCTGCAGGCTGGTCAGCGCCGTGCGGCGGAAGGCCTCGATCTGGAAGATGTTGGCGAACCAGCGCAGGCTGAGGCCCTGCGGTGGAAAGGTCAGGTAGGTCGTGTCGCTCAAGGACGCGCCGACGATGATGACGAGCGGCGCCAGCAGGAAGAGGAAGACGAGGCCGGCGAAGGCGCCGAGAAGGGGATGGATGCGTACCGGCATCTGGATCACACCGCCATCGGGTTCAGCCGCCGGGCGATCCGGCTCATGATGGTGACGACGGCGATGGTGATGACCACCATGATCGCCGCGATGGTGGACGCCCCGACCCAGTCGAAGGTCACCATGGCGCGCTGATAGAGGAACGTGCCCATCATCATCTGCTTTTCTCCGCCGAGAAGCTGGGGGGTCGCGTAGGAGGTGAAGCTGCCGGTGAAGACCAGCACCGCGCCGACGATGAGGCCGGGGGTCGCAAGCGGCAGGATGACCTGCAGGAAGGTCGGGACCGGTTTTGCGCCGAGCGAGGCGGAGGCCTCGATCAGGTCGCGCGGAATGCCCTCCAGCACGCCGGTCAGTGTCAGGATCATCAGCGGCACGAAGAGATAGACCATGGCGACGATGACCGAGCCTTCCGTGTAAAGCATGGAAAGCGGCTCGGAGATCAGCCCGACCGACAGGAGGGACGTGTTGATGATGCCGTTCTTGCCGAGGATGATCAGCCAGGCGAAGGAGCGGACGACGACGCCGGTCAGCAGCGGAAACACCGCGGCGATGATCGCGATGCTTTTCAGCCGCCCCGGCATCTGGGCGATGACATAGGCCGTGACGAAACCGATGACGAGCGAGATCGCCGTGGTGATCAGCGCCACCTCCAGCGTGCGCCAGAGCACGGCGCGGCGGAAACCGCTGTTGAAGAAGGCGGCATAGGTGGAGAATACGCCTTTCGTCTCACCGAACGTGGTGGCGATGGTGAGGGCCACGGGGATGATCAGCAGCACTACGACAGCGATCGTCGCGGGTAGTGGCAGGCCCCATTTGGCGAGTTTGGTCATTGGGTTCATTATCTCACGTCGAGGTCGTGGCCCCCTCATCCGGCCCTTCGGGCCCCCTTCTCCCCGAGGGGAGAAGGGGAGGTGCCGCACCGTTGCCGTTCCTCCTCTCCCCAGCGGGAAGAGGGTGGCCGAGCAAAGCGGAGGCCGGGTGAGGGGCCGCTTGCTCTGACCTCAATTGGTTACGGCGGTCAACCTTACTTCCCAAACACCTCATTCCACTGATCGATCCACTCGGTCTTCGCAGCATTCATCTTCGAATAGCTGATCAGGCTGAGGCTTCCGACCTGCTCCGCACCATAGGTCCAGATCTTCGCCTGTTCCGGGGTGAGCACCACCTTGGTGTTGATCGGCGCGTCGACGCCCTGTTCGGCTTCCTTCTGCTGCACGTCCTTCGACAGGATGAAGTCGATGAACTTGTAGGCCAGATCGAGGTTCTCGGTGCCCTTGGAAATGTTGATCGTGTTGACCGTGGCAATATCGCCTTCCTTGAGCTTCGCCCATGTCATGGTCTTCACCGCGGCCTGCATGGAAGTGAGCGTGAAGTCCTGCGCCATGGCGACGCGCACTTCACCGGTCGAGATCAGGTTCACCAGTTCGGAACCTGTATTGTAGTTCTTCACGACGTTCGGCTTCAGCGCCTCGATGGCCTTGAAGGTCTTTTCCGTGTCGGCATAAGGGTCGACGCCCGCGTGCTTGCCAGCCTGGATGACGGCCATCGGGCCGGCGGTGGTGGTGATGCCCGGCAGCGAGACCGCGCTCTTCAGGTCCGGACGCCACAGGTCGCCCCAGGAGGCGATCGGCGGATTGACCTTGGCGGCGTCATAGACGAGCCCGACGCGGCCGATCGTGTAGGCCGGGCCGTATTTGCCCTGCGGCGTGCGGCCGAGTTCGTAGATTTCCGAAAGGTTCGGGATCTTGGCGGGGTCGATCTCCCTGAACAGGCCCTGCTCGATGCCGAGCTGCGAGAAACTGTCGGAGAGATAGATGACGTCGACGCCCTTGCCGTCGCGCAGTTTCAGCTTGTTCAGCCGGTCGGCGTTGTTGCCGGTTTCGAAGACGATGTCGCAGCCACAGATCTTCTTGAACGGCTCGATGATGTTGGCATTCATCTTCTCGCCGTTATAGCCCCACCAGGAAATGGTGAAGGTCTTCGACTGCGCGCTCGCGGTCGCTGCGCCGCCGAACGTCGCGAGCACTGCAAGGGTTGCCAATTGTGTGAAGCGAATGGCCTTCATGAGGCGTGTCCTTTTGAAAAAAGAGGCGGCGTTGGTTGCTCCCCCGGGTCCCCCTGGGAATTGAGGGGGATACTATTTTTTGAACGGTCGCCCCGCAAGCTCAATAATTGGGCATCGACGGATTTGAACAGTTGGTTCCCGCCGCCATATTTCCGCTGCCGGCCCCTGCGGTTCAGGAGCCTGTCGAAGGACTGGAGGAGAGGTCACGCCTCTTCGTAGATCTGCTCGGCCGGAGCCGCGAGCAGCCGGTCGGCCATTTCCTGCTTGAGGTAGGTGAGGCGTTCTTCTTCGTCAGCCGTGCGGCCCTGTTTCTGCCCGAGCCGGATGAACTCTTCGCGGACATGGCCTTCCCGGAGCTGGACGGTGACGGTCCTCTCCCGATAGGTGAACTCGAACACGTAGCGTTGCAGGATGTCGCCGCGCTCCGGCCTGTCGAGCGCCGGATCGACCGTATAGCGGCCTTCCGTCAGACAGCGCGTCACTATTTCGAAGGCGTCCCGGCCGCCGGGGCCGCGAAAGGCGGTGCGGATCGAAATCTCGCGCCGTTCCGGCGGACCCTCGGGGCTGATCAGCGGCAATGCCCGCTGCATCGCCTTGAACGCATGGGCGACGCCGCCCGGAAAGCCGAAGCCATGATAGTGCATCAGGTCGGCAAAGCCATAGGAGAGCGGCTTGCCGTCTTCGAGAACGTCGATCGTATCGGTCATTGTCTTGCTCCGTCCAGCGCCTCGCGCATCCAGGGCAGGAACCCGTCCAGGAAGCGTGTCGTCGCCGGCATGAAATGCGATCCGTGATGAAAGCAGGGATCGAGGCTGCTGATGATCAGGCGGCCGGGCGTCGTGACCTCGTCCACGTAGAGGATCGGCTTTCCCTCGCCGTTGACGGCCAGGACCTCGGCGCCCTCCGGCGGGTCGAACCAGCCGTGCAGGTGCCAGGCCAGGTCCTTCTGCCCGAGGCGGCGGAAGAGCGGATGGCCGGGCGAGGCGATGCGGACGCCGAGATCCGCGCCAGGGGTGAGCCACCACCACCAGTCCGTCGGCTGCGGCGTGAAGGCGATGCCCGGCAGGAAGACGTTCCAGGCGGTCTCGCCGGTGGCGACGATCGTGCCGCCCTGGTCGAGATAGGCGCGAAGCTGCGCGGCATGCGGCGCCATGCGGTCGGCCGGCGTGCGGCAGGGGATGAAGACGACGGCGTGCCGGGAGAGGTCCTCGCCGGGCAGGTCCTCCGGGCGCACGAGCCTGTCGAAATAACCGGCGTAACGCGGCGCTTCGAGCGTTTCGATATGGTAATAGGCGCCCGGGTGGATCGCGAGGATCGTCATTGGTTCAGCTCCCCGGAAAGCCACGCGACGGCGCGCGCGGCAAGCAGCTTCTTCGTTTCGGGATCGTCGCCGCATCCCCAGAATTCGTTGCCGGCATGCGACAGGATTTCACCGCCCGCGGGGCGCGCCCAGATCCAGTCGACCGGCACCCTGGCCGGACCGAGCGCGTTGATCACGATGGCGCCTTCCGGCGGCGGGTTGTGGCCGCGGCCGTAGAAGCCCGCGACGCCGCGGTTGGTTTCGAGCAGCTTCTGGTCGATGCCCGCGAAGATCGGATGCTCGAAGAGCCGGCTCTGGTCGAAATCCGCCCGCTTCGGCTGGGGCATGGGCCGGTAGACGCCAAGCTCGGGCAGAATGGGGCGCAGGATATGGCCGTTGTAGATCCACCGGCCGCCGCGATCGAGGAAGGCGGTGACCGCCTGCGCGAAGCGCTGGAAACCGATCTGGTCGAGATGGGTGGTGGTGATCAGCCCGCGCGCCTCGTCAAGGTTGACAGCTGTCAACTCCATCTCGCGTACGATCTTCATCCGGCCCGAAGCGACGGCTTCCGCGAACGGCGGAGCGGTCATGCCGAACGGCTCCTGGTAATGCGACTGGATCATCAGAACGGTCATGCGGCGCGAATTCCTGCAAAGGCGGGCAGAACGGCCCGGTGGGGTTCTCCGGACGGTCCGGCAATCTCCACGACCCGCATCGGCACGCCGTAGAGATGTTCCAGATGCGCGGGCGTGATCGTCTCGGCGACCGGGCCGAACAGGGGCGGCTGGCCGTCCGGCATCATCAGCAGGGCGTCGTCCGCGGCCGTCAGCGCATGGTTCGGGTCGTGGGTGGTGAAGACGATCGCCTTGTCGCGCGGCTTTCGCAGCGCGTTGAGCAGCGCCAGCAGCCGTTCCTGGTTGTGAAGATCGAGGGCGGCCGCCGGTTCGTCGAGCACGAGCGCCTCGGAACCGGTCGCGAGCGCGCGCGAAAGCAGCACGAGCTGCCGCTCCCCGCCCGACAGCCGGTCGAAGAAATGATCGGCGAAGCGGATGGCGCCGGCCCTTTCCAGCGCGGAACGGGCGATCTCGAAATCGGTCGGGCCAGGCTGGCCGAACAGGCCGAGATGAGCGGCGCGGCCCATGACGGCGATGTCGATCGCCCGGTAGCGCTGGTTGCTCGTGCCCGTCTGCGGCACATAACCGACGATCTCGGGCGCGATCCTTCGCCCAGCATCCAGCCGCTGGAAACCGAGCATGGCCTTCAGCGTGGTCGTCTTGCCGCGGCCGTTGGGGCCGAGGATGGCAAGCGTTCGGCCCACCGGAACGGAAAAGCTCAATCCATCGATGATCGTGCGCGATCCGAACCGGACGACGGCGCTTTCGAGGCCGATCATGAGGCATTCCTTTCGCGGTAGTGGTTGCGCAGCAGCACGGCGAAGATCGGCGCGCCGACCAGCGCGGTGATGACGCCGAGCGGGATTTCGGCGGCGGTCGCCGTGCGGGCGAGCGTGTCGATGATCACCATGAAGCCGGCTCCGAGCACGACTGCGGCCGGCAGCAGCGCACGGTGGTCATGGCCGACCAGAAGGCGTGCGGCATGCGGGATGACGATGCCGACCCAGCCGATGATGCCGGAGACGGCCACCTGGCTGCCGACGATGACGGCGATCAGCCCGAAGACCAGCCAGCGTTCGCGGGTCGTGTTCGCGCCAAGGCTTCGCGCCTCCGCCTCGTCGAGCGACAGGATGTTCAGGCGGAAGCGCAGCATCCACAGCAGCACGCCGCCGAGGAGGAGGCCGGGCGTCGCGATCAGCGTGCGCTCCCAGGTCGCCGTCGCGAAGGAGCCCATCAGCCAGTAGACGATGGCGGGCAGCGACGTATTGGGATCGGCGACGAACTGCAGGAGGGAAACCACCGCGGAGAACATGGAGCTGACGACGAGGCCGCAGAGGATGACCGTGACGGTCTCCGTGCGGCCGTTGATGCGCGACAGCATGCCGACGAGGATGAGCGCCACCATGCCGAACACGAACACCATGGCGATCAGCGGCAGGCCCCAGATGCCGAGCATGATGCCGAGCGCGCCGCCGAAGGCCGCCCCCTGGCTGATGCCGAGAATATCCGGGGAGACGAGCGGATTGCGGAAGACGCCCTGAAGGGCGGCGCCCGAGAGCGCCAGTCCCGCGCCGGCAAGTGCCGCCAGCACCACGCGCGGCGCGCGGACCAGAAGGACGATGCGCTCGTCGATCGCCCCGAGCTCGCGGGTCGGATCGGTGATGCCGAGCCAGATCAGCTCCAGCGCGCGCGTCGCCGGGACGGAGAAGCGGCCGACGCAGAGGCTGACCACGAAAGCGGCCGCAAACAGCGCCAGCAGCGCGGCGAACACGAGCGTCTGCCGGGCCATGCGGGTTCGGCGGGCGGCAGGGGCCGCCTCATCCTGTGTCACGGCCGCCATGGCCTACTTCGCCTTGAACTGGGCGTAGTTCGCGGCGCCGCCCTGTTCCGCGGTCCAGAGGATGCCGTCGATATCCGCGTCGGTCAGCTCGTAGTTGTAGAGCGTCCTGTAGGCGGTCTTCATCTCCGCCCGGACATCGTACTTGAAGACGTCGGGCTGGATGAGGTTGGCGGTCCACATCCACGAGAGCGGCGATTCCTGGTTCGGCGGGTCCCAGCGGTAGCCGCCGAGCGGCATCTTGTAGACGCGCCTGTTCTTCGCGGCCTTGGTGAGGGAGAGGACCGGGTCGCTGTAGACCCAGTCGACGTTGAGCTTCGCCTCGAAGGCGTTGAGGAAGATCACCTCGGGGTCCCACTGGGCGATCTGTTCCCTGTTGATCGAGACCGTGCCGTTGAGCTCGGCCGAGGCGTTCTTGCCGCCGGCGAGTTCGATGTACCAGGCATTGTAGTTGCCCTTGGTGCCCGAGGCGCTGATATCGGAAAGCGCGCGGCCCAGATAAAGAACGTTCGGACGCTTGTCCTCCGGGATCGATGTCGCCCTGGCCTCGATATCCTTCTGGACGCGGTCGCGCCATTCGACGAGTTCGACGATGCGCTCCGGCTTGCCGAGCGCCCTGGAGGCCATGGTCATGTATTCGCGGGTCAATTCCTCCGTGCCGTAGAGGATCAGCATGGTGGTGAGCCCGGCATTGGTGATCGGCGCGACGATGTCGTTGCCGCGGCCGCCCCACTGGATGACGAGGTCGGGGTTGGCGGCGGTCAGCGCCTCGACGTTCGGCACGAAATTCGGAGCCGTGACATCGGAGGCAATGTCCTTCGCTTCCGGGAAGATCTTGCCGAGAATGCCTTCCATCACCGCGCTCTTGGCGGTCGGGTTCATGCCGACGAGCTTTTTCGTGGACCCGTCGAGCGCGATCACCGTCGAGGCCATGGGGATGACGATCGAGACGATGCGCTGGGCCGCCCTGGCAAGCTTCACCTCGCGGTTTTCCTGATCCTTGAAAACGATCTCCTCCGCCGCGGCGCCATGCGCCAGAAAGCCGCAAAGAGCTGCGGCAAGAAGGCCGCGGGAGGCAATACGGATAAGCCGAACCATCATCTGTCCCCGATTGGTTGCTGCGTCGGGGAGCACTCCTAATCCGCGTTATGAATGTTGTCTACAAATCTCCACTTTAAATTTGTTTGCACGATCAATCGCTTTGATAACGTTCAACGCCGCCGCCGGCGGATGAGGCCGCCGGCCACGGGAAGCATGGTCGCGAGGAGGATGAGGATAGCGCCGCTCCAGGTCCGCAGCCCGGCGATCTCGCCGAAGATGAGCCAGGAGGCGATGGCGACGAAGGGCAGCCGCAGGAAATCCACCGGTGCGACATGCGAGGCGTCGGCGAGCGAAAACGCCTTCGTCATCAGCGACATGTTCACGGCGCCAAGCGCGCCTTGCAGCACGAGCAGGCCGCAGTCCCGAAGCCCCGGGGTTTCCCAGACGAAGAAGGCGGGGATCGCGGCGATCGGCACCGTCACGATCAGGTTCCAGGCCACGAGGGTCTCGACCGAATCCCGGTCGGACATGCGTTTCAGCATCAACTGGACGAGGGCCTGCAGGGCCGCCCCCGTGACGGCGAGCAGAAGCGCGATCGACGCGCCGCCCTCTCCGCCGGGGGCGATGATGACCATTGTGCCCGCGAAAGCCGCGAGGACCGCCAGTATCCGGGCGATGGTCAGCCGTTCGCCGAGCATCAGCCAGGCGCCGATGATCACGAAGACCGGCGCCGTGAACATGATGGCCGTCACGTCCGCCAGCGGTGCGGCTGCGAAGGCGGCGAAGCCGCAGACCAGCGAAAGCAGCTTGAGCGCGGCACGACTTGCATGGCGCAGCCGGTATCGGGTCCGCAATATCTGCGGGCGCAGCGCGATCCAGGGCAGGATCGTCATCAGCCCGCACAGGCTGCGGAAGAAGCCGATGACGAACGGATGCACGTCGTCGGCGAGCAGGCGGACGATGACCGCGTCGACGGCCGAAAGCGCCGCCGCGATGGTCGCGAACGCAAAGGCAAGCAGCGGGAAGGACTTCCCGACGAGGCGGGGTTCTGGCTCAGGCATCGGACATGACCCCGTCATTCCGCCCGCGTTCGTCCGTTGCCGGTCGCATCGGCTTCCCGGAGCGCGCCCGGCGAGAAAGAGATCGCCGATCGTGCTCCATCTCCGTGTTCTTGCGCGATTCCGAACGCAAAACCGTTTCTCTAGGACGCCAGGATCACGCTCATTGCGTATCTGCCGTCGATGAGGACATCGACCCTGCCGGGCGCTGCGAGCGGCATCGCGCCGGAAAGGGCGCCCGTCGTGATGATCGCGCCCGCCTTCAGCGATCCCTGCGGACGCGCGCCGTCATTGGCATAGGCTACCAGCCAGTCCAGGGTATCGCCGGCCGGGTGGCGGGCCGGTCCGTCGTAGAGGGTTTCTCCCTCCTGCGTCACCTTCAGCGGAAGGCCGCCGATCCCGTCGACAAGCGCTTTCGGAACCGCCGGCCCGAGGGCATAACCGCGATTGCCGATCCGGTCCGCCAGATAGAGCGGGAAGGAGAGCTTGCCGCTCTCCTGCACGGCCGTGGCAAGCAGTTCGCACCCGATATGGGCTTCGGATATCGCGTCGAGCACGTCGGAACGCGTATATGCCGTGGCCTGCGGGGGCAGGTCGCGGCCGAGCCGGACGGCGATCTCGACCTCGAACTTCATGCCGGGCAGGAAGAGCAGGCGGGCGGGCGTCGATGATGCCTCGTAAGGGTGGAGGGGAGCGACGACCGGTTGTCCGTCGGGCGTCATCGCCACCTTCCAGGCATGCCCGCCGGCCTCTTCGAGCCGGGCGAGGGCATTCTGCGCGTCCATGGCCTGGGTCAGGCCGCCGGGCAGCGCGAAGCTTGCGGTCGGCGCCACGCGGCCTTCTTTCCGCAGCGTGAACAGGGTTTTCGCCAGGGTGTCCGCGTCGAACGGGGCGGATGGAAATTCAGCCATGGGGGCCTCCGGGGATGGGAAACGACCGCGCCGGTCAGGCGCGCGCCAGCTTGAGGTGATCCGCGGCTGCGCGGTCCAGATGGTTGAGGTCCGACGAGATCGTCGCGAACGTGTAACCTTCCGCCAGCCGCCTCGAGGCGAGTTCTCCCGCCCCGGTATGGATGCCCGCAGCGATGCCGGCTTTTTTCGCGGCCGCCGAGATCCGCGCAAGGGCGGCCTCGAATTCCGCCGCCCGGTCCGGGTCGGTGATCGTCTGCCCGCCGAGCGCCAGCATCAGGTCGCCGGGTCCGACATAGATGCCGTCGACGCCCTCGACCGCGCAGATCTCCTCCAGATTGGCGAGGCCTTCCTCCGTCTCGATCATCACGATGCAGGCGACTTCCTCGTTCATCCGGGCGGTTTCCGGCCCGGAGCGGAGGCCGGCCCGCATCGGCCCGTAGGAACGCAGGCCTTCGCGCGGGAAACGGCACGCGCGGACGGCGGCCCTTGCCTGTTCGGCCGTATCGATCAGCGGCACGATGACGCCGCGCGCACCGGCATCGAGCACCTGCCCGATGAGATCGACGCTGTTGGAGGCGACCCGCACCATGCCGGCGCAGTCGTTCTTGCCGAGTGCTGCGCCCGCGTCGATGGCGATCAGGCCATTCAGGATCGCCTGGTAGTCGAGGAAACCGTGCTGCGCGTCGAAGCAGACATAGTCGTATCCATGGCGGGCGATGCGTTCCTGGACGGCGGGCACCGGAAGCTGCGTCCAGTAGCCGACGATCCGTTCACGGTTGCGTAGTCTCGCTGCGAAGCTCATGCGGCTGCCTTTTCGTGACGGTTGGTTGCGAGGCGCGCGGCATAATCCAGCGCGGACAACATGTTGACGTGGTTCGCCTTGCCCGTGCCGGCGATGTCGAAAGCCGTGCCGTGGTCGACGGAGGTGCGGTCGATCGGCAGGCCGAGGGAGACGTTCACGGCGCTGTCGAAGGCGACCAGCTTGATGGGGATATGCCCCTGGTCGTGATACTGGGCGACGACGAGATCGAAAGCGCCCTGATAGGCCCGGTGATAGACCGTGTCGGCCGAGATCGGGCCGACCGCATTGATGCCTTCGGCGCGGGCGGCCTCGACGCCGGGGCGGATGAACTCGTCGTCCTCCGTCCCGAACAGCCCGTTTTCCCCGCAATGGGGATTGATGCCGGCGACCGCGATGCGCGGGTCTTCGTAGCCCATCCGCTTCAGGTGTTCGTAGCCGGTGCGGATCGTCGCCAGGATGCGTTCCGGCCTGGCGCGCTCGATGGCGGTGCGGAGCGAGACATGGGTCGAGACGTGGATCACCTTCAGCCGTTCGGAGGCAAGCAGCATCCAGGAGGATTTCGAACCGGTCAGCGCGGCGAGCATGCCGGTATGGCCGTCATAATGGTGCCCGGCGGAATTCAGCGCCTCCTTGTTGATCGGCGCGGTCACGATGCCGGCGGCTTCCCCGGACTGGGCCATGCGAACGGCCGCCTCGATGTAACGGAAGCTTGCCTCCCCGCATTGCGGGGAAAGGACGCCGAAACGGCCGGGCAGGCCGTCGACGGGAACATGGCGGAGCGCAAGGCTGCCGCCGGCGCCGGGCGCACCCTGCGCATGGAAGGCGAGGTCTGAGCCGCAGGCCTCGGCCGCCCGCTTCATCGTATCGGCATCCCCGATCACGACGAAGCGTCTTCTTTCTTCGGGCGGGAGAGTGGCGATCGCCTTGACGATGACCTCGGCGCCGACGCCGGACGGATCTCCCATCGTGATCGCGATTGGGGCGCGTGTCTTGTCCTGAGCCATGATGGTCCTCCTGTTGCCGTTCTTAATGCCAGCAGTTTTCCCAAGTTGTCAACTTTTATAGAGGTGAAAATCGCTATGTGTGTTTTTGAAAACAAGTTTGATTATGAAGGCTTTCACGATTGGCTGTTTCGCTCTAGAATAGAAAACATGTCGATTTCAATTTACATCTTTACCGATTGCGGGGAGGAGTGGGCTTGCAGGTTCTCATCGTTGCCGACGATCTGACGGGCGCTCTGGATTCGGCCGTGGCTTTCGCCGTTCGCGGCATGCGCAGCTGCGTGCTCCGGCACCCCGCGGCGCTCGCGACGTCCGATCTGTCGGACGTCGATGTCTGCGCCGTCAGCACGGGAACGCGCGACGGCCCCGAAGACGCCGCCCGCGGCGCCATCGCGACCGTTCTTGCGCATTTTGCCGGGAAGCTGCCGGACCACGTTTTCAAGAAGGTGGATTCCCGCCTCAAGGGGCATGTGGGACTGGAAACCGGAATGCTCGCCGAAGGCGCGGGCCGCACGCGCCTGCTGATCGCGCCGGCCATTCCGGAGATGGGGCGGCTGGTCGTCGGCGGGCGGGTCACGGGCATGGGGGTCGCGGACCCGATCGATGCCGGCGCCCGCTTCGGGGATGCCGTCGGAGAGAAGCTGATCCCCGATATCGCCGGCGATGCGGATTTCGAGGCGTCGCTGGACCGGTGCGAGCCCCGCGCGACGCTCTATGTCGGCGCGCGGGGGCTCGCGGCGGCGCTGGCGCGCCGGTTGCGGCCGGTTTCGCAAGCAAGACGGACGTTTCGGCTGTCACGGCCGGCCCTGTTCGCGATCGGCTCCCGCGATCCGATCACCGAGGCGCAGGTTGGCAGGCTTCTCGATGCCTGCGCCCCGGCATTCCTTGCGGCCGGGAACGGGCGATTCGAGGCCGGCGTCCGGCTCGGCGATGGGTTGACGGTCGCGAAACTGACCGCGGGCGATCACGATATCCGGGCCGATCTTGCCGGCGCGCGCTTCGCCGACGGCCTTTCAGACCTCATCCGGCAGACGCCGCCGGCCACCTTGCTGGCCTGCGGCGGGGAGACGGCGGACGCTCTTCTGAAACGCCTCGGAGCGGACCGGCTCGACATCGTCGACGAGATACTTCCGGGCGTTCCCCTTGCGCAGACTTTCGTTTGTGGAAAAAAGGCAGACATTATTACAAAATCAGGTGGCTTCGGCGATGCTGATACACTTGTCCATTTGGCTTGCGCCGTGGAACCGGTTGAGAGCGTTTCAATGTCCATTGAAAGCAGATCATGACGACGACTTCGCAGGAACGGGCAGCAAAACAGGAACGGGCGAAGAATCGCTCGTCCTTGAGCGACAGGATTTACCATCTTCTCTACAGCCGCATCGTCAACGGCGAATATCCGACCAATCAGAAGCTGCCGCCGGAACTGGCGCTGGCCGAGGAGTTCGGTGTTTCCCGTCCGGTTCTCAGGACCGCGCTCGAACGGCTGAGGGACGAAGGGCTGCTGTATTCGAGGCAGGGCGCGGGCAGCTATGTGCGCAGGCCCCAGCAGGCCGTTCTCGGTTTCGCGCGGGTGGAAACGATCGCCGATATCCAGCGCTGCTACGAATTCCGCATGACGATCGAGACCGACGCCGCCTATCATGCCGCGCTGCGCCACAATCAGGAAGCGCTGCGGGAGATCAAGGAAGCCCTCGATCTGCTCGACGCCGCGACCGGTTCGTTCAAGCATCGCGAGGATGCCGACTATGCCTTCCACATGGCGGTGGTGCGTGCGTCGAACAACCATTTCTACGAAACATCGCTGCGCGCGTTGCGGGAACATATCCAGGTCGGCATGAAGATGCACGGCCAGTCGCTGATGTCCGACGGGCCGCGCGGCCTCGAAAAGGCCTATGCCGAACACAGTTCGATCTATGAGGCCATCCGGGCAGGTGATGCGGCGGGCGCCAAGAACGCCATGCTGCTCCACATCACCAATTCGCGCGACCGGCTTTTCGGCGGCGGGATGATCAACCTCGCCATGGCGGCGAATACCGAACCGGACTCGAACTGACCGGCCTCGGGCCTTGGGCGGGAAGGCCAGGGCATGGCCGGATGCCCCCCCGCAGGCTCACAGCGGCCGGGGCAGGGCGACGCCCAGCCGCTCCGCATGCGGAGCGAGCGATTCGATGATGCCCGCATGCAGGGCCACGCCGTTTTCGAGCGCACTTTTCCTGCGGGCCAGCGCGGCCTCGCCGGGCAGCCTTACCTTGGCGACGCCGGAGCGCGGCGGATTGGCGTGGCAAGCGTCCGCCAGCCAGCCCGTCTGCTTCAGGAAGGCGTCGCGGCCGCCGAAGGCTTCGGGGTCCCATACCTGGACGGTAACGGCCGCATTCGTGCCTTTCGGCGCGTCGGCGCGGCCATAGCCGGCAAGCCCCTGTGTCAGGGCCTCCGCGAACAGCGCCATTCCGTAGCCTTTCTGGCCATGGTCCAGCCCACCCGTCGGCAGCAGGGTGCCGCCCGCTTCAAGGACTTTCGGATCGCGGGACGGATTGCCCTCGGCATCCATCAGCCACGCGGCCTCGTATTCGCGCCCCTCGCGGATCAGCCGCTGCGCCATGTTGACGGTGGTGATCGACGCGGAGATATCGATCAGGATCGGGCCGTCCGGTGTCGGGATGCCGTGGGCGACGGGGTTGGGCGTGTAAAGGCCCTTCAGGCCGCCGAACGGAGCCACCTGGGCGCCGGAAGGGGAGGAGGAGGCGATGGAGACCATCATCCCCTTTTGAGTGGCGATCGGCAGATAGGCGGCGAGGGCGCCGATGTGATGGCTGTTGCCGATCACCACCGTCGCCATGCCGAACCGGCCGGCGCGATCGACGGCAAGCTTGACCGCCTCGGACGTCAGCCAGGCGCCCGGCAGGCGGTTGCCGTTCCAGCAGACGGACGGGCCGCGGTCGCTCACCGTTTCGAACGATCCGCTTTTCTTCATCACGCCGTCGGCTATGCCCTGCAGATACCAGCCGGCGAGAGCCAGGCCGTGGGTCGTGTGCCCCATCAGATCGGCTTCGAGGAGATAGGTCGCGACGGAGGCGGCCTTTTCCGTATCCAGTCCCGCGGCCGCAAACAGGGCTTCGGCGCAGGCAAGAAGATCGGGGGCGGCGTAGCGGGGCGTGGTCATCGGTCGAGGACCTCCGGATTGAGAACGCGGGACGGGCGCTTGCCGGCAACGAAGTCCTTTATGTCGTCGATCACCATGCGGCCCATGTTTTCGAAGGCTTCCAGGCTGTCGGCGCCGCTGTGCGGCGTGAACACGACGTTCTGCAGCTTGAAAAGCGGATGCGAGATGTCCGGCGGTTCGGTGACGAAGGCGTTGATCGCCGCGCCGCGGAGCCTGCCCCCGGCGATCGACGCGGCCAGCGCATCGTTGTCGACCACCTCGCCGCGGGCGAGATTGAGCAGGCAGGCCGTCGGTTTCATCAGGGCCAGCCGGTCCGCGCTGATCAGCGCCGCATTGCCGGTGCCGCCGAAGACATGCAGCGAGACGTAGTCGGAGCGTGCCAGCAAGGCATCCAGATCCAGGAGTTCGATGCCGTGCTCGGCCATGAACGCCCTGTCGGGATAAAGATCGGAGGCGACGACGGTCATGCCGAGCCCGATCGCCTTGCGGGCCAGCAGCTTGCCGATATTGCCGAGGCCGACGATGCCGAGCACCTTGCCGGAGACCTCCACGCCCGGCCGGCGGTCCCAGCCGCCGGAAACCACGCTCATGTGACCGTGGGGGATGTTGCGCGCGAGCGAGAACATCAGGCCGACCGCAAGCTCCGCCACGGCGTTCGAATTGGCGGCCGGCGTATTGGTGACGGGAAGCCCGCGCGCAGTGCAGGCGGCCACGTCGACGCTGTCTATCCCGACGCCGTGCTTGAGGACCGCCCTCAGTTTCGGTGCGGCCGAAACGGTTGCGGCGGTCACGGGGATGAGGCCGGCGACGAGGAAATCGGCACGGTCGATATGCCGTGACAGGCCGCCGTCGGGGAGCGTGTTGTCGACGCAGCGGATGATCTCCCAGCCGGTCTCCTCAAGCAGGCCGGGCAGCCTGCCGTGACGCCCGAAGCCGGGGGACGTCGTCGCGACGACGATGCTCATGCTGCGGCTCCCGGGAGGAGGACGTATTTCTTCAGGATGTCGGCGATCTTCCTGTCCTGCCCGGGGTCCGGCAGCAATGCCGGCTGGCGGCTGGCGCCGACCGAAGCGTCCATGAGGTAGAGAGCGCGCTTGACCAGCGCCGGCGGATAGCCCAGCCCGTAAAGATCCTTGCGGAAGCCGCCGAAGATCTCCTGCTGCCGTTCGGCCTCGGCGATATCGCCGGCGTTGAAGGCCTTGCTGATCTTCGACAGCACGTCCGGCATGACGTTGCCCAGGCCGGAAATGCAGCCGCGGGCGCCGTTCTGGAACGACCACAGCACCAGATGGTCGGGACCGGAATAGACGTCGAAACCATCGATCTCGCGCCCGATCGCCATATAGGCCTCCAGCGTGTCCTGGGCGCCGCCGGAATCCTTGATGCCGGCGATATTGCCGTGCGCGGCGAGCTTGCGCGCCGTTTCGGGCTCGATGTGGTTCTGCGTTCTCGCCGGAATGTCATAGAGATAGACCGGCGTCTTCACGGCATCGGCGACCGAGGAGAAATGCCGGATCAGGCCATCCTGCGTGCAGGCGATGAAGAAGGGCGTGATGACGGCAATGCCGTCGACGCCGATCCTGTCGAACGCCCTGGCGAGCAGGGTGGTCTCGAACGTCGCCGGCATGCCGGCGTTGACGATGACCTTCGTGCGGCCGCCGACCTCGTCGACCACCTCTTCCGTCAGCCTGACCTTTTCCTCGAAGGTGAGGGCGGAGAAATCGCCGTTCGTGCCGGCACACATGATGTTGTTGCCCGCAGCGACCTGACGGCGGACCTGCGCGCGGGTCGCCTCGAAATTGATCGTTTCGTCATCGTTGAAGCAGGTGACGAGAGCGACGAAGGTTTCACTGTGAGCCATGAGGCCTCCCGATTTCTTTCGAATGCGCCACCGCCGGCTTTTGCCGGCCGCATCCTGGCGATGGTTCCTGTTTCTTCACAGGAGAGAAGATCGGCGCGAGGGGAAAACGGCAATGCCAGGGCATGCCTTCTCTCCCGAATGCCGACCGGCGGCACTCCTCCCGAAGAACCAATTGATCGGTTGATGACATCGCGCCTTCCGGTAAAGTTGTCAATATAAGAGCGGGAAATAATTTCCGTGCCGATTCCTCCCGCGACAACTTTTCAGGCCCGTTCGACCATCTCTTTCGGCGGAATGTCTGCGCCGCAATGCCAATATTGCGTTGATTTTCATGATTTACCGCTGTGCCGCGCGTCCCGTATGGCGCCTTTGGCCGGCTTTCGGCGCTTCTGGGGACGGTACAGAAAGAAGGAAGTAAGAGTTATTGACAAATATTTGAAGTTCGCCGAGTTTGGGCGTGAAGGCCAATGGTCTCGGAGGATGCCGAGCACAGCTTACGCATTCGGCAACGCAGGCAATATCAGGGATGCGAGGAAACTATGACGACAATTGATCGACCGCTGGAAATGCTGCGGCCAGCCGTGGTCCGTTTCGGCGAGGGAACGGTCGCCGGCCTGGCGGCCTGGCTCGCGGAACAGGGGATTTCGCGGCCCTTCATCGTTTCGGATGCATTCAATGTCGCGCGGATCGAACGTTTACAACTTTCCAACGCCGTGATTTTCGGCAACGTCATGCCCGAGCCCGATCTGGTGAACCTCAACGAGGCGGTGGCCGCGGCGGAAGCGGGCGCGCCGGATGCCGTCATCGGGTTCGGCGGCGGCAGCGCCATGGACCTGGCCAAGCTGGTCGCCGTCCTGTGCGGTTCGGGCAAGGGCCTGCACGACATTTCCGGGCCGCACCGCGCGCCGCCGCGCAAGGTGGCGCTGATCCAGGTGCCGACCACGGCCGGCACGGGAAGCGAGGTCGGCACGCGGGCGTTGATCACCGATCCCGCGACGATGAACAAGATCGCCACGGAGAGCCGGCATATGCTGGCCGATATCGCCATCATCGATCCGGCGCTCACCATCACCGTCCCGCCGGGCGTGACGGCTGCGACCGGCGTCGACGCCATGGCCCACTGCGTCGAGGCCTTCACCAGCCGTCGCGCGCATCCGATCATCGACGCCTATGCGATGGAAGGGACGACGCTGGTCGGGAAATACCTGCTGCGGGCCGTCAGGGATGGAAACGACGTCGAGGCCCGCGCAGGGCTTTCGCTGGCTGCCTTTTACGGCGGCGTCTGCCTCGGCCCGGTGAACACCACGGCGGGGCACGCTCTTTCCTATCCGCTCGGAACGCGCCACAAGATCGCGCATGGAATCGCCAATGCCCTGATCTTTCCGCATGTCCTGGCGGCCAATTACGAGGCGGTGCCGGACAAGACGAAGCTGGTCTGCCGCGCGCTGGGCTTCGAGGCGGACAATGCCGCCGCCGTCCTCAAAGGGGCCGGCGCCTTCTGCAGGAGCCTTGGTCTCGACATGGCGCTTGCCGCCTATGGCGTTCCGGAAAACGATCTTCCGGCGATGGCCGAGGAAGCGCATGCCATCCGCCGCCTCCTCGATTTCAATCCGCGCGACCTTTCCGTCCCTGAGATCCTCGACATCTACAAGGCCGCCTATCGAGGCTGAGAAATCGGGGCCGGAAACAAAAAGGCGTCCTTCGGGACGCCTTTTGTCGTGTCTCTCCATCGTCGAGGGCCTCGGTCGTGCCGACCGGGGCCTTTTTCTGGTCAGGCAGACAGTCTCTCCCGCTCCTCGCTGCGCTTGCGCTGGATTTCCGGATCGGGATCGAGGCCGGCGGCGAGCAGGCGCTTCGTATAGTCCTGCCGCGGGTTTTCGAAGATCTCCCGCGCGGTGCCGAGTTCGACGATCTCGCCGGCCTTCATGACCATGACGTGATCGGCGAAATCCCGCACGACGGGCAGGTCGTGGGCGATGAAGATGAAGGCGATCTTCAGCTCGCGCCGCAGCTTGTCGAGGAGCGCGATCACCTGCGCCTGGATGGAGACGTCGAGCGCCGATACGGCCTCGTCGCAGACGATCAGTTCCGGCTGCAGCGCGAGAGCCCTGGCGATCGCGATGCGCTGGCGCTGGCCGCCGGAGAACTGATGCGGATAGCGCCTGGCATGTTCCGGCAGCAGGCCGACCTGCGACAGCAGTTCGTTCACCCGTTCGCGCCATTTGTCCTTCGGCAGGATTTCCGGGTGGATCATCCATGCCTCGGCGATCAGGTCATAGACCGACATGCGGGGATTGAGCGATTGCGTCGGGTCCTGAAAGACCATCTGGATCTGCCGCCGCAGGCCGAACATTTCCTTTGGGGGCATGGACAGAAGGTCCCGGCCTTTCCACAGGGCTTGGCCGCTGTCGGCCTGTTCCAGCCTGAGAAGGCAGCGGGCGAGCGTCGATTTGCCGGAGCCGCTCTCCCCGACGACGGCCATGGTCTCCCCCGGCTGCAGGTCGAACGATGCGTGCTTCAGCGCCTGGAAGGCGCCATAGCTCTTGGTCATGCCGGCGACCCTGAGCAAAGGCTCGCCATCGCCGGAAGGCTCGTGGATCTCGCCGCGTCCGGGCGCCGCGCCGATCAGCTTGCGTGTGTAGGGATGCTGGGGATTGTGGTAGACCGCCGCCGGCGTGCCGGTTTCGACGATCTCGCCGGCATTCATCACGACGACGCGGTCGGCGACTTCCGCCACCACGCCGAGGTCGTGGGTGATGAGAAGCAGGCCCATGCCCGTCTCATTCTGCAATTCGTCGAGCAGCGCCAGGACCTCGGCCTGCACGGTGACGTCGAGCGCCGTGGTCGGCTCGTCGGCGATGACGATATCGGGCTTCATCGCCAGCGCCATGGCGATCATCACGCGCTGGCGCTGTCCGCCGGAGAACTGGTGCGGATATTTCCGCATCGCGTCCTTGGGCGAGGGGATGCCGACCCGCGTGAGCAGTTCCAGCGCGCGGCGCTGCGCCTCGTCCTTGCGGCTGCCGTGCACGCGCATGGTTTCGACGAGCTGCCAGCCGACCGTGTAGACGGGGTTCAGGTGGCCGAGCGGGTCCTGGAAGATCATGGCTATCCGCTTGCCGTTGACGAGCCGCCGCTCGCCGGCGGACAGGGCCAGCAGGTCGCGCCCTTCGAACAGGATCTGGCCGCTCGTTATCTCGCCGGGCGGCATGTCGATCAGGTTCATGATCGCCGAGGCGGAAACGGACTTTCCCGAACCGCTCTCGCCGAGGATCGCCAGCGTCTCGCCGCGATCAAGGTGCCAGCTGATGTCCCGGACCGCTTTGACGATGCCGCCGGCGGTGTGGAACTGGACCGAGAGATTGCGGACTTCCAGCAGGTGGTCAGCCATTGGATTTTCCTCCGATTTCCAGGCGCCATCTCTGGGCAGGATCGAGCACGATGCGCATCCAGTTGGAAAGCAGGTTGAGCGACATGGTGGTGAGGATGATCGCAAGCCCCGGCCAGAAGGCGAGCCACCAGGCGGTCGCCAGATATTGCCTGCCCTGGCTCACCATCAGGCCCCAGGTGATTTCCGGCGGCTGGATGCCGATGCCGAGGAAGGACAGCGAGCTTTCCGCCAGCATGACGAATGCGAAGTCGAGCGTGGCGATCGTCACCAGCGTCGGGATCACCATCGGCAGGATATGCCGGAAGACAATGCGGCTCGACGATGCGCCCATCACCTGCGCCGCCTCGACGAACATGCGCTGGCGGATCTCCAGCACTTCGGCGCGGGTGGTGCGCAGGTAGACGGGTATGCGGGTGATCGCGAGTACGATGATCAGGTTCCCGACCGACGGCGAGAGCATGTAGAGAACGATCACCGCCAGAAGCAGCGAGGGAAACGACATGATCACGTCGGCAAGCCGCATGATGACGTTGCTGACGCGCGGGGAGGAATAACCGGCGACGAGGCCGAGAAGGGCTCCCACGACGGAGGAGCAGAGAACGGCGCCTGCGGCGATGAGGATGGTGTTGCGGGCCGCCGCCACCACGCGCGGCAGGAGCGGACGGCCGAGGGAATCCGCGCCCATCGCGTAAAGCCAGCCGTTCTTGATGCTGAAGGGCGGAAGGTTGCGGCTGCGCAGGTTCTGGCTCAGGGCGGCATCGCCGAAGAGCATCGGGCCGAAGACGGCGCAGGCGATGATGATCAGGAGGAAGATCGCGGCGGCAAGCGCGAACTTGTCGCGCCACAGCATGCGGAGCACGGTCCGGATCGCTCCCCTGGGCTTGAAGTCCGTGCGGTTGGAGATTTCCAGGGTCTGGGTCATCGTCATGGCCTTAGGTCCGGACGCGCGGATCGAGGATCGCGTAGGCGAGGTCGATCAGGATGTTCATGATGAAAATGGCAAGTGCGGTCACCATGATCGCCGCGAGAACGACATTGAAGTCGCGCTGGAGAATGGAATCGATCATCAGCTTGCCGACCCCGGGAAAACCGAAGATCGTCTCGATGACGACCGCGCCGTTCAGCATGGCCGCCGCCTGGTCGCCGATGACGGTGATGACCGGCAGCATGGCGTTGCGGAGGGTGTGAACGAAGATGATCGAGAGATTGCCGACGCCCTTGGCGCGCGCCGTCTTGACGTAGAGCGAGCCGAACGACTGGATCATCGAGCCGCGCACGACCTGCAGGATGAGGCCGAACGGCCGGATGAACAGGACTGCGACGGGCAGGACCCAGTGCCATACGGTGCCGGTGCCCGATGTCGGCAGCCAGGCGAGGTTCACCGCGAAGACGACGATGGCGACGATGGCCACCCAGAAATCCGGCGCGGATGCGCCGATCAGGGACACCACGGAGGTGAACCGGTCGAAGACGCCGCCCGGCCGGAACGCCGCGATCGAGCCGATCACGATGGCGGCGAAGGCGACCAGCGAAATGGTGATGACCGCGAGCTGGAAGGTCCAGACGAAACCTTCCAGGACGACGTCGATCGCCGGCCGCGCCTGGCGAAGCGATTCCCCGAAATCAAGATGCGCAAGATCGCTGAGGTAGCGGCCGAACTGCACGATCAGCGGATCGTTGAGGCCGTGCAGCCGGCGGAAATTGTCGAGCATTTCCTGCGTCGCTTCCCTCGGCAGGAACAGGGCCGCCGGATCGCCGGTCAGCCGCGACAGGAAAAAGACCATCACGATCAGGGCGATCAGCGAAAAGAAGCTCGAAAGAACCCTGCCGAAGATGAGTTTTCGCATTGCCTTCTCCTTGCGCAAGAAGGCGCGGCAAACGCCGCGCCCTCGCACGTCATGCCAAGCTTACTTGAAGCCGATCTGGGACAGTTGAAGCTGGCCGTTGGTTGCAATGGTCGGCTTGAACGTAACACGCTCGTTGACACGGGCAAAGCCGACCTGGTTGAACAGCAGGATGTCCGCGACGACCTCGTTGTTGAGGTAGGCGATCAGGCCGGACCACTTCTTGGCGCGGTCATCGCCGGTCGCCCCGGTCGCGTCCTCGATCATCTTGTCGACCTTCGGATCGGAAAAGCCCGACTGCGGTCCCTTGCTGTGATATTTGAAGAACATCGAGAAGACCGGGTCGCCGCGGGCATTGTCATGTTGCGCGCCGACCAGCTGGGCGGTGCGGTCCGGTGAATAGGGCTTGCTGTAGATGCGCTCGAACTCGGCGACTTCGTACATCTGCAGGTCGACGTTGAAGCCGACGTCCTTCAGCATGCCCTGGATCGCTTCCATCACCTCGAGCACGTTCGGGAAGAGATTGCTCCGGCCGACGATGGTGATCTTGGAATCCACCGCCACGCCGTCGGCCTTGGCCGCGGCGATCAGCTTCTTGGCCTTGTCGGGATCGAAGGGCCAGGGCTGGATATCCTTGTTGAAGCCGAGCGTGGAGGGCGGCACCATGGCTGTCGCAAGCGTCGTCTCGGCCGGCACCAGCGTGCCGACGAAAGCCTTGCGGTCGATCGCCAGGTTGAGGGCCTCGCGGACGCGCTTGTCCTGCAGCGGCGCCTTGCCCTGGTCGATGCGCAGGTAGAACACTTCCGAATTCGGATAGGCGTGGTCGAGCTTGTCGTTGGTGGCGTCGGTCACCGAGATGCTCGGCGCGATGTCGGCCTCGCCGGTCTGCACCATCGCCGCCGCGACGGCGGGGTCGGTGCGGAAGACATAGGTCGCCTTGGCGACCTGGGGCTTTTCACCCCAATAGTCATCGCGGCGCTGGAGGACGATGTTCTGCCCGACATTCCAGGCCGCCATCTTGTAGGGGCCGGTCCCGACGGGGTTGCGGGTGAACTCGACCGGCGTGCTGGACGGGACGATCGTCACGATCGACATCATGAGGGGGAGGATGGCCTGTCCCGGATCGGCGGTAATGTCGATCGTGGAAGGATCGACCACCGTGGCCGTGATCTTGCTGGAGCCGAAATAGCGCGGCGTTTCGCAGGCGATCTTCGAGCTCATGGCGCGGTCTATCGAGTGCTTCACGTCTTCCGCGTCGAAGTCCGACCCGTCGGAGAACTTGACGTTCTTGCGCAGATGGAAGCGCCACGTCTTGTCGTTCTGCTGGTCCCAGCTTTCCGCCAGGCGCGGCATCAGGCCCTTGCCGCCGGTGATGTCGAGTTCGGTGAGGGTCTCGTTGATGTTCTGCAGCAATATGCGCCCGATGTTGGAGCGCGTCGACATGCACGGCTCCATCAGGTCGACGCCCTCTCCCAGGACGATCGTCACATCCTTGGAGGCATTCTGCGCGAATGCCGGGGATGCTGCAGGCAAGGTGACGCTCAGGAGAGCGGCGCCCAGCGATATCAGTCGGTATTTCATAGTGATCCTCCCTGATCACGGCGGGTTGACTTGAACAACGGCTTCGGCCGGTGGCTGTTTTCTCGAATGGCCGGAAAACGGATGGGATCGCTCACGGCAGGAAACCTGCCGCGTCCATGGGCATGGCGACGGGCGGAGCGAAGGGTGACGTCGCCTCCCGCTGCGCCGGACGGTGGCGGTGCCGGACACCGCTCCCTCTCGAAGCTGATGCGAACATCTTTTGCGGCATTCCGACGGTCCTCCGTTCAGACGCCTCCTGCGTCCCATGCCCTAAGATTGACGATTTTCTGGCCAACATGTCAACTGGTAACATTCATGTCCACATCCATGTCTGCCAGTTTTGACGATGTGATAGGGAATTTCCCTTATTTTACAATGAAATCCTGCAATTTTTCTGAGCCGTTCATAGGATATTTCAACTTGACAACATTTGCCGACGCGGGAATGTTGGGCCGACTTTGCAACGGATTTGAGGAGGGAATGATGTCACCGGACGAAATCGAAAGCCGCATGGACGGCGTGTTGGCGGATCTCGGCGGCGGTCGTTCCGAGGCGTTCCTTCCTTCTCCGACGATCCAGAATCACGCGGCCTTCCTGGCCTCGCTTTCCGATGGCAGCCTTGCCTGCGCATGGTTCGGCGGTACGCTGGAAGGAAAATCCGACATCTCGATCCATCTGTCGCGGCTTGCCCCGAACGCCGGCCGCTGGAGCCCGGCATCGCGCGTCAGCGACGATCCGGATCATTCGGAGCAGAATCCGGTTCTCTGGATCAACGGGAACGGGGAGCTGACGCTTTTCCACACGTCGCAGGTCTCCGGCAACCAGGAGGGAAGCGTGGTCAAGGTCCGTCTCCTGCATCAGGACGGCGAGGCGATGGGCGCCGGAGACGCACGCACTTTGCCGCTGGACCGCGGAACCTTCGTCCGCGCACCCGTCGTGCGCCGCGCCGACGGCGCGCTGCTCCTTCCGCTCTTTCTGTGCAAGGCGAAGGAGGGGGCGAAATGGAACGGCAGCCACGACACCGCAGCCCTTGCCATCAGCGAGGACGAGGGCGCTGGATGGCGCGTCGTGCACGTTCCCGGCTCCCTCGGCTGCGTGCACATGACGATCGTGCCCCTGGGCGGGTCGAGGATGGTCGCCTTCTTCCGGCGGCGGCAGGCCGACTTCGTCTACCGCACGACCAGCGACGATGGCGGCGAGACCTGGAGCGTGCCGCAGGCGACGGACGTTCCGAACAACAACTCCTCGATCAACGCCATCCGGCTGAAGGACGGCAGGATCGCCCTTCTGTGCAATCCGGTCTCCGCGGCGACATCCCGCGACCGGCGGCAATCGCTCTACGACGAGCTTGGCGAGGAAGACGACCGCCCGGACTCCGATGGCGGAATCGAGCCGGTATGGGGCGTGCCGCGCGCGCCGCTGGCGCTCTGCTTTTCTTCCGACGAAGGCGTGACCTTTCCCGACCGCCGGCTCGTCGAGGACGGGCCGGGAACGTGCCTGTCGAACAACTCGATCGATGGCCAGAACAAGGAACTCTCCTATCCCGCGCTGCTCGAAGACGCCGATGGCGTTCTTCACCTGGCCTTCACGTTCCATCGGCGCGCCATCAAATACGTCCGGCTGGCTCCGGACTGGTTGAAATCCGCTTAGGCAGCCATGGGGCAGGCGCATGTTCCGGGCAGCGCGCCGATGGCCCATGTCCGGACGATCGGCCTTGCGAACCGATCGTCGCCCATGTTTTCGGCATGCGCGGACCTCTAGGCATGGTTGTGTGATGAAGGCAGGTCGGCGGCGATCTTCGCATCCGCTTCCGGATGGCGGACTTGTCCGGGCGGGGTTGGCGGCATCGGAAGGTCGTGCCGTCGGCAATCGCGTCGCGGGATGGCGAGTGCCGGCCGTGCGATCCGGTCTCCCGAGCCGGAAGCGGAGCGCGTAAGTCTCTTACCCGATAGAGGAAAGCCCGGCGGCCTGTTCATCGGGAGCGAGGCGAACGTCGTGGAAGGGTGCGACCGTACGCCCCGGCGTGCATGCGGCTTACTTGCGCTGGAACAAAGACGACTCCTTGCGTCTTTGGCCTTCTGGGAGCCGTCGTCGACGCGGCGAATGCGGGCATCGACGATGAGCAGGGATGCAACCGGAGAGCATGAAAGAAAAAACTGTAACCCGATTCAGTTTTGGCTTTTCTCTCAATTCTTCCATGCTAGAGTTGTTCAATAAATATGCAAAATGGAGATTGATTTGGTCAATTTTTCCACAGAGCATCTGAAAGACGAGGCGCCGAAATCCCGTCGGCGCAGCGAGCTTTTTACTTTCGTCGTACTGGCTTTCGGCATCTGGCCCGTGCTGGCCGTGGGTGTGGTCGGCGGATATGGCTTTCTGATCTGGATGTATCAGATCATCGCGGGACCGCCCGGTCCTCCCGGTCATTGAGGCGCGGCGATGATGGCCCGGTTGCTTTCCCGAGGGGAATGTCTGTTGGCGAGCGTGGTTTCGGCGGGAAGCGTCCGCTGGCCGGAAGGCCGGAGCCGCGACCCGGGATCATGCCGCGGCGATGAGTTCCGTGCGGGGCGATGTCCCACCTTCATTGCCGCCATCGGGGGCGGATCGCCGTCCGGCGCGTTCTTGAAACGGGAACGCATGCCGCGGGGCGAGTGCGTGGGCCTCTGTCCCGAAAATGCGGTGTGCATCGGACCGGGAGAGATCGCCCATGCCTGAAGGGAAGCAGCGGTATCATGTGTCCAGTGCGGTGATCGTGGTCCGGCCGCAGGACGAGGACCGGGTCCTGCGGCAGATATCCGCCATGTCCAATGTCGAGGTTCATGGCGTTCAGGACGGCAAGATGGTTGTCGTCATCGATGGTTACAGCAGTGGTCAACTGGGCGAGGCGCTGTCGACGATCTCGGCGATCGACGGCGTGGTCGCGGCGAACATGGTTTTCGAACATTCCGAAGAGCTGGAGGGTATAGCACATGAAGGGAGAACTGACGCGGCGTGACCTCATCAAGGTTCACGCGGCCGGCATCGCCGCGGCAACCGCGGGGATTGCCCTGCCTGTGGCCGCCCAGCCTGTGCCGGGCGGCGTGGAATCCCTGGAGATCAAGTGGTCCAAGGCGCCCTGTCGTTTCTGCGGCACGGGATGCGGCGTCATGGTGGGCGTCAAGGAAGGCCAGGTCGTGGCGACCCACGGCGACATGCAGGCCGAGGTCAATCGCGGCCTCAACTGCATCAAGGGCTACTTCCTGTCCAAGATCATGTACGGCGAGGACCGCCTTACCCAGCCCCTGCTGCGCAAGCGGAACGGGCGTTATGCCAAGGACGGCGAATTCGAGCCGGTGAGCTGGGACGAGGCCTTCGACGTGATGGCCGAGCAATGCAAGAAGGTGCTGAAGGAAAAGGGGCCGACGGCCGTCGGCATGTTCGGCTCGGGCCAGTGGACTATCTTCGAAGGTTATGCCGCGACGAAGCTGATGCGCGCCGGCTTCCGGTCCAACAATCTCGATCCCAACGCCCGGCACTGTATGGCGTCGGCGGCCTATGCGTTCATGCGCACCTTCGGCATGGACGAGCCGATGGGTTGCTATGACGACTTCGAAAACGCGGACGCCTTCGTGCTCTGGGGCTCGAACATGGCCGAGATGCACCCGATCCTCTGGACGCGCGTGGCGGACCGGCGGCTTGGCCACCAGCATGTCAAGGTCGCCGTGCTTTCGACCTTCACCCATCGCAGCATGGATCTGGCCGACGTGCCGATCATCTTCACGCCCGGGACCGATCTTGCGATCCTGAACTACATCGCCAACCACATCATCACCAGCGGAAAGGTCAACGAGGAGTTCGTCCGCAACCATACGACCTTCATGAAGGGCGTGGACAATATCGGCTACGGCCTCAGGCCCGACAATCCGCTGGAGCTCAAGGCCGCCAATGCCGGCGACCCGACGAAGATGGAGCCGATCGATTTCGAGGCCTTCAAGAAGTTCGTCTCCGACTACACGCTCGAAAAGACCGCCAAGCTGACGGGAGCGGACCCTGGCTTCCTCCAGCAGCTCGCCGAACTCTACGCGGACCCGAACCGGAAGGTGATGTCGCTGTGGACGATGGGCTTCAACCAGCATGTCCGGGGCGTCTGGGCCAACCAGATGGTCTACAATATCCATCTTCTGACGGGGAAGATATCCGAGCCGGGCAACGGGCCGTTCTCGCTGACGGGGCAGCCGTCCGCCTGCGGGACGGCGCGCGAGGTCGGCACCTTTGCGCATCGCCTGCCGGCCGACATGGTCGTCACCAACCCGGAACATCGCCGGCATGCGGAGGAATTGTGGAAGCTGCCCGAAGGCCTGCTCCCCGACAAGCCCGGCTACCACGCCGTGCAGCAGGACCGCATGCTCAAGGACGGCAAGCTCAGTTTCTACTGGGTACAGGTCAACAACAATATCCAGGCCGCGCCCAATACCAAGAACGAGACCTACCAGGGCTATCGCAATCCCGATAATTTCATCGTGGTCTCGGATGCCTATCCGACGGTCACGGCCATGTCGGCCGACCTTGTCCTGCCTGCCGCCATGTGGGTGGAGAAGGAAGGAGCCTACGGCAATGCGGAGCGCCGCACCCATGTCTGGCACCAGCTCGTGCAGGCGCCGGGCGATGCGCGATCCGATCTCTGGCAGCTCGCGGAGTTCTCGAAACGCTTCACCACCGAGGAGGTCTGGCCTCAGGAGATCCTGGACAAGCATCCGGACTACCGCGGCAAGACCCTTTTCGACGTCCTGTTCAAGAACGGGCAGGTCGACCGCTTCCCGCTCAGCGAAATCGATCAGGACTATGCGAACAACGAGGCGAGGGAATTCGGCTTCTACATCCAGAAGGGATTGTTCGAGGAATATGCTTCCTTCGGGCGCGGGCACGGCCACGACCTGGCGCCCTACGACCGCTATCACCAGGAGCGGGGCCTGCGCTGGCCCGTGGTCAACGGACAGGAGACCAAATGGCGCTATCGGGAAGGCTACGATCCCTATGTGAAGCAGGGCGAAGGGGTCCGCTTCTATGGGAGGCCTGACGGCAAGGCCGTGATCCTTGCGGTTCCCTACGAGCCGCCGGCCGAATCCCCGGACGACGAATATGATTTCTGGCTGGTGACGGGCCGCGTGCTGGAGCACTGGCATTCCGGCTCCATGACCATGCGGGTGCCGGAACTCTACAAGGCCTTTCCCGGCGCCCGCTGCTTCATGAATGCCGACGACGCGCGCAAGCGCGGCATCAACCAGGGCGCGGAAATCAGGATCGTCTCCCGGCGCGGGGAAATCCGCTCCCGGGTGGAGACCCGCGGGCGCAACCGCATGCCGCCGGGCGTGATCTTCGTGCCCTGGTTCGACGCCAGCCAGCTGATCAACAAGGTCACGCTTGACGCCACTGATCCCATCTCCAAACAGACGGATTTCAAGAAATGCGCAGTCAAGATCGTTCCCGCCGTCTGAGCTTCGGCTCCATCCGAATCGTGGTTGCCGCCTTTGCGGTCGCATTCATGGCGACGCTTGCCGCCGCCCAGATGGTCCCGCAATTGTCGGGGCCGCCGCAGGCGATGGATACGCTGCCCGCCCGCCCCATGCCCAAGTGGACCGTGGACGACGTGCGCAGGATGCGCGCCTATCCCGACCAGCCCCCGGTCATTCCCCACTCCATCGAGGGATACCAGCTGTCGGTGAACACGAACCGCTGTCTCTCCTGTCACAAGCGCGAGTTCACGGAAGGGGCGGGGGCGCCGATGATCAGCGTCACCCATTACATGACGCGCGAGGGCCAGATGCTCGCCGACGTCTCCCCGCGCCGCTATTTCTGCACGGCATGCCATGTTCCCCAGGCCGAGGTGACCCCTCTCGTCGGCAACACGTTCAGGGACATGAGCCAGATGGGCATCGAGCATCTGGGAGGCAAATAAGGTGATGGGACGGATAAAGATCCTTGCGGCGTGGATATGGAAGATCCTGAGCACGCCGGCGGCAACCCTGAGCCTTGCCTTCCTGACGCTCGGCGGTTTCGTCGGTGGCGTGCTCTTCTGGGGCGCCTTCAATACCGCGCTGGAACTGACCAATACCGAGAAGTTCTGCACCGGCTGTCACGAGATGCAGACGAACGTCTACGAGGAACTGACGCGGACGATCCATTTTTCCAACCGGTCCGGCGTGCGCGCCTCCTGCCCGGATTGTCACGTACCGCACAACTGGACGGACAAGATCGCCCGCAAGATGCAGGCTTCCAAGGAAGTCTGGGGCAAGATCTTCGGGACGATCAACACGCGCCAGAAATTCCTCGACGAGCGGCTGCGCCTTGCCCAGCACGAATGGGCCCGTCTCAAGGCCAATGACAGCCTGGAGTGCCGCAACTGCCATTCCTCGCTGGCGATGGACCTTTCCAAGCAGACGCAGCGGGCCGCCGACATCCACACCCGGTATCTGCTGAGCGGCAAGGCGACGTGCATAGATTGCCACAAGGGTATCGCTCACGAACTGCCGAACATGCAGGGCGTCAACCCGGGATGGCAGATGCCCAAGGAACTGGAAGGCGAGGTCCTGCCCAGCGCTTCGGCGGTCGATGACCTGCGGCGGGCGATGGATGAGGCTCATGCGAGCCTGACGAGCATCGAGTGACAACCCGCCCGTCTCTGAGAGGAATCTAGAACACGTCCGGCGAAAACGGGATCGCCGGACGTGCTCCGTCGCTTTGTTCCTGGGCAATTCCGAACACAAGACGCGGCGCACTTTTGCTGGAATTGCGTTAGGCGGGTGGAGGAGGTTAACGGGAAAGCGTCATGTCGGGGGCAGCAAGCCCGGCGATCAGGGGCAGCCTTATCTCCACCTGCGCCCCCGATGCGCCGGGCCGGTTGCCGATGGCGATGTATCCGTCATGCGCCATCACGATCGACCGGCAGATGGCAAGGCCCAGCCCCATGCCGTTCGGCTTGGTTGTCGAGAAAGCCTTGAAGAGGCTCTCGCCGTCATTTTCCCCCAGTCCGGGGCCGGAGTCCTCGAAGACCACGATCAGGTCGGTCTTGTCGACCGCCGTCCTGATGGTCAGTTGCGGCATGCCGGCTTTCGCCTCTTCCATCGCCTGCACGGCATTGGCGATGACGTTCAGGAAGGTCTGCTGCAGCAGGACCCGATCGCCGAGGACGACCGCGCCATTGGCCCGAAGGTCCATGGAGACCGTCACGGCGTGGTCCGAAAGCTCCTTCTGTTTCAGGCGGACGGCATCGGCAACGATCGTGTCGACCGAAACCGCGCCATTTTCCGGCTGCGCCTTTCCGAGCAGCATGCGCACCCGCTTCACGACGGCGGATGCGCGTTCCGTCGAGAGCACCACGTCGTCCAGGGCGAGCCTCGTTTCCTCCAGGTCCGGCTGTGTCCGGTTCAGCCATCTCTGGGCTGCCTGAACGGAGGTCATGATCGCGGACAGGGGCTGGTTCACCTCATGGGCGATCGAAGCCGATATCTCGCCGATCATGGCCGCGCGGGACGCATGCTCCAGCTCCTGGCGGGAGCTTTCGAGGGCTTCCTGGAATTCCAGTCGCTCGGTGATGTCGACGATGCTTGCCTGAATCCGGCCCAGTCCCTCACCCTGGGGAAAGCTCAGGATGACGATGACCGGGATCATCCGTCCGCTGCGGCTGCGGATGGTCGTCTCGGACTGGAAGGTGGCATGGCCCTCGTCGAGGGCGATCAGGCACTGGGCGAAGCTGGCGTCGTTTTCCGGCAGGAAATCGGCCAGATGCGTGAAGAACTCCTCTTTCGTGGGCACGTCCATCAGCCGGAGCGCGGTCCGGTTGACGTCGGTGATCCTCACCATCCGGCGCGTCCGGATGACGAATTCGGGATGATCCTCGATATACCTGCGCATATCGGTGACGCCGCTTTTTCGCAGCGACACGAGTTCCGCCTTGACCTGCCGGAAATCGTGCTCCCAGATCGCAACCGCCAGCGTCTCGAAGATATTGCGGTAGCGATGCTCGCTCTCCTCCAGCAAGATGCGGTCGGTCCGCCGTTTCCAGAGGATGGCCGTGGTGACCGCGTTGGCGGCCATGCTGAAGACGAGGCGCAGAACGGCTTCCGGCTCCGCCCGGATGCCGTGGACATAGAGGAAGCTCGCGAGGGCGAGGATGGCGCAGGCCGCCGAATGGGCGAGAAGCCGGTATCGGCCCCCCGGTCCGTCCGCGAGTACGATGACGAGGACGTACAGCACCGCAATGGCGCTGCCGAGCGACGTGAAGGTGTCGAGGATGAAGATGGATGCCGCCATGGCCGCCGCAGCCGCCAGGCGACGGTTGTAGCCTGCGGCCGCCGGGGCGGCATCGTCCATGCCCCAGCGCTCGAAAGGCTGCGATCGTCTTGGATTTTCGCTCTTGATCTCCATCTTCCCCGGCAGAATTTCTGCTGCGTTTCCTTCATCTTGCTTTAATCGGGATTTAGCATCTTGAATCATGGGCTCCATTTTTGAACTTTATCAATAGTCTTCCTCCCGCGGCGGGTTCCGCCGCGGTTCCATGCGCGAGGCTTTCCGTTGTTTTGACAATCGGGACAAGCGTTTCGTACAAGGCTCCGGCGGCCATGCATGCTGGATTGTCCATGCGGGGGCAGTCTGAAATGGGCACCTGGAAAGGGATGCTCCCGACCGAAGAATGCGAGGAGCGATTGTACAGAAGCACCGGATCTCTGACGTCCGTCGGAAGTTCCTTCGGGCTTGACGATGCGCCATGCCGCCGGGCGACCCCCATCCGGGAGGCCGGTTTTTCGGCCACGCGTCTGGAAAGGGAGGTTCCGGCAGGCTCAAGCCGCGACGTCGTCCTCGACGCCATGGACGCCTATTTCCTGATGGTCTACCGGCGGGATGTCCTGCATTGCGACATCCTGTCCGATGGCGGCCGCTCGCCGGTGCGAACCTATCGCAAGGGGTCCGTCTGCCTTGTGGACCTGACGGCGGGCGCTTCGATCTCCCTGCTGAGCCGTCTTGATTCCGTGGCGTTCGTCATCCCGGTCGCGCTCTTCCGCGAACTGGCGGAACTGTCGCCCGGGACCAGGCTGCATGGATTGCGATGCAGGAGAGGGGAGATGGACCCGATCATCGAGGGCCTGACGGAATCGCTCCTTCCGGCCTTGCAGGACGTGACCGTCTCCTACCTCGCGTTTCCGCATATCGCGCTGGCGATCTGCGCCCACCTCATCCAGAACTACAGCGACATGTCGCTCCAGAACGGCCTGAACGAAAGTTCGCTGTCCGTCTGGCAGGAAAAGGCCGCCAAGGAATTCATGCTCGACAATCTGGGCACGAGCATTTCGGTCACGGCGATCGCAGCCTCGGCCGGGCTGTCGGCCGGGCATTTTTCGCATGGCTTCAAGCGTGCCACCGGAATGACGCCACATCAATGGCTGCTGAAGATGCGCGTGGTGCGCGCCAAGGAACTGCTGGCGGAGTCGACCTTCAACATCGCCACAATCGCCGAAATCTGCGGATTTTCGGATCAGAGCTACTTCACCAAGGTGTTTGCCCGCTCGACGGGAATGACGCCGGCGGCCTGGCGTCTCACGCAGCATTATTGACCCATGGTCACGGCGGAGGAGCTTTTTGTTCAATATTCCGCTGTTTTTTACCAAAGCCCTGTTATAGGCTTCGCTGAAGCGAATGACACTTTCGGCAGGTGAAGAAGCGTGCATCAGGAAATCAGGCCCGGAGGCCTGCCGGAGCCCCGGCCTCTCGATCTCAGCATCGATCTTGCGGGCATTTTGGTCACGAGGCGGAACTCGGACAACCGGGAGACGGATGTAAGATTGCCGTTGCCGAGCGACGATGCCTATTGCGTCGTGACCGAACTGGTCGACCTGCCTCTTCATCGCATCTGGAAGGGAGAGGACCTGCTTGCCGAGGGCGAGCGCCCGAAGGGAAGCCTGGAGATCTTCGACCTGAGGGAGGAATGGCAATGCCAGTATCTGTCACCCTTCGACACGGTCCATTTCCAGATCCCGTTCCGGCTTCTCCAGTCCTTTGCCGCCGATATGGGACGGCCCGAATTCAGCGGCCTTCTCAGCGCCCGCTGCGTGACGGATGAGGTGGTGCTGGGACTGGCGAACGCGCTCATTCCTATTCTCAACGGAGCCTGGAAATCCAATCAGCTTTTCCTCCGGCAGATCAAGCTCGCCCTGCTCACGCATCTGACCCAGAATTACGGCGGGCTGCATTTTCCCTCCCGGAGGAAGGGGACGCTCGCTCCATGGCAGGAAAGGCGCGCCGTCGAATTTCTCGCCGCGCATCTCAACGCGCAGTTCTCGATCGTGGAACTGGCCGACGTATGCAGCCTTTCCAGGAGCTATTTCATCAAGGCGTTCAAGGAAACGTTCGGCCGGACCCCGTATCGCTGGCTTCTTGAGTACCGCGTTTCGCGTGCCAGGGAACAATTGCTGTCCGACACCCCGATCGCCGAGATCGCCGTATCGTGCGGCTTTTCCGACCAGAGCCATTTGACCCGTGTGTTTGCCGAGATCACCGGGCAATCGCCGGGAAGCTGGCGGCGGGATAACCGGACCGTCTGACGGTCCCGGCCTGTTCCTTTCCGGCCGCCCGGCCGTGGCGCCGGGAGGCGCGAGCAACGCGCTGCGATCCGAAAATCCAAAAGACCGGGTTTCCAACAAGAAACGGAACGGGGCGGCGGGCATCTTGTGAGCGCCATAGGCACTATATTCACGAGAGGAAACCATGACCATCACAGCGACGCCGACCCCGGGTGCCCGACTTCTCAATCCGTCCGATCACACGCTGATCATGATCGATTTCCAGTCCCAGATGTCTTTCGCGACGAAGAGCATCGACGCCGTCAATCTTCGCACCAACGCAGCTCTGGTCGCAAACGGCGCCAGGGGTTTCGGTGTGTCGACCATCCTGACGACGGTTGCCGAAAAGAGCTTCTCCGGGCCGATGTTCAGCGAGATCACCGACACTTTCCCCGGGCAGAAGCTGTTTGACCGCACCTCGATGAACACCTGGGAAGATGCCGCGGTCATCGACGAGGTGAACCGGATCGGCAAGAAGCGCATCGTGCTCTGCGGCCTGTGGACCGGCGTCTGCATCGTCGGCCCGGCTCTCTCCGCCCTCGACCAGGGCTTCGAGGTCCTCGTGATCGCCGATGCCTGCGGCGACGTTTCCGACGAGGCCCACAACCGCGCCATGGACCGGATGGTCCAGGCCGGCGTGCAGCCCATGACCTCCCTGCAATACCTGCTCGAGCTCCAGCGCGACTGGGCGCGGACCGAAACCTACGACATGACGACGGGTATCGCCAAGAAATTCGGCGGCGCCTACGGCCTCGGCATCATCTACGCCAAGACCATGTTCAACGCTTCCGAAAGTCATTGAGCGAAGGGGCGGCCGCGTCGGCGCCAGGCGCCGTGTCGCGGCCCGTCCCACGTATCCCGGGGGCGGTTTCCGAGGCATCCGCACGATAGACGCCGGGGGAGCCCGGAAAGGACAACCAACCATGAAAATCTATCTCTATTCCCTGATCGCCGGGCTGCTCGTCGGAGTGATCTACAGTCTTCTCAACGTCCGGTCGCCGGCCCCGCCGGTCGTCGCCTTGATCGGTCTTCTGGGCATCCTCGTCGGGGAACAGATCATCCCCCTGGCGAAGGTGCTCTGGAACCGGGAGCCGGCCGCGGTTTCCTGGATACATCAGGTCAAGCCGCACATGTTCGGCCACCTGCCCAAAGGTGAAATCACCGCCCGCAAGGCGGCGGGTCGCAGCTCGACCACAGCCGGATAAAGCCCATGCCCACCAGACGCTCCTTTCTCGGCGTGGCCTCCGGCCTCGCCTTTCCCAACCTGTTCTCCGGTGCGTTTGCCGCCGATCCCATCCCGACGAGAGGTGCAGGCATGTCCGCCGACATCATCCTTTTCAACGGCCGCGTCACGACGCTCGACCGGACCAATCCGAATGCGACTGCCATCGCCATCAAGGACGGCCTATTTTCCGGTGTCGGAACCGACGCTGAAGTCGCAGCCCTCGCCGGTCCGGATACGAAGTTCATCGACCTGAAGGGCAAACGGGTCCTGCCGGGCCTGATCGACAACCACACGCATGTCGTCCGGGGCGGGCTGAATTACAATATGGAGCTGCGCTGGGACGGCGTGCGCTCGCTGGCGGATGCGATGGAGATGCTGAAGCGGCAGGTGGCGATCACGCCGGCGCCGCAATGGGTGCGCGTGGTCGGCGGCTTTACCGAACACCAGTTTGCCGAAAAGCGCCTGCCGACGATCGAGGAGATCAACGCGATCGCTCCCGACACGCCGGTGTTCCTGCTGCATCTCTACGACCGTGCGCTGCTGAACGGGGCCGCGCTCCGGGCGGTCGGGTACACGAAGGATACGCCGAACCCGCCGGGCGGCGAGATCACCCGCGATGCCAAGGGCAATCCGACCGGCATGCTGTTGGCCAAGCCGAATGCCGGCATTCTCTATTCGACGCTCGCCAAGGGGCCGAAGCTTCCGCTCGACCATCAGGTCAACTCGACCCGCCATTTCATGCGCGAGCTGAACCGGCTGGGCGTGACCGGCGTCATCGACGCGGGCGGCGGCTTCCAGAACTATCCCGACGACTACGAGGTCATCCAGAAGCTCGCGGAAGCGGGCCAGATGACCGTACGCCTCGCCTACAACCTCTTCACGCAGAAGCCGAAGGAGGAGAAGGAGGATTTCCTCCGATGGACCTCCTCGGTCAAATACAAGCAGGGCGACGACTATTTCCGCCACAACGGCGCCGGCGAGATGCTGGTGTTCTCCGCGGCGGATTTCGAGGACTTCCGGCAGCCGAGGCCCGACATGCCGCCCGAGATGGAAGGCGAGCTGGAGGACGTGGTACGGGTTCTTGCCGAAAACCGCTGGCCCTGGCGTCTGCATGCGACCTATGACGAGACGATCTCCCGCGCGCTCGACGTGTTCGAGAAGGTTGACAAGGATATCCCGCTCGAAGGGTTGAACTGGTTCTTCGACCATGCGGAGACCATTTCCGAGCGCTCGATCGACCGGATCGCCGCCCTTGGCGGCGGCATCGCCACCCAGCACCGCATGGCCTATCAGGGTGAGTATTTCGTCGAGCGTTATGGTCATGGCGTCGCCGAAGCGACCCCGCCGATCCGCCGCATGCTCGACAAGGGCGTGCATGTTTCGGCCGGAACCGACGCCACCCGCGTCGCCTCCTACAATCCGTGGGTCTCCTTGTCCTGGATGGTGACCGGCAAGACGGTCGGCGGCATGCAGCTCTATCCGCGCGCCAATTGCCTCGACCGCGAGACGGCGCTCCGCATGTGGACCGAGAAAGTCACCTGGTTCTCCAACGAGGAGGGCAAGAAGGGCCGCATCGAAAAGGGCCAGTTTGCCGATCTCGTCATACCGGACAAGGACTTCTTCTCCTGCGCCGAGGACGAGATCTCGTTCCTGACGTCGGAACTGACCATGGTGGGCGGCAAGATCGTCTATGGCGCCGGAGACTTCAAGTCGTTCGACGAGAGCGACGTTCCGCCCGCCATGCCCGACTGGTCGCCTGTGCGGACCTTCGGCGGTTATGCCGCCTGGGGCGAGCCCGAAGGGGCCGGCAAACGCTCGCTGCGGCGCGTGGCGATCTCCTCCTGCGGCTGCGCCAATAGCTGCGGCGTCCATGGACACGATCATGCCTCAGCATGGACTTCCCGGCTGCTGATATCGGATCTCAAGGGCTTTTTCGGAGCGCTTGGCTGCGCCTGCTGGGCCGTGTGAGGAAGGAGAAGAGATATGGATATTCTTTCAAAGGACCAGGTAGCATCGGGTCCGCAGGCGGAGCGGTCCGGCACTCTCCGGCTGCTGGCGCTTCTGGCGCTCTGCTCGGCCTATATACAGGGGCCGATCGTGAAGATCCTGGACTTCAACGGCGCGCTCGCCGAAATGGAACATTTCGGCCTCCGGCCGGCCCCCCTTTTCGCGGTGGGGGTCATCGTCTTCGAGCTTTCCATGTCGGCGCTGATCCTGAGCGGGATCTTGCGGCGGTGGGCGGCGCTCGCGCTGGCGCTTTTCACGCTGGCGGCGACATTCCTGGCCTTACGCTTCTGGGAATTGCCAGCCGGCATGGAACGATCCATGGCGATGAACGGCTTCTTCGAACATCTCGGGCTGGTCGGCGCCTTCGTCCTCGTCGCCTGGCGTCAGGCCCCTCGAACGTCCTGAGCATGCCGTTTGAAACTATCAAAGGCCCGGCGCGACCGGGCCTTTTCCGTTCGGAGCTTCCGGCATCCGCTGCCCGGGCGAGTGTGTGGTGTTCATGGAAGAGGTGCGGCCGCCCCCGGATCGGCTCCTTCAGATTGTCCAAACCGCCCTTCGAACAGACAAGAAGCCACGGCGCGTTCAGCCTATCGATGAAGCCGAACCGCCGGTCACCCGATCGCAGTCTCGCAAAGGGATGAAACAATGCCGACAAGCATCGAATTGCTCCTGTCCCGCCGGCAGACGTTGCTGGCAGGCGCAAGTCTCACGGCGGCGATGGCCCTGCCATCCGTCGCTCTCTCCCAGTCCCATTCCGCCAACACGAAAGGTATTCCGGCGATGACCCAGAACTTCATCGAAACCAAGGACGGCACCAGGATCTTCTACAAGGACTGGGGAATGGGCCAGCCCATCGTCTTCTCGCATGGCTGGCCGCTTTCGGGCGATGCCTGGGACGCGCAGATGCTTTTTTTCGGCCAGCAGGGCTATCGCGTCATCGCCCATGACCGTCGCGGGCACGGCCGCTCCGACCAGCCCTGGAACGGCAACAACATGGATCAGTATGCCGACGACCTTGCGGAATTGATCGAGAAGCTGGATCTCAAGGACGCCGTGCTCATCGGCCATTCGACCGGCGGCGGCGAAGTCTCCCATTACATCGGCCGTCACGGCAATGCGCGCGTCGCCAAGGTCGTTCTCGTCGGCGCCGTGCCGCCGCTCATGCTGAAGACCGCATCCAATCCCGAAGGCACGCCGATCGAGGTTTTCGACGGCATCCGCAAGGGGACGGCGGGCGACCGGTCGCAATTCTTCAGGGACCTGACCATACCTTTCTACGGTTTCAACCGGGAAGGCGCGAAGGTCAACGAGGGCCTGCGGGAAGCCTTTTGGCTGCAGGGCATGGTCGGCAGCATCAAGGGCCATTACGACTGCGTCCACGAATTCTCCGAGGTCGACTACACCGAGGACCTGAAGAAGATCGAGCGCCCGACGCTCGTCATCCACGGCGACGACGACCAGATCGTCCCGATCGCCGCTTCCGCGCAGAAGACCGCAAAGATCGTCAGGAACGCGACGCTGAAGGTCTATCCGGGCGCGCCGCACGGCCTTGCCCAGACCGAAGCCGACAAGTTCAACGCCGACGTTCTGGCATTCATCAAGTCCTAAGCGATCTTCAGGAGCAGTCCATGACCGAGACCGTCGCCAAGCCTCAGCACGGAAGCGGAAGCTTCGCTCCCTTCCGCCATATCGTCTTCAGCGTATTGTGGACCGCGACGGTCCTCGGAAATACTGGAAGCTTCATGCGGGACGTGGCGAGCTCCTGGCTCGTCACCGACCTTTCAGCCGCCCCGGCGGATGTGGCGCTGATCCAGGCCGCAGGCAGCCTGCCCATCTTCCTGCTGGCGATCCCCGCGGGCGTGCTGGCGGATATTCTCGACAAGCGAAAGCTGCTGATCGCGATGCAATTGCTTCTCGCGAGCGTGAGCCTGTCGTTGATGGCTCTCGCGCATTTTTCGGCCCTGACGGTGGAAGCGCTGATCGGGCTGACATTCCTCGGGGGCGTCGGCGCGGCGCTCGTCGCGCCCGCGTGGCAGGCGATCGTCCCGGAACTGGTTCCGAAGAAGGACCTGAAGAGCGCGATTGCGCTGAACTCCCTCGGGATCAATATCGCCCGTTCCATCGGGCCGGCTGCCGGCGGCCTGATACTGGGGGCGCTCGGCGCGGCCGTCACCTATGGCGCGGATGTCGCAAGCTATATCATCGTCATCGCCGCGCTCCTCTGGTGGAAGCGTCCGAAGGACGATACCGGGGAACTGTCGGAGAATTTCGCCGGTGCGTTCCGCGCCGGTCTCAGATATGCGCGGGCGAGCAGGGAACTGCACATCGTCCTCCTGCGCGCGGCGATCTTCTTTGCCTTCGCCAGTGCGATCTGGGCCTTGCTTCCGCTGGTGGCGCGCAACCTCCTGCAGGGAACGTCGAGCTTCTACGGTGTTCTTCTGGGCGCTGTCGGCGTCGGTGCGATCGGCGGGGCTCTTGTCCTGCCCAGGTTGCGGGAGCGCCTCGGTTCCGATGCCTTGATCATGATGTCCGTGATCGTGACCGCGGGCGTGATGGCGGTTCTTGCGCTGTCGCCGCCGAAATGGCTTGCCATTCTCATCCTGCTCCTGCTCGGCGCCGCATGGATCGCCGCCCTGACGACGCTGAACGGGGTTGCGCAGTCCATTCTGCCGAACTGGGTTCGCGGCCGGGCTCTCGCGATCTACCTGATGGTCTTCAACGGCGCCATGGCCGGCGGCAGCATCGGATGGGGCCTGGTCGCCGAGGCGACGGGGCTGGCCTCCGCCCTCCTGATCTCGGCCGCGGGACTGATCGTCGCCGGCGTCGTCATGCATCGCGTCAAGCTTCCGCGGGGGGAGGCCGATCTCGTCGCCTCCAACCACTGGCCGGAACCCCTGCTGGCCGCACCGGTGGAGCATGACCGGGGGCCGGTGCTGATCCTGATCGAATACCGGGTGGCGGCCGAAAACAGGGGCGTCTTCCTGCACGCACTGGCCGGCCTTTCGACGGAGAGGCAGCGTGACGGCGCCTATAGCTGGGGCGTGACGGAGGACGCGGCCGACCCGGAGCTGATCGTGGAATGGTTCTTCGTGGAATCCTGGGCCGAACATCTCCGGCAGCATGCCCGCGTTTCGAAAAGCGATGCCGACATACAATCGAAGGTCATCGGTTATCATGTGGGCACCGAGAAGCCCGTGGTCAGGCATTTCCTCGGGCTCAACCCGAAGGCGCCCGCAAGGAGGCATCGATGAAGGACAAATGGCTGACGCTGCTCCTGAGTTTCAACGGCGGTTTTGTCGATACCGCCGGTTTCCTGACGCTGCAGGGGCTGTTCACGGCGCATGTCACCGGCAACTTCGTCACGCTTGCCGCCGCCTTCGTCGACGGCTCGGCCGGCACGACGGCAAAGCTGCTGGCGCTGCCCGTCTTCTGCGTGGTCGTGCTGGTCACCCGCCTTGCCGGCCTCGTGCTGGAGAGGTGGAACCGGCCTGCGCCCGCGATTCTCCTGACGGTGAAGTTCGTGCTGCTGTCGTCCGCCGCAGCCTATGCCGTCGGCCATGGTCACTTCGATGGCGGCGACAATCTTCCGAACGTCGTGCTGGGCATGATCCTGGTTGCCGCCATGGCGATCCAGAACGCTGTGCACCGGCTCCATTTCTCAAAGGCGCCGCCGTCCACCCTGATGACGGGCACGACAACGCAGGTGATGATCGATCTGGCCGATCTCCTGGCGGGCAGGGCAGGGGATGATGTCGCGGCCGTGCGAAGCCGGCTCGGCCAGATGGTGAGCCACGTTCTCGCCTTTGCGCTGGGCTGCGGCACTGCCGCGGCCGCGATCGTCTCCGCCGGCGTGTGGTGCTTCGCCATACCGCCCGTCATTGCCGCGCTGACCGCCATGCGCGCCCGCGTCGCCCATGAGGCGGAAGCGGGTTAGGCTGGTCTCGGTTCTTTCCGCCTGCTCCCGCTTTGCGGGCAAACGTCCAAAGGAAGGTCGATCTTTCAAGAAAGATCGGTGCGCCTCGCCGATATTGCATCCGTCCCGCCGATCAATTTCGCCTTTCGGAGCGAGCGCCATGCCCAGGAACGATGAAACCAGCACTGTTCGCGAAGGGTTCGAAACGCTTCCCGAACCGCTCGATCCGGCCCTGCCGGACAAGGACGACATGTGGCGGCAGGCCGACGCGGACCTGGATGAAGCATTGCGGGAAACCTTCCCCGCCAGCGACCCGATCGCTTCCGGCCATATCGCCTGAACACCGCACGTACGCAAACCTCGCGAACAACAGGAGACAGAAATGAACGAAAACGTGAAATCACGCCGCGCGGCCGCCCTTCATACGCCGACCGGGCTTTCCCAGGAGGCTGTCCGGGACATTTCGGCGGCGGCAACGACACTGCTTGCCGATGTCTTCGCTCTTTATCTGAAGACGAAGAACTTCCACTGGCATATGTCGGGCTCCAGTTTCCGCGACTACCACCTGCTGCTGGACGAGCAGGGCGATCAGCTTTTCGAGATGACCGACCCTCTGGCCGAACGGGTGCGCAAGCTCGGCGGCGAAACCCTGAAATCGATCGGGGACATCGCCCGCCGGCAACGCCTTGCGGACAACGATGCCGATTTCGTCCATCCCCACGAGATGCTGGCGGAACTGCGCGAGGACAACGGCACGCTGATAGCGAGCCTGCGCCAGCTCCATTCGCTTTGCGACGAACATGGCGATGTGGCGACCGCCAGCCTGATCGAGAACTGGATCGACGAGACCGAGCGCCGGGTCTGGTTCCTGTTCGAGACCCTGCGCGGCACCAATGCCTGATCGCGTCCCAAGGGAGCCTGTTCTTCCCAGGCTCCCCTTGGGAAGGTCGAACCGGAGAACCCTGCGAATTTGGGAAAGTGTCGGTCACGCCAACATGTGGCGGCGCCATGTGCCGGGCGGCTTTCCGACGGCCGATGAGAATGTCCGGCTGAAATGGGCCTGATCGGCGAAGCCGCACAAGGCGGAAATCTCGGCGAGGGAAAGCGGCGAGGTGAGCAGAAGCTGCCGGGCGCGGTCGATGCGCTGCTGGGCAAGCCACTGATTGGGGGTCTTACCCGTCGTCTCGCGGAACGCCTGGATGAAGGCGGTGCGGGACAGGTTGCACTCCGTCGCGAGATCGTCGATCGAAACGTCGCCCTTCAGGCGGCTCAGCATCAGTTCCTTTGCACGGCTCTCGTTGTGGCGGGAGAGCCTCCGCCGCTTGTCGCTCAGCCTCTGGCGGCCGTTTCCGTATCTCTGGATAAGGTGAAGGCCGAGGGCGGTCGAGAGCTGGTCGACGAAGAGCGTGCTCGTTTCCTGCTCCAGATCCAATGTCGCGAAAAGCGCGCGCGCCAATCCGCCGATGACCGGATCAGGCTCGGCGACCGTGTTCTCCAGTTCCGTCACCCCGCAGACATCGGCCCCTTCCGCGATCTGCGACAGGCTGGTTCTGGAGATTTCCATCAGGATGAAGTTCAGAGGACCCTTCAGCTCGGCCTTGTAAGGATCTGAAAAGTCTCGAATATAAATGGAGTTCTCGACGAAGTCGTGGGTTGTCGAGTGATGTTCCTGGAATATTCTTCGCCTTTGTCCGCCGGCCGTCGCCAAGCCGATGACGAAACCCCGGTTGCTGCCCGGAGTGGACACCAGGCCGGGTGAGCGACCGGCCGAACTCTTGAGGTAGAACCGTATGTCGCCGCCTGCGATATGCTGGTCGCCATCGAGATTGCCGAGCGAGCATCCGAAGCTGTCCGTTTGCTTTGGGAGGGACATTTGAGATCCGTCTGGCGACATTCATCCTCTCCTGCTGTGGGAACCCGGTGGTGGAAGATGGCGCATGATGGTCCGCCGATCCGTTCTTGTCAAAAGCCGCGCCCGATGCCGCCCGGATGCTCATCGTCATTTCTATGAGGACGGGAGGGCCTTCTCGATGCACGCGATGAGCGCTTCGGCCTGATAGGGCTTCTGGAGCACGCAGACCTCGTCTCCGACCCGGGCGCGCACGGGCGCTTCGGCGAAGGCGGTGATGAAGATGAACGGCACGGGGTTGTTTCGCGCTCTCAGGAGGCTGAAAAGATCCAGGCCGCTCATCCCCTGCATCTGGACGTCGGAAATGATGCAGGCCGGCGCTTCCTCGTTTTCCGAGGCCAGGAATTCTTCCGCCGAGGCGAAGGTGCGCACGGAAAACCCGCAGGACCGCAGCAGGCTGCTCGTCGCGCGCAGCACCGTGGCTTCGTCGTCGATCACGGAGACTGACCGGGAGGGGATCACTGGGAATGTTACCAATCTCCGGCGGGAGCCGGTGTTGTTTCTTGTCCCCAATATGCGCCCGAAGGCCGGGGAATTAAATTATACCGGGGTTTATCTGGAAGAAGATGCGGTCGCGGAGAGCTTCAGGGCCTCCGCCATCTTCACCAGATCGGCGAAATTCTTCGCCATCATCTTGCGGCTGATCTTGCCGCGATGGATCTTCACGGTGATCTCGCTCAGCCCCAACTGGCCGGCGATCTGCTTGTTCAGGAGGCCGGCGGTTGCCATCGTCATGATCTGCCGCTCGCGGGGCGAAAGGGACTGATAGCGCGCCTTCAGTTCCAGTTCGAGTTTGCCGCTGCCTCTGGCGGCGATGTGTTTCTCGGTGGCGGCGGCGACGGCGTCGAGCATGTCCTGGTCGCGGAACGGCTTGGGCAGGAAGTCGACGGCGCCCGCCTTCATGGCGCGCACGGACATCGGGATGTCGCCGTGTCCCGTGACGAAGACCACCGGCACGTCGATGCCCTTGTCATTGAGCTTCTGCTGAAAATCCAATCCGCTGGTAAACGGCAGGCGGACGTCGAGGATCAGGCAATCCGCATCCTGAAGGGAGGCGTCTTCATAAAGGTCCTGCGCGGTTGCGAACGTCTTCACGCGATAGCCGACCGACCTCAGGAGCGTATCGAGAGCCCTGCGTATGAGCGCTTCGTCATCGACGACCAATATAAGCGGACTTTCCGACATCCCCGACCGTTCTTTCGCGTGCAGGTCCTGTTCCCGGCTCACCGCTTCATAGGACGGGATCGCACCGGCGGGCAACTATACCACGGTATGTCGGCCTAAGACTCAAGTGTGCGGAAACTCAATCACCGTACGATTTCGCGGGCGTCGCCTCCGGTCAAGAATGGAGCCGTCAACAACAATCCATTCGGCTTCATGAGGAGATGAGCGATGTCCCTGGCGGCGATCGGCATGAACCACGAACTCCATCACCCGATCGAGATCGGTGATATCGACAGCCTGACGTCCGGCCGGCTTTCCAGGCTGCTGCTGCGGGCGCTGGATTGCGTCGAGCGCGACGAGACCGTCGCCCTCGACCTGGTGAAGCAGGCCTCGATGCTCATGCGTCCGCATGTCGAGGCCGTGGAGACCCGGCGAACCGGCGACGATGCCGTCTCGGGCGGGCTCGCGCCCTGGCAGGCCAGGCGCGTTGCGCAGCATATACAGGATCGCATCTCCCGCTCCATCAGCCTGGAGGAGCTGGCGCGGCTCGCCCGGTTGAGTACGAGCTATTTCTCCACGGCCTTCAAGGTCAGCTTCGGAACCTCTCCCCACAGCTATATCCTTGCGCAGCGCGTCGACCATGCAAAACGCCGGATGCTGGCGACCGATGCCCCGCTCTGCGAAATCGCGCTGGATTGCGGCCTCGCGGATCAGGCGCATCTGTGCCGCGTGTTCCGGCGTGCGACAGGCACGACGCCCAGCGCCTGGCGACGCTATCAGGCCATGGAGGGTGGCCGTTCCGTCCTCGTCTGAAAGGCCTCGTGTGCCGCAAGGCTTGCGCGGAGCGCGGAAACGAGCACGCGCACCTTCGGCAGGAGCAGCTTGTTGGTGGGGTAGACGGCCCAGATGCCCAAAGGTTCGGGAGTTCCGTCGCCAAGCGATATCCGCACAAGGTGACCGGCGGCGAGATCCTCGGTCACGTTCCACGCGGACAGAAGCGCTATGCCGCCGCCGGCGAGGCAGACGGAACGGCAGCCTTCGATGCTGCTGGACGAAAAGCGCGAGGCGAGGCGTACATGCTTTTCCCCGCCACCGGCCACGAAGGTCCAGTGCGTGCCGCCCGCAAGCGGAAGGCACTGGTGATCGATGAGGCTGTCGACGGAAGCGGGCAGGCCATGCCTTTCGACATAGTCCGGCGCGGCGACCAGGATGCGGGGGCTGTCGGCGAGCTTCTGCGCGATCATCGAACTGTCCCTGAGGCGTGCGATGCGTATCGCCAGGTCCATGCCTGAGGAGATCAGATCGGGATGCGCGTCGCTGAGGTCGAGCACGATCCGGAGCTCCGGGTTCTTTTCCAGAAGTTCCGGAACGAGGGGCGCGACGAACTTGAGGCCGAACGCGACCGATGTCGTCATCCGCAGCATGCCGGATGCGCCATCCGCGTCCGGCCGCAGGCGCGCCAGCGCTTCTTCCTCGTTTTCGACAAGCGCTTGCGCGAACGGCAGGAAGGTTTCGCCTTCGGCAGTGAGGGAAAGGGAACGGGTCGTCCTGTGCAGCAACCGCACGCCGAGGCCTGTCTCCAGGGATGTGAGGCTGCGGGAGGCGGCCATCGGCGTGACACCCAGTCGTCTCGCCGCAGCCGCGAGGCTGCCGGCGACGACCGCGATGGTGAACACTCTCACGTCATTTGTGTCCATTGTAACGGATATCGTTATTCAGGAGAAACGTACGGGATCACTAAAACCGTTTTCGATAAAGCGCTAGATGCTTGGATGATTTTTTTGTTCGGAAAGGCAAGGCCATGAATGCCATCGATACACCCAATTCCCTGAAAGGCCCGGCCGCCGGCATCGGACGGTCCGGTCTTCTGGCGATGGCCGCTGCGAGCGGCATCGCAGTCGCGAATATCTATTACAATCAGCCGATGCTCGGCCTGATCGAGGGGGAGTTCAGCAATTCCTCGGTCACCGGACTTATCCCGACCGTCACCCAGCTGGGTTACGCGCTCGGGCTGTTTCTGCTGCTGCCGCTCGGCGATATTGTCGACCGGCGGCGCCTGATCATCGGTCAATTCCTGGTCCTGGCGATAGCGCTCGCCGTCGCCGCCGTCTCGCCGTCGGCCATGGCGCTGGTCGTCGCGTCGTTCGTGGTCGGGGCGGGCTCCACGGTGGCGCAGCAGATCGTGCCGTTCGCAGCCTCGCTCGTCGCGCCGGAAAAACGCGGGTCGACGATCGGTTTCGTCATGGCAGGCGTTCTTTCGGGAATTCTGTTCAGCCGGACGCTTTCGGGCTTCGTCGGCGAGCATGCCGGCTGGCGCGACATGTTCTGGGTCGGCGTCCCGCTGGCCCTCATCGCCTCGGCGCTGATGCATGTCACCCTTCCGCATCACCGGCCGGCATCACGCATGGCTTACGGCGCCGCCATCCGTTCGCTCGCGCATCTGTGGAGGCGGGAGCCCGCGCTCCGCATCGCCGCCTTCATGCAGGCGGCGCTGTTCGCCTCGTTCACGGCGTTCTGGACGATTCTCGCCCTTTATCTCCAGAGCCCGGATTTCGACCTGGGGGCCGATGTCGCAGGGCTCTTCGGCATCGTGGGCGCCGTCGGCGTGTTTGCCGCTCCGCTGGCTGGCCGGCTCGCGGACCGTCGCGGCCCCGCATTCGTCGTCTGGCTCGGCACGGCGATGACCTTCGCAGCCTGGATCATCTTCGGTGCCTGGACATCCATCGTTGCGCTGGTGATCGGCGTGATCGTGCTGGATTTCGGGGTGCAGAGTTCGCTTGTCTCCAACCAGCACGTCGTCTACGCGCTCGATCACGCCGCGCGCAGCCGGCTGAACACGATCTTCATGACCGCCATGTTCCTGGGCGGAGCGGCAGGTTCCGCCCTTGCCTCCTTCGCCTGGGGCCATGCCGGATGGGGTGGCGTCAGCCTGGTCGGGGCGGTCCTGCCGCTGGTCGCGGTTGCCGTGCGGATTTTCAGCCGCCATCCGCATGGACCGGCTTCCGGCATCCACTGAGGTCCGCCACGCCAGGGTTCGCACAACGGATCACCGGAGGCCGGCCGCGGCCTCCTCGTCGCCCGCCATTCTTCCTTGTCGCGGCGGCCATGACGGCAGGATCATTTTCCAAACGAGACCCTGAGCGCGGCGATCGCCTGCGCGAGCGCGCTTTGCGCCGCCGGGGTTTCCGAGAGCGCATCGAGAAGGATGAAATCGTGGATCGCTCCGATGAAGCGCGTCGAATGGACCGCGACGCCCGCCTGCATCAGTTTCCGGGCGTAGGTTTCGCCTTCGTCGCGCAGGACGTCGTTTTCCGCCGTGACGACCATGGCGGCAGGCAGACCTTCAAGCTGCCGGATCGACGCGCTGGCGGGAAATGCGCGGGAATCGGCAGCGATTTCCGGGACGCCATATTCCGCGAGAAGCGACCGCATGACATCCCTCGTCAGCCAGGGGCCGTTCCCGAACATACGATAGGAGGGGGTATCGCAGCCACAGGCCATGACCGGGCAGAACAGAAGCTGCAGGCAGATGTCAGGCCCCTGTCGCTCCCTGGCCATCAGGCAGACCGCGGCGGCGAGCGTGCCGCCGATGCCGTCGCCGGCAACCGCCAGACGTGTCTCATCCAGGCCGAGGCCGGCGGCGCGGGCGGCGATTTCGGCCAGCACGGCGTAATTTCTCTCGATCCGCTCCGGAAGCGGATGTTCTGCCGCATGGCCCTCCTCGATGAGGATCACGGCGGCGTCGGAACCGGCGGCGAGCTCCCGCAGCAGCCTGTCATGGGTCCTGATGCCGCCGGTTCCGCCACCGGAGAAATAGGCGATGACCGGCAACCGGCTTGCGCCGGTCCGGGGGCGCAGGATGCGCATCCGTATCGCGCCGGCCCGGCCGGCGGTTATGGTCAGGTCTTCGCCAGGCGCATGCGGCACGGCAGGTGGATTGCCCTGCAACACGCCGAGCTGCTCTCGAAATGCCTGGAGCGTGGGAGGGGACGCCGTGGGCAGCCGGTCGAGGAATTCTTGCGTGACGGGGTCCAGCACAGGGTTGGCGGAGGCGGGCGTGACGCTCAGGGTCACCAGTGTCGGGCCGTTACCATATGGCGAGGTCATGCGCGATCTCAGCAATCGAATGCAGGGGTGGGGAGCGGGCGATCAGGTTGTGGCGAGGCGGCTACGGCGCCAGCGGCTGGGCGTCTCACCCGTCAGATTCCGGAAAAGCCGGGAAAAATGCGCCTGGTCCGACATGCCGCATGCGAGGGCGATCTGCGCGAGCGATTCATCGCTGGAAAGCAGCAGTTCCTTGGCGCGCGCGATCCGCTTGTTGAGGACATAGGCATAGGGCGAAATGCCGAAGCTCTGCTTGAAGGCCTTGGAAAAGTGGCTGACACTGAGGCGGCTGGCCGCCGCAAGGTCTTCGGTGCGAACGCTGCCGTCTATGTTGGACCGGATATAGCCTTCGACACGCTTGACCTGCCAGGGCGCGAGCCCGCCGGCATCTGCGGGGGCGGGCTGTTCCGCGGCGAGGCCGGTCAGCATGGCGTGGGCGCGATCCAGATAGGTGCGGACGGCGTTCATGTCATGGTCCACATGGCGACCTGCCTCTTCCAGCAGTTTCGCGATGTCGAACGCCATTCCGGCGGAAAACTCCGGGATCGGATGCGCGGATCGCGAAATGGTCATCTCGGCGCTTTGAGCGGGCATGGTCGTCTCCTCTCGGGTCTGGATGGGCAGGAATCCCGTTGCCGCTTCCTGTGCATCCAACCTAGCCAGACCCGGATTCGAGCGTCACTTAAGCTGTGTTAAGTATCGCAAACGCGCGTTAAGGGGTGCCTCGCAATTGGAGGATCGGATGAACATAATAATATATCTATTTGATTTACAATATTTTTTCTAAAGAAAACGCAGTTCATGTAATACATGAAGTTTTTCCCGTTCAAAAATGCGGGATATCGTTCTATCCGCGCGGCTGCGCGATGTGCGTATCTGCCCGCGGAAATCCAGGATGAGTCCTGGACCTAATATCGGAGAGGCATGATGTCCGGCTGTTCGACGGGGCGAGCCTTTGGCCCGCATGCGTGAAGACGATATCTATTCCTTCCAGGGGTTCACCCTGTCCGCGCCGCAAAGGGCGCTTTACGAAGGCAGCCAACCGATAAGGCTCGGCACGAGGGCGCTCGAAATCCTGCTCCTGCTGGTGAGCCGGGCAGGGGAACTGGTTTCAAAGGAAGAACTGATGGCGCGCGCCTGGCCGGACACGACGGTCGACGAGAACGCGCTTCGCGTCCATCTTTCGGCCGTCAGGAAGGCCCTGGGTGAAACGTCGGGCGGCGTCAGCCGGTTCATCCTCAACGAAACCGGACGAGGCTATCGTTTCGTCGCGAAAGTGGTCCGAAACCCCGTCTCCGCCTCGCCGCAGGAGACTGGAAGGGCTTCGCCGCCCCTCTATCTGCCGTCGAACCTCAGCCGGATGATCGGCCGCGACGAGATCGTGGCCGGTCTCGTCGCCCTGTTTCCGGAGCGCCGCCTGTTGACGATTGCCGGTCCCGGCGGCATCGGAAAGACGACCGTTGCGCTTGCCGTCGCGCACGCCATGGCGTCGTCGTCCTCCATACGCGTCTGCTTCGTCGATCTCGCCCCGCTCTCCGACCCGGCGCTGGTCGCCGGCGCGCTGGCGTCCCAGCTCGGTCTTGCTGTTTCTTCCGGCGCGCCGGAGCAGGCCGTCCTTGCCGCATTGCGCGGGGAACCTGTCCTGCTCGTCCTCGACAATTGCGAGCATCTCATCGACGTGGTCGCGACCCTGACCGAGTCCATTCTCCAGGGCGCGCCGGACGTCATGCTTCTCGTCACCAGCCGCGAGCCGCTGCGCGCCGACGGCGAATGGGTCTACCGGCTGCCGACATTGCAGGTCCCGTCTCCGGCGGCGAAAATCTCGGTCGAGGAGGCGCTGGCCTTTCCGGCGGTGCAGCTCTTTTGCGAGAAGGCGGTCGCGAGTTCGGACAGTTTCGTCTTCACCGACGACGAGGTGCTGCCGGTCATCGACATCTGCAACCGGCTGGACGGAATGCCGCTCGCCATTGAAATGGCGGCGGCCCGCATGGATATTCTGGACGTGCGCGATCTCGCCCTTCGCCTCGACGATCGCTTCGCGCTTCTGACGCGGGGCAGGCGCACGGCCCTGCCGCGCCAGCAGACGCTCCGCGCCACGCTCGACTGGAGCCACGATCTGCTGGGAGAGCGCGAGAAGGCGGTGTTCCGCAAGCTGTCCGTCTTTCGTTCGTCCTTTCCGCTGGAATCGGCGGTGGCTGTCTGCACCGGGCCTGACCTCAGCGAGGCGGATGTCTTCGATGCGCTGACGGCGCTTGTCGCGAAATCGCTGGTGACGATGGATCGCCGGGACCGGACCGTCCTTTACCGCCTTCTCGACACCACGCGCTTTTATGCCGCCGACAAGCTGGCGCTGAGTGGCGAGCAGGGCGAGGCTTTCCGCCGCCACGCCATCCACTGCGTGAACCTGTTCGCCGATCCGACCGCCTCCTGGGATGGCAAGGACCCCCGGCAATGGCTGGCGATCCACAGCTGGCGCGTCGACGATCTTCGCACGGCCTTCGACTGGGCCTTTTCGGCCCATGGCGATCCGGCGATCGGTCTGGCGCTGGTGGTGGCGTCCGCTCCCCTGTGGTTCCATCTGTCGCTTCCAAACGAGTACCTGGCGATCGCACGCCGGGCAAAGAAGGTGATCGCCGGAACCGATCTCGAAGGTTCGGTGGCCGAACTCGAGCTGATGGCGTCCTTCGGCCATGCCCTCTGGCATACGTCAGGCCCGGTCGGGGACATGGACGATGCCTTCAGGAGGAGCATGGAAATCGCCGAGGCGCAGCAGCTTGAAGCGCATGGGTTGCGGGCCGTCTGGGGGCTGTGGGCCTGCAACATCCTGGCTGGAAACTATGCCGAAAGCCTGACGCTTGCCCGCGCTTTCGAAGCGCCGGCCTACAAGTCGGGTGATCTCGCCAATATCCAGACGGCCGATCATATGCTGGCCCTTTCGCATCATTTCATGGGCGACCAGAAAAGGGCGCTCGATCTCCTCAACCGTGTCATCGCCGGCGACGAGGCTCCGGCGCGTGCCAATCACACCAACCATGCGCAGGTCGACGGCAGGACGGCCACGCTTGCCCTGTTGATGCGGATTCTCTGGCTGACGGGACATGCCGACCGGGCGCTCCAGGTCGCACGCGATTGCGCCGCCGACGTTCTCTCCCTCGACCACGATCTGTCGATCTGCTACGGGCTCGCGATAGGCTGCATTCCGGTGGCGATATGGACCGGGGAACTGGATCTTGCCCGCGGGCTGAACGTTCACCTCGCCGAACGCACGAAGCGTCGCGGCCTGCGCCACTGGCAGATCTGGGCGGACGGATTCGAGATCGCGCTCGGCTCGCACAGATCCCTGCCCGGCGACGGCAGCGGTATGCAGGACGAGACCTTTGCGACCTTGAGTCCAAGGACGGTCGGGGGCAATGCGCTGGCGCGCCTCGCGCGCGAACGGGACCTCTGGTGCGCGCCGGAGCTGATGCGGCTGAAGGCGGAGGAATTGCTGGAAACGGGAGCCGAAGCCGCGGCCGAAAACGCCGAAGCGAAATTGCGGGAGGCGCTCGATCTCGCCGGCCGGCAAGGGGCCCTCGCATGGGGATTGCGCATCGCGACGAGCTTCGCAAGGCTGCTCGATTATCGCGGGCGGCGCGCGGAAGCGAAAGAGGCGCTGGGCGGAGTTCTCGCGCGATTCGAGGAGGGGACCGCAACCTCGGACATGACAAAGGCCCGGGCCCTCCTGAAGACGCTGTCATAAGCATGCGATCCGGGTTTCGGCCGCGTCACCCGCCGCCCGTTCACCTTCATCCGTCGGCGAGCGGCAGGGGCGCGTTGCGGGCGACTTTAATGGCTTCCCCTGCAAGCGCCATCATGGCCGTTCGGGACGTGGCGCATCCAGCCTCCGGGGTGTCGGCATCTTCCGGAGACGTGCCGCCGCGCGGTCGTGTCATCTGTTAGGAAGCAAGATCCGTTTGCGTCGCCTCCGAAGCGGGCTGGCCTAAAGCCGGGGCATCAGCCGCAGGAGTTCTTCCGTGTAGGCGTGCTGCGGGTTTGCAAAGAGGGTTTCGGTATCGGAAACCTCGCAGAGCTTTCCGTGGCGCATGACGGCGATGCGATCGCACATCTGGCGCACGACGGGCAGGTCGTGGCTGATGAAGAGGATGGTAAGCCCGAGCCATTCCTGCAGGTCCTTCAGGAGGTTCAGGATCTGCGCCTGGATGGAGACGTCGAGCGCCGAGGTGGGCTCGTCGCAGATGAGGAAGCGGGGGCGCGTCGCGAGCGCACGGGCAATCGAGATGCGTTGTCGCTGGCCACCGGAGAATTCATGCGGGAATTTCCGGCCGGCGCCTTGCTCCAGGCCGACGAGGTCCAGCAGGTCCGCGACGATGGCGTCACGTTCGCGGTTGTTCTTCGCCAGGCGGTAGTGTTCGATCGGCTCGGCGATGATCGCGTCGACGCGCATGCGGGGATTGAGCGAGGAATAGGGGTCCTGGAAGATCATCTGGATCTGCTGGCCGGAACGGCTGCGGCTGCTCCCGCCGCCCAGGGGCGCGCCATCGAACCTGATCGCTCCGGCGGACCCGGCATAAAGCCCGGCAAGAATACGCGCGACCGTCGACTTGCCGCTGCCGGATTCTCCGACGAGGCCGAGCACTTCTCCTTCGTTCACGTCGAGGGTGAAGTCCTGCACCGCGTCGAAATAGCGCCGCCGCCCGGGGAAGACGGAGCGGTGGGTGACGAAGCGCATGCCGAGATCGCGGATTTCGACGAGCGGCGCGGTGCGCGCCTGCCGGTCGTGGCCTTTCGCCGCTCCGCCTTTCGCTGCTCCGCCTTGTCCGAGCCAATGGGTGCGTATGTCGAAATCCGGCGCCGGCTGCCCGGAGCCTTCGATGAAATCGACGCGCGGAAAGCGGTCGAGCTTCACGTCCGCGCGAGGAACCGCGCCGATCAGGCTTTTCGTATAGGCATGTTTCGGCGCGTGGATGATCTGCCGCGTTTCGCCGGTCTCGACGACGCGGCCGCGATACATGACGGCGACGCGTGTCGCCGTTTCCGCGATCACGCCCATGTCATGCGTCACGAGCAGCACGCCCGCATTCCGCTCGGCGGCGAGCCGTTTGATGAGGTCGAGGATCTGCGCCTGCACCGAAACGTCGAGCGCGGTCGTCGGTTCGTCGGCGATGATGAGGTCAGGGTCCGTGCAGAGCACCAGCGCAATCACGACGCGCTGACGCATGCCGCCGGAAAACTGATGGGGATATTGCTCCATCCGCCGCTCGGCGTCGGCGATGCCCACCTTGTCGAGCAGGACGATGGCATCGCGCCGCGCCTGTTCGCGGCTGACCCGGCGATGGGTGCGTATGGTCTCGATAAGCTGCCGGCCGATCGTATAGAGAGGGTTGAGGCTTGTCAGCGGGTCCTGGAAGATCATCGAGATACGCTTGCCGCGAATGCCGCGCATCGCTTCCGGGCCGAGGTCGTCGATCCTCCTGCCGTCGAGTTCGATCATGCCGGCGGCGATCCGGCCCGGCGCATCGAGCAGGCCCATGATGGCGCTGCCTATGGTCGATTTGCCCGCGCCGGATTCGCCGACGAGCCCGAGGATTTCGCCGTGGCGGATGTCGAGGTCGATGTCCTCCACGGCGACGAATGTCCTGATCCGCCCCGGATATTCCACCTTCAGGCCCCGGATGGAAAGAAGAGGCTTGCTTGCGTCCTTTTCCTGCATGGAACTGGTTTCTCCGAGAGTCATCGCAGCTTCGGGTCGAGCGCGTCGCGCAACCAGTCGCCCAGAAGGTTGACGGACATGACGAGCAGGGCCAGCGTCAGGCCGGGAAAGATCACGATCCAGCGTTCGCCCGAGAAGAGGAAGTTGTTGCCGATGCGGATCAGCGTGCCGAGCGAGGGTTCTGTCGCCGGCATGCCGACGCCGAGGAAGCTCAGCGTCGCCTCGCCGAGGATAGCCACGCCGAGATTGATGGTGGCGATGACGAGAACCGGGCCAAGCACGTTCGGCATGACGTGCTTCAGCATGATCACGACGGCCGGACGGCCGATGATGCGGACGGCCTGCACATATTCCCGGTTCTTCTCGACCATGGTGGAGGCGCGCACCGTGCGGGCCACCTGCGGCCAGATGGAAAGCGCGAGCGACAGGATGATGACGAAGAGCGCAAGTCGGTCATGCCGTTCCCGCGGCAGCAGCCCGCGGGAGATGCCGTCGATCAGCAGGGCGACCATGATGGCCGGGAAGGTCATCTGGATATCGACCACGCGCATGATGAACCCGTCGACGAAACCGCCCAGGTATCCGGCGACAAGCCCGAGCGCGAGGCCGATCGCCACGGCGATGCCGACGGCGACGAAGCCGACGGCAATCGAGGTCCGCGTTCCGTAGAGGATGGCGGAGAGCAGGTCCCGGCCCTGGTCGTCGGTCCCGAGGACGAAGGTCCAGTCGCCATCCTCCTGCCAGACCGGCGGGGTCAGCGAGTTCAGGAGATCGACTGTTGCCGTGTCGAACGGGTCATGGGGCGCGATCCAGGGCGCCAGCAGGGCGCACAGGATCAGCACGCCGGCGACGATCGCCGCACAGACGGTAAGAGGGGAGGAGAGGAACTTGTAGAGCATGTCGCTCCTGATGGCCTTCGCCAGTCTTCCGGCAGCCATGGTCAGTGCCTCCCGGAAGCGTCGGCGCGCAGGCGCGGGTCGACCGCATAATACAGAAGATCGACCACGAGATTGATGATGACGAAGATCGCCGCGACGAGCAGCAAATAGGTTGACATGATCGGGATATCGGCGGTCGAGATCGCCTGCAGGAAGAGAAGGCCGATGCCGGGCCACTGGAAGACGCTCTCGGTGATGATGCCGAATGCGATGATGGAGCCGAGCTGCAGGCCGGCGATGGTCATGACGGGCACAAGCGTATTCTTCAGGGCGTGCCCGAAATGGATGGAGCTGTTGCGCAGCCCGCGCGCGCGGGCGAACTTGATATAGTCGGCGCGCAGCACCTCCAGCATTTCCGAGCGTATGAGCCGCATGATGAAGGTGAGCTGGAAAAGGCCGAGCGTGAAGGCCGGCATGAGGATGGATTTCCAGCCGGAAACGGTCAGCAGCCCGGTCGACCACCAGCCGAGCTGCACGACATCGCCACGGCCGAAGGTCGGCAGCCAGCCGAGTTCGACCCCGAAGACGAGAATAAGCATGATGCCGATAAAGAAGGTCGGCAGCGAAATGCCGGCAAGCGATACGATCATGAAGGCGCGGCTCAGCCAGCTTCCGGGATGCAGGCCGGTATAGACGCCCATCGGCACGCCGAGCAGGGCGGCAAGGATGAGCGCCGTGAAGCTCAATTCGAGGGTCGCGGGAAGACGGGTTGCGAGAAGCATGTCGACGGGCTGGCCCATCTGGTAGGAAAGGCCGAAATCACCCTGCAGTATGCGGCCGGCGAAGGTGGCGAACTGGACCGGGACGGGATCGTTGAGCCCGAGCTGTTCGCGCAGCTGGGCGCGTTCCGCAAGCGAAGTTTCCTGCCCGACCATCTGGGCCACCGGATCGCCGATATAACGGAACATCAAAAAGGCGATCAGCGCCACCGCCAGCATCACGATGCCGGACTGGACGAGCCGCCGAAGCAGGAAAGAGAACATCGGGCACCATCATGTCCGTGGGGAGGGGCGCCGCAGCGCCTCCTCCGGCGGAAAAGTCGGACGGGCGCGGAAGACGCGCACCGCCCGGATGACTGAGGTTACTTCTTGATCTGCACGTAGCGCCAGTCGAAAACATCGTCGGGCCGCTGCTTCAGCTCGACGCCGTCCCGCACGCCCCAGGCGATCCACTGCTGGTGCAGCGGCAGATAGGCGATGTCGCCGGTCGTGATCTTCCACGCGTCCTTGATGAGCGCGGTGCGCTTGGCCTGGTCCGTCTCCGACAGTATCCGGTCGGCGAGCTTGTCGACTTCCGGGTTGCAGTACCCGCCGTAGTTGGACTTGCCGTTGGAGACCTTCTCCCGCTCGCCGTCCTTCCAGACGGCCGATTCCGGGGAGACGCGCGGGCACATGTGCAGCGAGTTGATCGGCGCCCAGCTATCGAAGCTCGGCGGCGTGGAGCCGATCAGGCCGACGCTGAAATCGAGCTTGGGCGCGAAGATCTTCTCGAAGAATTTCGACTTGGTCTGCGCGTTGAGCTTCACCTTGACGCCGATCCTGGCCCACATGTTGGTGACGGCCACGCAGATCGCCTCGTCGTTGACGTAGCGGTCGTTCGGGCAATCGAGGCCCAGTTCGAAACCGTCGGGATAGCCGGCCTCGGCGAGCAGGGCCTTGGCCTTTTCGGGATTGTATTCGAGACGCTTGAAGTCCTCGCTGAAACCGTTGATGCCGGGAGCGACCATCAGCGCCGACGGCGTCGACATGCCGCGCATGACCTTCTTCTTGATCGTCTCGATGTCGATGCCGCGGTAGAGAGCCTCGCGGACGCGACGGTCCTTCAGCGGGTTCTTGCCCTTCACGTCGGAGTAGAGGAGCTCATCGCGGAACTGGTCGAGGAAGAGATAGATGGTGCGCAGCTCCGGGCCGACGATCATGTGCGTGCCTTCGGATTGCTCGACACGGTCTATGTCCTGCACCGGAACGGGGAAGATGACGTCCATCTGGCCCGACAGGAGCGCTGCGACGCGCGTGGCGGCGTTCGGGATCGGCGTGAAGACCACGTCCGTGACGTTGTCGGTGCGGCTGGACTTGGCCCACCAGTCGGCGTTGGCGGCAAGCGTCGTCTTGATGCCCGGCTCGCGGGAGACGAGCCTGAAAGGTCCGGTGCCGTTTTCATGCAGCGTGGTGTAGCTCTCCTCGCCGCTGCCCGCCTTCTGAGGCGCGCCCACCTTGTTCTTCTCCGCCCAGCTCTTCGACATCATGTACCAGTTGCCCCACTGGTAATGGATGATCGGGTTCGGCGTGGCGGTGATGAAGTCGACCGTATGGTCATCGACCTTCACCACCTTGGTGTCGGGAGCGAGACGGTTCTTGAAATCGGACGCGCCGGAGCGGATGCGTTCGGCCGAATAAAGCACGTCGTCCGCGGTAAAGGCGCTGCCATCGTGGAATTTCACATCCTTGCGCAGATGGAAGCGCCAGCGTGTCGGCTCGACCATTTCCCAGCTCTCGGCAAGCGCGGGCTGGATCGAAAGATCGGGCGCGCGGCGGACGAGGCCTTCATAGACATTGCCGAGGAAACCGGACGTGAAGGTTTCGTCGATCGTGTAAGGATCGAACGAGGTGATGTCACCCTGGGAGGCGAAACGCAGTGTCTCCGCTCCTGCATGGAGCGTGCTGGCACACAGCAGAGAAGCCGTGACGAGACCAAGGCTGAGCTTTTTGCGCACTTTTTGTGTCCCCTTTTTGATGTGTGAATATATGCGTGCACCCCCGCGGCGCCGCCCTGCGGGTTTTCCAAACAACACGGCTTCATAGTATGACAACTTGAACAAGGGTCAACGCATTTTTGTAGCAAAAAATGTCAAAATGCGTTGTTGAACTAGAAAATATATCATATTGTACAAATTCAGAGGTGAGGCATGACGATCAAGGACAGGTTGACCGGCGGCGCGTTGAAGCTGACCGCCGCCGAAACCAGGGTAGTGCGTACATTGCTGGCGAATTATCCCTCCGCGGGCCTCACCACCGTTGCCGGCTTTGCGCAGCGCGCGGGAGTAAGCGTTCCCACGATCCTGCGGCTGGTGAGCAAGCTGGGTTTCGGCGGTTACGCCGCCTTCCAGGAAGCGTTGATCGACGAGGTGAGCGAGAAGCTCAATTCGCCGCTTTCGATGTTCGATGCCCGAAGCGCCGACGAACCGGGAACCGGCGTCTATGCCGCCTTCATGCGCAACCTGGCGGGCGCGCTGCAGCAGGCTGCCGACGATTTCCGCGAGGCGGAGTTCGAAGCGATCCTCGATCTCTTCGGGGACGAGCGCTCGACCGTCTATTGCGTCGGCGGCCGATCCAGTTCCACGCTGGCGCTGCGCCTGTCGCTGCTGCTGGGGCAGGTCCGGCCGAATGTCTTCCACATCGGCAATGAATCGACGCGCCTGTTCGACCGCCTGGCGGACTTCAACAGCCAGGTGACGCTCGCCGTGTTCGACTACCGCCGCTACCAGGGCGATGTCGTGGAGTTCGCGCGTCTTGCCAAGGAGGCGAGGGCGCGCATCGTGCTCTTCACGGATCGCTGGCTGTCGCCGGTCAGCAATTTCGCCGATCAGGTTCTGGTCTCGCCGGTCGAAAGCATTTCGGCCTTCGATTCCCGCGTCGTCGCCTTCGCTCAATGCGAGGCCATCATCGCCGCCCTTTCCAAGCGCAACCCCGACCGCGTGCGTGAGCGTCTCGGGATAATCGAAGGCCTGCGCAACAAGGGCAACGCGCAGTTCCACCGGATCGAATACAGGAATGACGAGGAATAACGTGAAAAGAATGCCGGACGCCGACGCGGCCTGGTTTCCGGAAATCATCAATCCGGCCGGCAGCTTCCCCTGCATGATCGTTTGCGACCATGCAAGCAGCCGGGTTCCGGCGCATTATGCGGATCTCGGTCTCGACCGGGCCGATCTCGAAAAACACATCGGGGTGGATATCGGCATCGCCGACGTCGTGCGCCAGCTCGCCCTGCGCCTCGATGCGCCGGCCGTTCTTTCTCCCTGCTCGCGCCTGCTGGTGGACTGCAATCGCTGGATCGAGGACCCGCGCTGCATTCTCGCCGAGAGCGATGGCATCGCCGTGCCGGGCAACCACGGGCTCGGCGAGGCCGGGAAGGCGGAGCGGTACGAGGCCTATTTCTGGCCCTATCACGAGGATATCGGCCGCGTCTTTTCCGCCCTCGTCGAGCGGACGGGCGGGCCGGGCTTCCTTTCGCTCCACAGCTGCACCCGCCAGCTTTGCGGCGGTGAGTTCCGGGCCATGGATGCGGGTACGATCTGGCACGAAAGCAACGCTCTCTCCGCCGCCCTGATCGACGGCCTGAACCGCGAGCCGGGCCTGGTGATCGGGGACAACCAGCCGTATTCCGGGATCGGCGGCACCTTCACCATCGATTATCACACCTGGGGCAAACGCATTCCCGCCTGCGGGCTGGAGATCGTCAACACGCATCTCGAAACGGCGGAAGGGCGAACTTTGTGGACGGAACGTCTCGCCCGGGCGCTCGAGCATATTTTCGGGAGAGCAGGGCAGGCGGACGATCCGCCTGCGCCGGAACCCGTTTCCCGCTAGCAAAGGGCTGGATCATGTCTATCCGGAGCATTCTCTACGAGCATACCGCACCGGCAGCACCGGCGACCACGCAGCTAACCGGAGCGCATGAGGCCGATTTCGTCGTGATCGGCGCGGGCTATACCGGGTTGACGGCCGCCATTCACGCTGCCTCGCGAGGGACGAAGACCATCGTGATCGAGGCGGAAGGTCCCGGTTTCGGCGGGTCCGGGCGCAACCACGGCCATTGCGTTCCGATCCTCGGCTTCATCAATCCGAAATCCGCCGCGGAGCGGCTGGGGCGGGAACGCGGAGAGCGTTTCACCCGCTTGCTGGTCGATTCCGGCAGGAAGGTCTTCTCGCTGATCGGACGATACCAGATCGACTGCGAGGCCGCTCCGACGGGCGCGCTGCAGCTTGCGCACAGCCCGGCCACGGTGGAGCAGCAGAAACGCCAGTGCGCGGCTTATGCAAGGCTCGGCATCGAAGCCGTCTGGCTCGACCGGGCGGAGGCGGTTGCAATGTCGGGCTCGGAGGCCTTTCACGGAGGCTGGATGCATCCGGATGGCGGCCATCTCAACCCGCTCGCCTATGCCCGCGGCCTGGCAAAGGCAGCCATCCGCGAAGGCGCGGAAGTCTATACGAATTCGCCGGCGCTTTCGCTCGAACGCGAGGCCGGCTGCTGGCGCGTCACGTGCCCTGCGGGAACGATCAGGGCAAAGCGGGTCGGCATCGCCACCAATGCCTATACGGACCGGCTTCTGCCGCCGCTGGGCCGGTCCTATTTCGTCATGTCGTCCTATGCCTTTGCCAGCGAGCCCATCGATCCGGCGCTTCGCCGCAGGATACTTCCCGGCAATCAGAGCCTTGGCGATACCCGGCCGGATGTCCGCTACATCCGCTTCGACAAGGCGAACCGGATGATCGTCGGCGGCCTTGTGGAAACCATCCGGGGCCGCAATGTCGGATGGACGGAAGATCACATGCGCAAGCGCTTCAGCGCCGTCTATCCGGAACTGGCCTCCGTGAAATGGGGCTGGTACTGGTCCGGCCGGCTCGCCATCAACATGGACCGGCAACCGCATCTCTACAATCCCGCGGAAGGGCTTTACGCGCTGGTCGGTTATTCCGGGCGCGGCGTGCCGACGGCGACTGCGCTGGGCGAGGTTCTGGGCGAAGCTGGCACGGGGGTCGCGGCCCCGGACCTGCCGATGGAGATTTCGGAACTCAGGCCGCTGCTTCCGGCGCCGATCCTTTCCGCCCTCGTGCCGAGGTTCCGCGGGCCGGTCAACCGCATTCGCTCAATCTGGTCTTAGGATCGCTTTCAGGACAGAACCATGAAAACCACGAATTTCTACATCGATGGACAATGGGTGCCGCCGATCAAGGGCGAACCATTCTACGTCATCAATCCGGCGAACGGCAGGTCCAGCGCCACGATCAGCCTTGGCGGTGCCGAGGATGTGGACCGCGCTGTGGCCGCTGCACGGCGTGCGTTCGAAGGATGGAGCGAGACCCGGCACGAGGACCGTATCGCGGCGATCGAGCGCCTGCAGAAAGTCTACGACCGCCGGTTCGAGGACATAGCGCGGGCGATCTCCGCCGAAATGGGGGCGCCGATCAGTTTCGCGCGACAGGCGCAGGCGGAAGCCGGCCGCAGCCAGATCAACAATTTCCTCGTCGCCGCGCGCGATTTCCCGTTTGAAGGGCCGATGCGTCCGGATGGTTCCGGCGACCATATCCTGCGCGAGCCGATCGGCGTCTGCGGTCTCATCACGCCGTGGAACTGGCCGATCAACCAGATCGGGCTCAAGGTTCTGCCGGCGCTGGCGGTGGGCTGCACGGTGGTGCTGAAACCTTCCGAGATCGCGCCCCTCTCGGCGCTGCTGTTCGCCGAGATGATCGACGAGGCAGGTTTTCCGGCAGGGGTTTTCAACCTCGTCAACGGCGCGGGCGCGACCGTCGGCGCGGCGATGGCGGCCCATCCCGGCATCGACATGATGAGCTTTACCGGTTCCACCCGCGCCGGGATTTCGGTGATGAAGACGGCGGCCGATACGGTCAAGCGCGTGACGCTGGAACTCGGCGGCAAGTCGCCCAACATCGTCTTCGCCGATTGCGGGCTTGAGGATACGGTCACGCGCGGCGTGAAGGCCTGTTTCTCCAACAGCGGGCAATCCTGCAATGCCCCGACCCGCATGCTCGTGGAAAGCAGCGTCTATGACGAGGCGGTGGCGATCGCGGTCCGTGTCGCCTCACAGACGCAGGTGGACGACCCGGCGAAGGAGGGTTCCCATATCGGGCCGGTCGTGTCGGCGACGCAATACGAGCGCATCCAGGCGCTGATCATGGCCGGCATCGCCGAAGGCGCGCGGCTTGCGGCCGGCGGTCCCGGGCGTCCCGAGGGGCTGGAGGAGGGCTACTATGTCCGCCCGACGATCTTCGCGGATGTCGATAACGACATGCGGATCGCCCGCGAGGAAATCTTCGGCCCGGTCCTCTGCATGATTCCCTTCTCCGACGAGGCGGAAGCGATCCGCATCGCCAACGATACGCCCTACGGGCTGAATGCGCAGGTGCAGACGGGTGACAAGGATCGCGCCCGCCGCATCGCCCGCAGGCTGCGCTCCGGCATGGTGCAGATGAACGGCGTCGGCCGCGCTTCGGGCAGCCCTTTCGGCGGTTACAAGCAATCCGGCAACGGCCGCGAGGGCGGGGCATGGGGGCTGGAGGAATATCTCGAGGTGAAGTCGGTCAGCGGCTGGTAGCCTGGCGGCGGAACGACGACGTCGGCATGCCGTCAGGCCGCGTTGCTCTGCATCAGCAGCCGTACGAGTTCGGCCTGGCGGCGCACCCCGGTCTTCTCGAATATGTTGCTGAGATGCGCCCGGACCGTTGTCGCGGTGATCCCGAGCCGGGCTCCCGCGGCATCCCGCCCGTCGCCCTTGGCGATCTCCAGCGCGACGTCCGCCTCCGCCTTCGTCAGTCCGAACCGGCGGCGCAGGAATTCCTTGGTCTCATCCGGTGGCAGGCCGGACCCCGCGGATACGGGCCGGGGGACAAAGACCGCCGCCACCGCTTCGGGCCTCAGGCGCGCGCGCAGGTCGCTGCCGTTTATCGGCAGGACATGGGCCAGCATCGGCAGTGCCTGCGATCCGGAAAGGCAGACGGCAAGACCGGTCTTCCCGAGCGTTCCTTCGTCCCGGGCGGCGAGGCGGATCGCCTTTCGCAATTCCCGTCCCGCGTCCGGCGCCCTGGCGGCGAGAACGCCGTTGGCATCGTATACGGCAGCGCCGTCTTCCAGCAGCCGCTCGGCCGCGCGGTTCGCATGCAGGATCTTCCCTTCCCCGCTGGTCAGGATGAAGCCGCAGCGGAGCGCGTCGAGCGCTTCGGAGATGCGTTCCCGCTCGATGGCGCCCGCATCGAGGACATTGGTGATCGTGACCGCCCGGCGCAGATGCGGCAGCAGCAGTCCCGCGATCTCGACCTCCCGGTCGGTGATCGCGCCCTGCCGCTCATGCCGTCCGATCACGAGTTCCGAGAAATGCGACGGAGTGTACATGAGGAACTGGTGCATGATGTCGACGATGCCGAGGGGTTTCAGGCAATGCTGTACGTAGGGTGACGCATGCAGATAGTCCGGTCCGAGCTGGCGCGAGGCGATGAACGGTTCGTCGAGGGACGGCCCCCTGGCAAACCATTCGCCGATCCGTGCATGCACCTCGGACAGGTGCCTTTGCCTCTCCGCAAGCCCCGCAGCGCCCCAGCCGATGCTCTTGTCGATCAGGATACGGTCGTTGCGCAGGTCGTTGAGGGAGAGGATGACGGACACGCCCGACAGCGCCTGCATGATATCCGTCAGGGTCTGCTCCCAATGAGAGGGCACGAGAACGCAGTCGTATATGGAACCGATAAGTTCCGAAAGGTCATGCGGTGAAACGTTGCGGAGCCGAGGCTCGGCGCCAGTTTCGGAGTTGTTGCGCATCTTATGCATAACTCGCCGCTCCTTACTGGAAACGGGAGAATATTATAGGACGAATGTCCGATGTGTCACTGTGTAAATCATGCAATTATTTTATTCGTTACTGATGGGTTGCTGCTTTCCTGCCGAAAATGAAGGATGGGTGGAATGTCTAGACCGGCATTTGTGACGATAAAGCGAGTGAAATGCTACGCGATCAACGATTATACCGGTTCCGACAATTTGTATGGCGTAATCGGCCCTGTCCGGTTTCGCATCGGCTCGTTTGCGCCGGGAGACGATTACCGTCTTGATATCACGCAGGTTGTCCCATTCGGGGAATTCCATCTCACGATCGTCGAGGCCGACGTGACCGGAGACGACGAAATCGGGTCCGTGAACCTGAGCGACCTCATGGATTTCGACACCAGGAAGAACGTGCACGGCGAAGACGCCAGCTACGACATAACCTATTTCGTGGAATCGGTGTCGGACTAGGTTGTCCGGAAGCCGCCGGCCTCAATCATGAAAATTCTGAATTCCGATCAGCCGCCAGAGGAGGATTCCGCAATGGCTACGGTTAGGTTGTTAATGTTGTTCTGCGTGCGCCACGCCTCCGGCACGGATTTCGGCGCGACGCAAGCGATCGCGGGGCTTGCCGATTTCATCCCCGCATCGCAGTTCGGATCGCCCCTCAGCAGCGTCATCAGCAATCTGCCGCAGGTCATCGCGGCGATCGATACGGCGCGCTCGGACCCCGACGACCTGTTCATCACGACCGATACGACCGGTGATCTCGGAGCCTCGTTCTGGCCGCCGGCAGGACAGACGCGGAATTTCCAGGCCGGCCAGTCGGCAACCGTGATGCTGGATTTCGAATTCGTCTATTCGATCAACTTCTCGCTGTGGGACTACGACAGCTCGAGTTCGAACGATCTTCTCGGATCGATCACCGTGTTCGAACAGGAAGCGGGGCAGGGCGAGATCGCCAGGCTGGCCAAGTCCGACGTGGAAGGATCGGCCTACTACGTCTTCTACGAAGTATTCGCATAGTATTTCGCAAGTCAATCAATTCACCCTTTGTCTACGGCTCCCGCCCTCCCGAAGGAAGGGGTGGGAGCGACGGGAGGAAATTGTCCATGCCTGCAAACGAGAACTACCGGAAGATCGCCTCGATGGATCTGCGCCCCGCATATATTTCGCTCGGGCTGAAAAGGGCGGCGTTCAAGGATCAGGGCCGAAGGCGGTCCAGGCTTTTCGACGCGGCGCTCAACGCAGACCCGTCGCAGCCGGACGCCGTGTGGCTGTTCAAGGGCGCCAACTATCTGCGGTTCAACGTCGACATCCGGCAGAACAAGTTCGAGCAGGAGGCGAAGGTCATCGCCGGCAATTTCGGCGGCAACACCTGGCCCCTGATGTTTTCGAGCGGCATCGACGCGGCCGCGTGGGGAGGGCCGGCGTTCCCGCACGTCTGGTTCATGTTCAAGGACAACCAGTATATCCGGCTCAACTCCACCAATGGAGGAAGCTGGGTTGTCGAAACCGGTCCGGAACCGATCGTCAATGCCTGGTGGTCGGCACGGGATACGTGGTTCACCAACGGCTGCGACGCGGCCCTGCATGGGCTGGGTGCGAAGCACCACGGAAAGCTGCATCTCTTCAAGGACGGCGAATACATCCGCCACAACTATTTCGACGGACACAAGGATATCGGCCCCATTCCGGTCGCCGAGGCATGGGCGCTGCCCGAACCGTTCAGCAAGAAGATCGAACTTGCCTTCTACGGCACCGGGACGGAAGAAGAGCACGCCTTCTTCTTCTCCGGGGAGCAGGTCGCGCAATACGACACGGGAAGCAACGAAGTCGTGCGGATCATGCCGATCGAGGAGCGCTTTCCTTCATTTGCCGAATTCATGTCGCGGCCGCAGCTCTTTCTCGTCGAGGATTATTGCCTGGAAACCTATGTGGGACCGCCCACGCTGGGGCGCCTGGTCGACACCAAGAATGTCCCGCCGGGCGTGACGATCAACACCCTGATGGTCACCGAGACGATAGACGTCAACACGAGCCAGCTCCGCCAGAGCATCCTGGAAAGCCAGGATGCCGGCGTTGTCAAGAACTTCAACGAGCAGATGGACAACCGGACGGATGCCAGCGAAAGCCGGGACGCCTACCGCTACCAGATGAATGCGGATTTTCATGGCGACGCTTCGGCGAACAGTCTGTGGGGCGGAGAGGTCAACGCTTCTCTCGGGGTATCCGGCAGCACGGACTCCCGTCGTTCCAGCATCGCCCAGTCGGCCTTCGAAACGATTTCCTCCCAGGTGACCGAGTCGACCAGGCAGCTCAACCAGCGGACCTACGATTCCGCCGAATCCATAGAGCACAGGGAACGTGTCCTGAAGCAGGAGTCGATCACCCTGACGAACACGTCCGAGCAGATGCGCTCGTTCGAATTCTATCAGCAGCTGCAGCCGACATATGCGCTGCTTGTCCTGAAGGACATCAGGGTCGCATACGGAGACGGCTCCGGGGCAGGGCTGACGGAAGCGAAGCTCCCCGCATTGCGCAATCTCCTGGACGACAAGCTCCTGCCCGAACATCGCGACCAGCTGCTCGGCTTCATCGCGGGGGAGCTGAAGGAAGTCGAGGACTACGAGGGCGCGGTCGTTTCCATCCTCGCCTCCGGGGACCCCCCATCCCTGCAGCGAAACCCGACCGCGCTCTTCAAGATCCAGCTGCCAAGCGGTGAAACGCAGGAGATCGCCGTTCGGGGGCAGGTGATCAAGGGCGTGAAGGACTGGATGAAGCCGACCTACACGATCACGGCCATCCAGCGCTGATCCCCGGACTGCACGACATTCGCGAAGGTTCCGTTTTCTGACACCGAACGATGAGGAGAAATGGAAATGTCCGTTCTTTACAATCTGGCGAGATACGCGTTTCTGGCAGTATCTTTCGCGAGCCTTCCGGCCATCGCCTTTGCCGGGTGCCGCATTTTCGAACATCGCGACTACGGCGGAGCCGGCTATACCCTCGACAACCTCGAGAGGATGATCATGGTGGATGGCGAGAGCCTCGGCTGTTCCGTCTCTCACGGAAATTCGGATTGCCCGTCCACGACCTATGACTCGTCCTGGAACGATCACATATCGTCGTTCAGGCTGACCCGGGGCTGCACCCTGACCTTATGGGAGCATATCAACGAGAAGGGCGCGCGCTTCAGGAGCGACAGGAGCTATACGTATGTCGGCAGCCGCTGGAACGACGAGGCGTCGGAGGCCCTGTGCACATGCAACTGACAATGCCGGGATGACATTGGCCTGTCCGGGAAAACGCCCGCAGCGACGTCACGGTTCGCTGCGGGCCTTGTTTGGGAATGCGTCACGGCCTGATCCGCGGACGGAGGCAGGCGGGGCGGGGAGGGCGGAGCCGATGGGCGAATGCCGCTACCGCAGGGAGCCGACCATGCTGCCGGCAAGGCGGAACGGACTTGCGACCGCAGCGCCGGCGGCGTCGAACACGAAGGCGCCGACATCGCCGACGCTCGAACTCTGGCCCTTTTCCAGGACGGCAAGCTGCGTGCCGAACTTGGCCAGAGATGCATAGCGGTCATGCCCAAGTCCGTCCGATCCCTCGACAGAAGTGATGTCGATCAGACGAACGCCCTCTTTCCGGGCCGCGTCCTTCACCACGGGATCATCGACATCCACGCGCCCGACACGCGGCCTTTCGCCGCCCACGAGGCTTGAGACGGAGAGGGCGCGATCGGTTTTCGAAACGAGAAGGGTTATGGGCGTGGGCATCCTGCCGATATCCTTCAACTGGGACCGGAACACGTCGACGTCGATATCGGGGGCGGCCAGGATCACCATCAGCTTTCCGACGGCTTCGTCCTGCTTCTGGAGCTTCAGCTGGCGAACGGCTTCCATGATCAGGAAGCTTCCCATGCTGTGTCCGAACAGGACGATCCGTTTGACCGACCTCTCGGCGGCCAGCGACCGCACGAGCGATACGAGGTCGCTCCGCGAGTAAAGGCTCGCATCCCGGTCGGCGACATAACCGGCGACGGCTGCGGCCGAGGGCCAGGAAAACAGGATCGGGGAGCCCGGGAGCTTTGCATCGGCGGCCATCTGGGCCAGGCGGAACAGGGCTTCCTGATAGCTGTAGTTGTAACCGTGCACGAAGATTCCGACCGTGCCGTCGGCCTGCGCGGAGCGCGACGCCTCCTCGACCAAAGCCTCCTTCGGGAGCTGCCTCCGCCCCGTGACGACAAACTGCCGCCTGGGGTCCGGCACCGGTGTCGGATAGCTGATGCTGGCGTTCTTCCTGTCGGGCGGCACCGATATCTCGTAGCGCTCGTATGTCGGCTTTTCCGCCAGTGAGCTTCCGAGCGCCGCTTTCGTGCCGTCCGGTCCTCTGTTCGTGGCGGTCAGAATGGTCACCCGTTCCGAGGGGGCCTTATCCAGCCGGACCGGATCGAGGACCGCCGGCGTCGGCCTGTTGGCGCAGCCGGACGACACCAGCATCACGAACAGGAACAGGATGAGGGACTGCAGGTTCAAGAACCGGATTGGAAGATGTTCTTTCATTGTCCGATCGTTTCCCGGAGCGCCATGCGTCCGAATGGACGCATCAAGGACGCTCTGACCTATTGAATCGACGCACCGTGCTTTCCGAAAATCCCGGGATCGCGGTCGGGAATCGCGGCGGATTTCAGCGCCTCGGCTCATGCCGCCGCCGTTTGGGCGCTTGCGGCATCCTCATCCCTCGGAATCCGGAACCATGTCACGTAGAGCGCGGGGAGGAAGAGGAGCGTCAGGGCCGTGCCGACGACGATCCCGCCCATCATGGCATAGGCCATCGGACCCCAGAAAATCTCGCGCGAGATCGGGATCAGGGCCAGGGTAGCCGCGGCCGCGGTCAGCATGATCGGGCGCATGCGATGCTCCGTGGCCTCGATGACGGCCCGCCACGCGGGTACGCCTTCCTTGCGCAGGTTCTCGATCTGGACGACCAGGATGACGGAGTTCCGGATCAGGATGCCGATGAGTGCGAGCACCCCGAGGATCGCGACGAAGCCCATGGGCGCGTTGCTGAGGAGCAGCGCGGCGACGACCCCGATCAGGGCTGTCGGCGCCACCGCGAAAACCAGGAAGAGCCGGCTGAAGCTCTGCAGCTGGAGCATCAGGATGGTCGCCATGGTGAACAGCATCAGCGGCACGACGGCGACGATCGGTCCCTGGGCATCCGCGCTCGATTCGACGGACCCGCCGATCTCCAGCTTGTAGCCGACCGGAAGCGCCTTCTCGAACGTCTCCACCTGCGGCCGAAGCTGCTCGACGATCGTGGCCGGCTGCGTCGGCCCGACGACCGCGGCCTTGACGGTGACGGTCGGAATCCTGTCACGCCGCCAGATGGTCGGCTGTTCGAGTTCGTAGCGGAAGTTCGCGACGGCCGACAGCGGCACGGACTTGCCGTTCGATCCCGGCAGCTGCAGGTTCTGCAAGGTCTCGATGGAACCGCGCTCGGAAGCCGCGGCCCGGCCGATCACGTCGATCAGGTAGATGTCGTCCCGCACCTGCGTTGCGGAGGCTCCTTCCACGATGCTGTTCAGCACCGTTGCGATATCCTCCGACGAGACGCCAAGCTGCCGCGCCTTGTCCTGAAGGACGTCGACCTTGACCACCCTTGAAGGTTCGTTCCAGTCGAAGATCATGTTCGAGAGCAGGGGATGGCCGCCGACGATCGACGCGAACTGCTGGGAGAGATCGCGCACCTTCTGGATGTCCGGGCCGCTGATGCGGTACTGCACGGGCTTGCCGACCGGAGGGCCGATATCCAGCAGCTTCACGAAGGCATCGGTTCCGGGGAACGTCCTGTTCAGGTAGTCCTGCAGTTCGGCCCTTACCTTGTCGCGCACCTCCAGGCCCTTCGTGACGATGACCGTCTGCCCGAAGGTGACGTCCGGCGTCTGGACGTCGAAGGACAGGATGAAGCGCGGCGCTCCCTGTCCCACATAGCTCGTCCAGTGGTCTATGTCGGCATTGTTCGCCAGCATGTCCTGCTCGAACTTGCCGATCTGCCTGTTGGTCTCGGCAATCGAGCTGTTTTGGGGGAGATTCCAGTCGACGATCAGTTCCACGCGGTCCGATGCCGGGAAGAACTGCTGCTGCACCAGTCCCATTCCGCCGAGGGAAAGAGCGAAGACGGCGAGCGTCAGCGCGATCGTGGCCCATCTCCAGCGCATTGCGAGTCTCAGAAGCCAGGCGAAGGCGGAGGCGAAGCGCCCTTTCGTCTCGTGATGGGATTTCATGGTTTTCGGCAGGATCGTCACGCCGAGAAGCGGCGTGAACAAGACCGCCACGATCCAGGACACGATGAGCGAAACGGCGATCACCACGAAAAGGGTGAAGGTGAATTCGCCTGCCGCGCTGCTGTTCAGGCCCACGGGGATGAAGCCCGCGACGGTCACCAATGTCCCCGTCAGCATGGGAAACGCGGTCGACGTGTAGACATGGGTCGCCGCTTTTCTCAGGTCGTCGCCGGCCTCGAGGCGCGCGACCATCATCTCGACCGCGATCATCGCATCGTCGACAAGCAGGCCGAGCGCGATGATGAGGGCCCCGAGCGAGATGCGCTGCAGCGAGATCCCGGCATATTCCATGTAGACGAAGGTGATGGCGAGCACGAGCGGAATGGAGATCGCCACCACCATGCCGGCCCGAAGCCCGAGACTGATGAAGCTGATGACGAGGACGATGGCGATCGCCTCGAACAGCGCCCGCGTGAACCCGGAAACGGCCTCATCGACGACCGCCGGCTGGTCCGACACGCGGCTCACGTCCACGCCGATCGGAAGGTCGGCGACGATCCGCTGCATCTGCGCATCGAGCGCCCCGCCGAATTCGAGAAGGTTGGCGCCGACCTTCATGCCTATGGCAAGGCCGATCGCCGGCTGGCCGTTGAACCGGAACAGCGACGAAGGCGGATCGACGTAGCCGCGCCTGATCGTGGCGATGTCGGTCAGCGGGAAGAAGCGGTCATTGACGCGCAGGTTGATCGCCTTCAGGCTTTCCTCGGACGTGAATTGGCCGCCGACGCGCAGGGCGATGCGTTCCGGCCCGGCATTGACGAAACCGGACTGCGTCACGGCGTTCTGGGCCTGGAGCGTCTCGATGACCGCCTGCCGGTCGATCCCGAGGGCTGCGATCTGACGGGTGGAGAATTCGAGATAGATGGCCTCGTCCTGCGCGCCGATGATATCCACCTTTCCGACATTATCCACCGTCAGCACCTTGGCGCGGGCATCCTCGACGAGGTCGCGGAGCTGCCTTTGCGTGAGGCCGTCGCTGGTGAAGGCGTAGATATTGCCGAAGACATCGCCGAAGCGGTCGTTGAAGAACGGCCCGACGACGCCGCTTGGAAAATCGCCCTTGATGTCGCTGATCATGTTGCGGACGCGGACCCAGGTGGGCTGGACATCCCTGGCCTTCGTCGTCGGCAGCAGTTCCACGAATATGGTCGTCTGGCCGGCAACGGTCTGGCTTCGGACATAGTCAAGACTCTCAAGCTCCTCGAGCTTCTTCTCGATGCGGTCCGTGACCTGGCGGGCCACTTCTTCCGCGGAGGCGCCGGGCCATCGCGCGTTGATCACCATCGTCTTGATGGTGAAGTTCGGGTCTTCCTCGCGCCCCAGGTTGAGATAGGAGAACGTTCCCGCAAGGACGAAAACGAGCATGAAATACCAGACGAGCGAACGGTGCTCCAGCGCCCAGTCGGAGAGGTTGAACTTCTTCACTCGCTGACCTCCTGGTCGATCCTGATGGCCTGGCCATCCTTCAGTTTGTGGATGCCGGCCGTGACGACGCGGTCTCCCGGGGCGACGCCTTCCGTCACCCGGACCATGCCGCCATCGGCAATCTCGCCTTCTATCTTCACGGGCCGGAGCATCACCTTCCCGCCGGCCACGTCGACGAGCCAGACGTCGGTGGAGCCTTCTTTTTGCAGGACTGCGGAGGCCGGCAGAAGAATCCGGGGCTCGGCTGAGATCGTCGCGGTGGCCGTGATGACCGAACCGAGGCGGAACGCCGCCGGCGGATCGACCAGGCCGATCTTGGTCCTGCGCGTGCGTGTCGCCGTCTCCGCCTGCGGCGCGATCTCGCGCGCGATGCCGCGTATCCGGATCGACGGATCGAGCTGGAGCGACACCTCAAACGGTGCGCCGATCCTGATGTGCTGGGCGGCTGCCTGGGGAACGTCGATGACCGCGTCGCGCTCTTCGGGACGCGCGATCGTCACCGCCGTCTGGCCCGCCGAGACGACCTGGCCGATCTCGGCGGAGGTCGCGGTGACGACACCGTCGAACTCGGCGTGGAGCTGTGCGTATCCCAGTTGCTCTTCCGCCTTGTCCAGATTGGCCTGAGCCTTGCCGACATTCGCGCTCGCAGTCTTCCTGGCCTGTTCAGCCTCCTCGAGCGCGGCCTCAGTGCCGGAGCGAGCTTCGGCGAGGGCCCGTTGGCGCTGCTCTGTCGCCACGGCGTTGGTCAGCTGCGCCTGCGCGTTCGAAAGGTCGGATTGCGCGCTTCTGACGGCGAGTTCAAGCGCCAGCGGATCGATCGACGCGACGACGTCTCCTCTCTTCACCAGATCGCCGACATCGACATTGCGGGCGATAATTCTTCCGAGCACGCGGAAGCCGAGCTCGGTCTCGATCTTCGGCTCGATCGTACCCGTCAGGCTGAGTGACGCGGCGGGGGTTTGCCTTGCGACGACGGAAAGCACCGGGCGAGGGGCTTCGGGTGCTGCTTCTTCCTGCTTCTGGCATGATGCAAGGGCCGTCGCGCCGAGCAGCAGGGCGATCATTGTGGTGCGGATGTTCATCTTGCCGTTCCCTTGTCATAGGCTATGACTTCACCGGACCTGAGGAACTTGATCCCCTCGAAGACGACGACGTCTCCCGACGATACGCCCGATTTGACGGTGAAGCTGCCGGTCTCGTATTCGCCGACCTCGATCGCGTGCATGGAAATCCTGGACGATCCGGGGTCGACCACCCAGACGGCGGGCTTGCCGCCTTTCGAGGCCATCGCGGACCAGGGGAGCTGGATCATGCTCTGCGGCTTGTATTGGAAGGTTCCGGCAACGGGGGCTCCGAGGGGCATGGAGACGTCGCCATTGAGCCCCACCTTGACCCTGATCGTCCCCGTGGACGAATCGATCGTGGGAGAAATCTCCCGGATCTTCGCGTCGACCTTCCGCGAGGCATCGGACAGCAGCTTGACGGTTACCGAAGGCTCGATCTCACGCCCGAGGAAAAGGCTTTCGACGACTTCGAAGACGGCATCCCGGGGGCCGTCATGGGCCAGGGAAAATATGACCTGCGCGGCCTGGGCGACCTGTCCCACTTCGGCGCTGCGCGCCGTGACGATGCCGTCGGCATCCGCCCTGAGCTCGGTATAGGACAATGCGTCCTGCGCGGTCTCCAGCTGCGCCTGCGCCGATTTCGTGGCGCCCTGGGCGGTCAGCAGCGCCTCCTGGGCCTGATCGAGCGCGGCGCGCGTCGTCACCTGCGTGCGGAAGAGATTCTGCTGGCGGTCGAAGGCCAGCTGCGCCTGGGTCTGCTGCGCTTCCGCCGATTGCAGGTTCGCAGCGGCGACATCGAGTTCGGCCTTCTGTTCCTCGGCGTCTATGCGGGCAAGAAGCTGGCCGGCCCTGACCGGCGTTCCGACGTCCACGAGGCGTTCGACGATCTTGCCGCTCACCCGGAAGGAAAGATCGGTCTGGACCCGCGCCCGGACCTCGCCGGTGAGGGTGCCGCCCTGCGTCAGCGATTGTTCCGCCGCGACGACGACGCTGACCCGCCTCGGCGCCGATTCCGCCGACGCTTGCTGGTCGCTGCATGACGATAGTACAGCGGCGCTGGCGAGCACCGTCGCGACAAGGATGGCTTTCATCGAATAACCTCTTGCTGTCCCTTCGGCGCCCTATATAATTGACTGACTTATTAGTCAATAGAACTGCTATAAGGGTCATGATGCCGATCTTTCGGCTGGAGTAAATAAGTAATGCCTAATGGAAAGAGATTGACCCGCGCCGAACAGAAGGCGCTGCGCCCCTTGCAGATCCTCGAAGCGGCTTTCGAGGAGTTTGTTAAGAACGGATATGCGGCATCCCGCGTCGAGGACATCGCCGAGCGGGTCGGCGTCACGAAGGGGACGGTCTACGTCTATTTTCCGACGAAGGAGCAGCTGTTCGAAGCGATGATCCAGCACATCTCGGCGCCATTGAGAAAGGTGCTGAGGACGTCCGATACGCTGAAGGGACGAGCGGCAGAAAAGCTGCAGCAATTCATCGAGCTTCTCTACGACCACATTGTCGATGACCGCAAGAGCAGGGAACTCATGCGGTTCGTCATCGCCGAGGGCGCGCGATTTCCGGACCTGATAGACCGGCATCATGAGGAGTTCATTGCGCCGATCATCGGGAGGATTCAGGAAATCCTTGACGAAGGGGTGGCCTTAAACGAATTCCGCCGCAAGCCTGCCGAGTTTGCGGACGTCACCATGTCACCCATGTTGGCCATGGTGATCGTGCGTCTCATTTTCGACGATCGGCAAGACATAGACCGGAACGCTTTTCGTCACGAGCACCTGCAGCTGGTGCTGAACAGCCTGACCGGCTGAATGCGCGCGATCCGGTCGTCAGTCGCCCGGCCTGCTGAAGCGCCGGTCGATGTATCTCATCCAGTCGCCGATATTGCCCAGCAGAACCGAAAGGTCGTATTTCCACTCCAGCATGAGCAGATCGAAGCTCATGCCTTCCGAGGAAATACCTCGTCGGGCGAGCTGCTGGCGCAGGAAATCCATCTTCGCGGTGGGCGAGGACAGGATGGAGGCGTCATAGCCGGGTTCGTCGTCCATGGGGGCGGGTTGCGAGCCCGGAGCAGAAGAATTCCTGGCATGGATCATGGTTGATCCTCCCTTCTGCGGCAGGTACTGCGCTGGCGGCATGAGCCAGCTCAACCTGTCTTCCCTATAATCTGTATCGCGGTCCGGGATAAATCAAGATGAAGGGGGAAGGGAGGGCGCGCAACAGATCGTGACGTGCCCGCTGAAAGAAGCTGCCGAAAGATCCGTCGGCTTGCGGCCCCCGGGTTTAACAGCTGATTAATCATCCTTGGCTAACACTCGATCCCGCGCGAATGACCTGCGCGCCTAAAAATGGGATCAACATGTACGTTGTATCGGTGCTTGATAAAGGCGACCAAAGGACATTTCTGTCCGAAAATCTGAAGATAATAGACCGCATTGTCTATGCGACCATCTCCGGCGTTCCGAAGGAATTCATGCTTTCGGAGATCATCGACATCGTTCCTGTCGACGCGAAGCCCGAGAAGGAGCCGACCGCGCGACTGCGGTCCAGGCACGTCCAGTAACATTTCCTGACCCGTCCGCGCTCAGCACCAGGCCGCGCACGTTCAGCCGGCGCGATGCCGGCCGGTTCGGCGGCGGATCATATCGTGGCTTTACTGCATCGTTGCAGATGCTTATCCAAATACGTCGCTGCCGCCGATCACACATGGGCGGCAGCACGTAGGGCTCGCCGATTGTCGTCGGCGAGCTTTTCACCGAGGCGATACGCGACAGAGGAGCCGCGAAAAACAGCGCTCGGCCAATGGCTTCTATCGAGACATTGAACCTTTGGTTCAGGATCTCATTGCCGCCGTGGTGCTACAAGGCTCGTCACATTGCTGTTCGAGTTCGCCTGCGGATTGGAAAAATCCATCTCCTTGACGCAATCCAAACATCGGTGCGCTCTCAGGCCTTCTCCCGCATGACATGCGTACTCTTAAGTTCCATAAGATAGATTATGCGATCGTTATGTGCACGGGGGTATATTCTTCCAAAAGGCGACGCAATGATCTGAGTGCTGTCCACCACGAGAACCGGAAGTGGTGACGATATGGAATTTGAACCTAGCCGACGCTTCCGCTTGATATTGGAACGGATCACATCGTGGCGCCTGCCCTATGGGATTTCCCGCTCTCCCATACGCTTCGTCACCTCTGCGTATAAAAAGCGAGAATATCATCCCGTCAACCGGAGGCCCCCGATGGCGGCGGACATATCGCAGATCGATGGTGATTTATGGGCCGTACGATGATCGCTTCGGCGTCCCGTGCCAGGTTCGCCGTTGCTGGCGCAGATCAGAAGCCCCCGCCCGTGCGGAAGCCGCCGCCGCCGGATGGACCGTTGCCTCCGCCGCGTGATCCGCCGAACACGCCGCCGCCGGGCCGTGACGGAAAATTGGCGCGGTTGCCGCCTGAACGGTAGCCGCTCCGCAAGGCGTCGCGCAGTTCGCGGGAAGACAGAACCCCGCCGATAATCCCGCCGATGACGTCGCCGATCAGCTTGTCGTTGCTGAAGCCGCCGCCCTGCCGCTCGTAGTCGGAACGGCGGAATTCGTCGCGCGAGCGCTCCAGTTCGGCGCGCTTGCGGGCCAGTTGCAGGGATGTCTGTCGGGCCTCGGCCGCCTCCTGCTCGCGCGCAGCGAGTTCGGCCTCGATCTGCTGCAGGCGGCGGACGATCCGCTCGTCCTCCGGCGTCGGCGTTTCCAGCGCGTCCCGCAGCAGCACGCGCAGGTCCTCGCGCTGCATGGATTCGGCAAGTCCGGCAAGAGCGCCGGCCAGTCCCTGGTCGTTGTCGTCGCCGAGCAGCACCGAGCGCTGGTGTTCCAATGCGGCGTTTTCGCTTTCGAGGTCCGCAATCCGGCGATCGGAAACCTGCAGGTCCTCCGAAGCCTTCCGGTGGGCCGCCTCGCGCTCGCCGATGCCGTCGGCTTCCAGCGCGGCACGCTCTATCGCGGTGAGCTTCCCCTCCTCCTCCGCGACCTCGGCCTTCAGCCGGTCCGCATGCTCGCGCAGGCGCTTCGGGATTTCGGTAAGGGTGAAATAATTCTGCCGCGCCGGTTCGTAGTTGACGACGCGGGCGACGTAACCGTCGCCGAGCCGGGCGATCGGGCCGCCGCGATAGGTCCGGGTGCCGTAGCCGCGCTCCCAGAGATAGACGAAAAGCCGGTCGGCCAGGTAGGGCTTCGATTTCTCGTCCAGGTCGGTCTCGGATTGCTTCGCCTTGTCCTCGGCCGCCGCGGCCCGCGCCTGCGCGCCTGACAGCCTGGCCGCCTGCGCCTGCCACGCGACATCCTCGGACATTCGTTTCTGCGTCGCCTCCTCGACGGCGGTGATGGCGTCGGCGGCGGCGCTCACCTGCCGGGCGTCGTCGGCCCGCGCTTGACGTATGTCCGACAGCTCGGCAAGCAACGCCTCGCGGCGTTTCGAGAGGTCATCCAGCTTCCTCTGCTGTTCTTCGACGAGGGAAAGCGCCTGGTGCTCCGCCGCGTCGAGCGTGCCGAGAATCTGGTTCTGCCGCAGCGCATCCAGGCGGATGCGGGCGAGCGATTTGAACAGGCCGGCCTGTTCCACCCGCAGGCGCGTGGTTTCCGCGGCCGCCCCTTCGATGATCCGGGCAAGCCTGTCCTCGTCCTGCCGCAGCCCCTGCCCGGCCCGTTCGATGGAATTCAAGGCATCGAATACACTGATCATCGCCGCCCTACCATTCGGTTATCGCGCCGCCGGAAACGGCCATGGAATAGACTGGTTCCAGCGCGCCGCGCGGCTTGGTCGCCAGAATGTCGTTCTGCAGGATGCCGTCATCCGTCTTGTCTCCGCGTACGGCGTCATAGGTGCGCTGCGGCACGCGGACCGCCCATTTCGACACGGTCTTCGTCTGGTTGTTTTCCTCGCTGCGGATCGGAAACGACAGCAGTTTTCCATCCGATGCAACCGCTTCGACGATCAGGTAATAGTTGCGCGCGCCGGTATTGACGTCGGGGATGCGATAGATGCCGCTCTGCTCGCTGGGCCGGGAAACGATCCGCAATTCGTAGACCTGGACGAGATCTCCGCGGAGCCGCTCCAAGGCGCCGAGCGCGACGCGTGCGGCTGCGGCGTCCGAACGCGACAGCGCCGAGGCCGCGTCCGTCTGCAGTTGCTCGACACGCCTGCGGGCATCGTCGGTTCTTGCTTCGGCGGATGCGGCCTGGCCCGCCGCGGCAATCCGCCGGGGCAAAGTCTCGGTCAACTCGATGCGCGCCGTCTCCGCCGCGCGCTCGGCGACCGTCTGCTGCCAGACCGACCACCCGACCCAGGCGACGAAAAGCAGGACCAGCACGCCCAGCACCTTGCCGAAGGTGCCGCGCCTCACCCACAGGCCGGCGAGCGTGCGGGAAAATCCCGGCGGTGTCGGCTCGTAGGTGAAGCGGCTTTCCTTGAGGGCCTTGATGCCCTCGTCGAGAATGCGGTCGGAAACCGCAAGCCCCTGGCTTTCGTAAAGGCGTCGCAACCTCTCCTTCAGCACGTCGTCACGGCCGTCCTGCGCCAGTTCCCGGAGGGCGACGTCCTCCTGATGGCGCAGGGTATCGACCACGTCCATGGCCAGCATCAGTTCGTCAAGGGCAGGTCCCTTGGCATCGGAGGTGGCAGGCGCTGCCGCGGCGGTGCTATCGGCCATAACGGGTCCCAGTGCGGAATGCTCAGCCGGCGATCACCAGGGCGTTGCCCTCGGAGGCCAGCTTGGCGATCCGCTTCTTGCCGTCCTCGACGGCGGCGCGGATCTCCTCGCTGTTCTTGGTGGAGAGCTCGCGCATCTCACCGATGATCTCCACCGAACGGGTCTGGAAGTTGACGACACTGTCCACCAGTTTCTTCACGGCGTCGGCGCGGATGGTCGGGCCATAGCCGGCCTTCAGCGCCTCTTCCTGAACCTTGCCGCCGATCTCCGCCAGGACTTCGAGCGATTTGGAAACGCCTTCCTTCATCTCGTTGAGCGTCTGGGTCGCCTCGTGCAGGCCGAACAGGCCGGTGAAGGACGCCTTGAGGGCCGTCAGCACCGATTCATTGGTCGAGAAGAAGGATACCGCCTGCTGGTAGACCCGCTCCTTGGCGTTGGTGGTCTGCATCAGGCGCGCCATCACCACGTCCGACGTGTTGTAGCTGATGGTCAGGTTGTCGGCGAGGTCCTTGGCCACCTGGTAGCGGCCTTCCTCGTTCTGGACCTGGCGCAGATGCTCGTCGCGCACCAGTTCGAGCTTCGCCCGCTCCGCCACTTCGCCGCCCTCCGGGAAGGAGGAAACGGCATCCGACGCGCCCTTCAGTCCGGCCTTGGCGGCTTCGAGCTTGGCCTCGGCGGCCTTGAGGATTTCGAGCGCCGCCACTTCGCCGTGCTTCAGGGCGCCGCGGAAATCGCGATAGGCTTCGAGAATGGTCTGCTCGCGCTCGATATTGGCCTTGGTATCCTCCGAAACGGCGAGATAGGTCTCCTTGATCTCGTCGAAACGGGTGGCGATATCGCCGCGCGCGATCTTCATCCAGGCATTGGTGGCGCGTTCGAAGATATCGAGCTTGCCGTCCTCGATCTGGTCGACCATGGATTTCGCATCGTCACGGATCGAATCGAAAGCCTTGGAGATGGTCTCATAGCGCTGGCCGATCGACATTTCCGCGACCTGCTCGCGGACGACTTCGTTGAAGACGCTCATCTGCTGCAGCGTGCGGGTGATGACCGCGATCTTCTCCGGCTCGATATCGGCGATCTTTTCCAGAAGACCGACGATCGGGGCTTCCTCGGTCTTGCCCTGGACCAGACCGAGATCACGCAAGGTTGCCATGGCCTTGTCGAGATATTGCAGCGGTGTTTTGACGACGACCTCGTTCATGAGCGTTTCCCCGTGTGCGAACTAAAGATATTTGGTTACCGAGACATAGCGGATGGCTCCGGTTATAGGCAAGCTTTGTTCCGATTGGATGACGGTCGTCACGCAGGCGCCGCCAGGGCAGGCACCTTCCAGGCAAGGCACGTTGCGAGGATCTGTCTCCCGGCGTTCGGTAGCTGAACTTTCCGTCGCCGCGCAAGGTTACCAGTTGGTCACCGAACCGTCGCGGCGTTTCAGGTGCGGCGCTTCCCAGAATTCGAAGCTCTGCCTGGCGATCAGTTCCTCGTTGACCTCGATGCCAAGACCCGGTGTATCGGAGACCGGATAATAGGCTCCTTCAAGCCAAGGCTGGACAGGGAAGAAGTCCGAATTGTCGAAACCGAGATGGGTTTCGGCCGGGCTGTTGCGGGTTTCGAGCCAGGAGAAATTCGGCACCGCCGCCGAGAAATGCACCGTCGCCGCGGTGCAGACGGGCCCAAGCGGATTGTGCGGCATCATGTCGACGTAATGGGTCTCGCTCCAGGCGGCGACTTTCATGCTCTCCGTCAGTCCGCCGACATTGCAGACGTCGAGGCGGTTGAACTGGTGGATGTCGCGCTCGATGTAAGGCTGGAACTGCCATTTCGAGGCGAATTCCTCGCCGATCGCGAAGGGAATGTCGGTCATCCGCCGCAGCGCCTCGTAAGAGCTCGGGGACTCATCGCGGATCGGTTCCTCAAGGAAGTCCAGCGTACCCTTCGGCATTTTCTGGCAGAAGCTCGCAGCTTCCGCGACTGTGAGCCGGTGATGATAGTCGATGCCGAGCACCACGTCATCGCCCAGCGCCTCGCGGGTCTTGACGCACCATTTGGCGGTCGTGGCGATATGCTCGCGCGGCTCGTAGATTTCCTTGTGCTCGTGGCCGGAGGGCGAGAGGCGCATGGCCGTCCAGCCGTGTTCCACCAGCATCTGCGCCTGCTCGACCATGGCCGGGCCGGGCTCGGCGAACGTGGTGGCGAAGGTGGGGATGCGGTCACGCTGCTTGCCGCCGAGCAGTTCGTAGACCGGCACGCCGAGCGCCTTGCCCTTGATGTCATAAAGCGCGATATCGATCGCCGAGATCGCCGCCTGCAGCACCCGGCCGCCCTCGAAATACTGGCTGCGGTACATTTCCTGCCAGAGCGCGCCGATCTTGAACGGATCGCGGCCGCGCAGGAATTCCGCGTAGTGCTCCAGCGCGCCGACGACCGCCTTCTCGCGGCCGGACAGCCCGCTTTCGCCCCAGCCGAAAATGCCCTCGTCGGTTTCCACCTTCACCAGAAGCTGGTTGCGGATGCCGACTTTGACGGCGTAGCTCTTGATCGCAGTGATCTTCATGATTTCCCCCGAATTACCAATGCCAAAGCGTACCGTCTTCCAGACGGTTCACCGGCAGGTAGGCGCGCTGGTATGGATATTTTTCCGCAAGTTTCTCATCGATATCGACGCCATGGCCGGTCGCTTCGCCCGGATGCAGGTAGCCGTCGCTGAGGCTCCAGGCGCTCGGGAAGACGTCCAGAATTTCCGGCAGGTAGCCGGAATATTCCTGGATGCCGAAATTCGGGACCCAGAGGTCGAGATGCAGGTTGGCGCCGAGGCAGATCGGCGACATGTCCATGGCGCCATGGCAGGCGGTGCGGACGTTATAGACGCTCGCGAAATCCATGATGCGGCGAAGCGCGGTGATACCGCCCGCATGCACGGTCGTGGTGCGGATATAGTCGATCAGCTGTTCCTCGATCAGCAGACGCGCATCCCAGATCGTGTTGAACACCTCGCCGACGGCCAGCGGCGTCGTGGTGTGCTTGCGGATCAGGCGAAAGCCTTCCTGATGTTCGGCGGCGACAGTGTCCTCCAGCCAGAACAGCCGGGCGAATTCGAGATCCTTGCCGAGCCGGGCCGCCTCGATCGGCGTCAGGCGGTGGTGCGTGTCATGCAGCAGTTCGATATCCGGGCCATAGGCTTCGCGAACGGCTTCGAAAAGCTTCGGGATATGCCGCATGTATTTCGAGGTCGACCAGACTTCCTCATGCGGAAATGCGTCGTCCGCCGCATTGTTGGTGACCGACTTCTTGCCGGTGCCGTAGACGTCCGGCAGGCCCGGAATGCCGACTTGGACGCGGATCGCCTTGTAGCCCTGCTCGATGCGCTTGCCGACCGCTTCGACGGCCTCGGCGATATCCGTGCCCTGCGCATGGGTGTAGCACAGCACCTTCTCGCGGCTCGCGCCGCCGAACAATTGGTAGAGCGGCATGTTGGCGGCCTTGGCCTTGATATCCCAGAGCGCGGTATCGATGCCGGCGATCGCCGCCATGGTCACCGGGCCTCTCCGCCAGTAGGCCCCCTTGTAGAAATACTGCCAGATATCCTCGATGCGGGACGGATCGCGGCCGATCAGGAGCGGCGCAAGATGCTCCTGCAGATAAGCGACCACCGCTTTTTCGCGGCCGTTCAGCGTCGCATCGCCAACCCCGGTCAGGCCCTCGTCAGTAAAAATCTTGACGGTGACGAAATTGCGTCCCGGCGAGCAGACAATGATTTTGACGTCGGTAATTTTCATGACTTATCCGTTGGCTGAAACTGTCTTGGTAGGGTCGTAGCGGAACCGCTTGTGGATTCGCCGGTCGCGCGGGTCGGGATGAGGAATGGCCGAAAGCAGCGCGCGGGTGTAATCGTGCTGCGGATGGTTGACGACCTGGTCGGTATCGCCGGTCTCGACGATCTTGCCGCGATACATGACCGCGACGCGGTCGCACATGTAGCGGATCACCGACATGTCGTGGGAGATGAACACGTAGGAGAGGCCGAGCTGGTCCTGCAGGTTCATCATCAGGTCGAGCATCTGCGAACGCAGCGACACGTCGAGCGCCGAGGTCGCCTCGTCGGCGATGATCAGCCGCGGCTTGACGGCGATTGCCCGGGCGATGCCGATGCGCTGCCGCTGCCCGCCGGAAAAGGCGTGCGGATAACGCTCCCGCCAGGCGGGATCGAGGCCGACCTGCCGCATCAGCTCGGCGACGCGGTCCTCGACCTCCCTCCCCTTCATGCCGGCGAGCTTCAGCGGTTCGGCGATGATCTGGCCGACCGTCTTGCGGGGGCTGAGCGAACCGACCGGGTCCTGGAAGATCATCCGCACTTCGCGGCGAACGTCCTTCAAAGTGCCCTTGTCGGCGGTGCAGAGGTCGATCGTGCTGCCATCCGGGCGGCGATAGGCCATGGCGCCCGCCTGCGGATCGTAGATGCGCAGCAGGCAGCGGCCCATGGTCGTTTTGCCGGAGCCGCTCTCGCCGACGATGCCGAGCGTCTCGCCGGGGCGGACGACGAGCGAGACGTCGTCCACCGCCTTCAGGCCCGAGGCGAAGGTCAGAGACAGGTTCTTCACGTCGAGCAGCGGCGGCGCCTCGGCGGGGATTTCCGGCCGGGTCAGGCGGACCTCGGCCTTCTTCTCCAGCTTGACGACGGAGCCGATCAGGCGGCGGGTATAATCATCCTGCGGCGCATGGAAAATCTGCTCGACCGGACCGCGTTCCATCACCTTGCCGCGATACATGACCAGCACTTCATCGGCGATCTCGGCCACCACGCCCATGTCATGGGTGATGAACAGCACGGCCATGCCGTGGCTCTGCTGCAGCTTCTTGATGAGGTCGAGGATTTCCGCCTGGGTGGTGACGTCGAGCGCCGTCGTCGGTTCGTCGGCGATCAGCACCTGCGGATTGCAGGCAAGCGCCATGGCGATCATCACGCGCTGCCGCATGCCGCCGGAGAATTCGAACGTGTAACGGTCGATCGCCGTTTCCGGCCGCGGGATTTCGACCTGCTTCAGGAGTTCGAGCACCCGGGCGCGCTGTTCCTTTTTCGGCGTGCCGAAATGGATGCGCAGCGCCTCTCCGATCTGCGTGCCGATGCGATGCACCGGCGAGAGCGAACTCATCGGCTCCTGGAAGATCATGGCGATTTCCTTGCCGCGCACCGAGCGGATGTCTTTTCCGCGCGGATCGAGCTTCGCCAGATCGGTGACCGAACCGTCGGTGCGGGTGAGCAGGATCGAGCCGCCCTCGATGCGGCCGGGTCGGTCGACGATCTGCAGGATGGAGCGCGCCGTCACCGATTTGCCGGAGCCGGATTCGCCCACCACGCAAAGCGTCTTGCCGCGCTTCAGCTCGAAGGAGACGCCGTCGACGGCCTTGAAGATGCCGGTGCGCGTCGGGAAACAGGTCTTGAGGTTCTCGACCTTGAGGATCGTGTCATTGGATGTATCTGGGTTCATGTCAGGCCACCGACTCATAGGGGTCTGCGGCATCGCGGAGACCGTCGCCGAGGAAGTTGAGCGAAAGCACCGAGATGACGATCGCGGCGGCCGGCGTGAACAGCAGCCAGGGCGCCTGCGCCACCGCACGGATGTTCTGCGCCTCCTGCAGCAGCACGCCCCAGGAAATGATCGGCGGCTGCAGGCCGATGCCGAGGAAGGAGAGCGCCGTCTCGGCGAGGATCATCGAGGGGATGGCGAGCGTCAGTGTCGCGATGATGTGGCTCATGAAGGACGGCACGAGGTGGTTGAAGATGATGCCGATCTCGCTCATGCCGTCGAGCCGCGCGGCGATGACGAAATCCTCGCTTCTGAGCGACAGGAATTTTCCGCGCACCTCGCGGGCGAGGCTCGTCCAGCCTATCAGCGAGACGATCAGGGTAATGATGAAATAGGTCCGGAGCGGCGGCCAGCCGACCGGGATCGCAGCGGCAAGCCCCATCCATAGCGGAATGGTCGGAATCGAGCGGAGCAGTTCGATGCCGCGCTGGATGCCGAGATCGAGCCAGCCGCCGAAGAAGCCGGAAATGCCGCCGATCGTCACGCCGAGGATGAGGCTCATGAACACGCCGACAAGGCCGATGGAGAGCCAGATCTTCGCCCCGTGCACGACGCGGCTGAAAATATCGCGGCCGAGCCGGTCGGCGCCGAAGATATAGAGACTGTCGCCGACCTGCGGATCGACGAGGCCGAAAAGCTTGGTCTGCATCGGGATAAGGCCGAGCAGGTAATAGGGCTGCTGCGCCTTCACGAAGAAGCCGACCTTGACCGGCTTGGCCGGGTCCGGCTGGAATTCGCGGCGCATGGATTCCGTGTTCAGCGTCATCTTCAGCTGCTTGACGTTCGGCTGGAACGAGCCGTCGTGAAACAGCGACAGGCCTTGCGGCGGCGCATAGGTGAAGCGGGCATTCGTCGCGTTCGGGTCGAACGGCGCGATGAAATCCGCGAATGCCGCGACGAGATACATGAAGACGATCACGACCAGCGAGACGAGCGCGATCCTGTGCTTCTTGAACTTGAGCCAGAACAGGCGCCACTGGCCGGCAACGGCGATGTCCCTATTGCGCAGATCGAGCGAGGGGCCGGTATCCGGCGGAAGATTGGTGATGTCTGTCATTGGAACCGAATCCGCGGGTCGGTAAGGGCGAGCAGGATGTCCGAGATCAGCGTGCCGATGATGGTGAGGACCGAGATCAGTAGGATGAGCGAACCGGCGAGATACATGTCCTGGGCCAGCAGGGCGCGGAGCAGCAGCGGCCCCGTCGTCGGCAGGCTCATGACGACCGAGACGATGATCTCGCCCGAAATGACCGCCGGCAGTATCCAGCCGAGCGTGGAGATCAGCGGATTGAGCGCCAGCCGCACCGGATAGCGGATCAGGAGCTCGAATTCCGACATGCCCTTGGCGCGCGCCGTGGTGACGTAGGGTTTGGAGAGTTCGTCCAGCAGGTTGGCGCGCATGATCCGCACCAGCGCCGCGAGCGAGCCGAGGCCGATGACGACGACCGGCAGCCAGACATGCTTGGCGAAATCGATGAGCTTTCCGAAGCTCCAGTCGGCATCGACATATTCCGGCGAGAACAGGCCGCCGACGCTTTGGCCGAACCAGGCGGACATGATGTACATGGCCGACAGTGCCATCAGGAAGTCGGGCACCGCCAGGAAGAAGAAGGCGAGGAAGGTCGCGAAATAATCCGAGATCGAATACTGCCGCACGGCGGAGAGAATGCCGATCGGGATGGCGATCGCCCAAACGAAGCAGAGCGTCAGGACGGAAAGCAGCAGCGAGAAGCCGAGGCGGTTCCAGATCAGCTCCGTCACCGGCTTGCCGAGTTCGAAAGAGATGCCGAAATCGCCCTGGGTCAGGATGCCCCAGATCCATTTGTAATATTGGAAATAGATCGGCTGATCGAGGCCGTAGCGCTCGCGCATGGCCGCAACCGTGCCGGCTTCCACCGCGCCGCCCTGGCTCGCCCAGTCGGCCATCAGCGTCGTCAGATAATCACCCGGCGGGAGCTGGATGATGATGAAGGCGATGATGGAGACGGCAAACAGTGTCGGTATCGCGAACACCAGCCGCTTGATGATGTAACGGAGCATTGAACTCGCCGTTCGCTTGCAGCGCTGCGCGTTATGACGCGCAAAAGACTCTGCAACATTCAGGATGGCGCAAAGCGCCGGTTCGAAGGGGCGGCCGGCGGCGGCATTGGCGCCGCCACCGGCCACGGGAGGAGCCTTATTTTGCAGGCTTGTCGAAGTACCACTGGGTCAGCGTCGGGGCCGGGTGCCAGAGGTTGCCGGTGATCGGGATGCCGTTCACGACGTTCTTCAGGTTGGTCGAGGTCATCATGTATTTCGGCATCGGGCGCGAGATGCCGATGTTCAGGAAGTTGTCGGCCGAGAGATTGAGGAAGTCCTTCATCTTCTGGCGGCGGTCGTCGTCGGTGACGGCGGCGTTGACCTTGTCATAGGCGGCCATCAGGTCCTTGATCGCCTGGGGAGGCTCCTCGCCGGTCGCGTGGTTGGAATACCACTCGCTCCACTTCATCGCGAAGAAGATGTCGGCCTTCTGGAACGGCATGTAGCAGCGCGGGTCGGTATAGACCTCCGAAAGCCCGCCGACGCAGTTCCAGATATAGGCGTCCTGCTCGTTGGCCGCCCACATCGTGTTGAGGCGGGCGCGGTCGGTGGTGCGTAGCTGGATGTCGATGCCGACGTCCCTGGCGTATTTCTGCACCATCTGCATCACGTCCGGATAGGACAGGCCGAAGACGTCGGCCACCATGAAGTTGATGGTGAAGCGCTTGCCGGTCTCGTTGAGACGGAAGCCTTCCGCATCCTTCTTCGGCATGATCTTGTCGAGAAGTGCGGCGGAAGCCTTCGGATCGTACTGGGTGTACTGTGTCGCCTCGCGTTCGTTGAAAAGCTCGTGCTCGGGCTGGACCGCGACCTGGGCCGGCGCCCCCTGTCCCACATAAACGAGATCGATGATCTCCTGCCGGTTGATGGCGTGGCTGAGCGCGATGCGGAAATCCTTGTCCTGGAAAATCTTCCGCTTCACCGGATCGGTGGAATTGAGGTTCAGGAGGATGACGGCGTCGTTGGCCGGCAGGTCCTTCACGTCCACGAACTTGTAATTGCCGGTCTTCTGGCCATCGAACAGCACCGACTTGAAGGTCGAGTTGTTGATGTGGCGGAAGGCGAAGTCGAACTCGCCCGACGTCATTTTCAGCGCCATCAGCTGCGGATCGTCGAGCTTCGCCCAGGTGATGCCGTCGATATAGGGAAGCTGGTTACCGGCCGTGTCGACCTTCCAGTAATAGGGGTTGCGGGTCGCCACGACACGGTCGCTGTCCGCATAGGGCGTGGTCAGTATCCACGGGTTCAGCGTCGGCAGGGCGAGGTTCTGCCAGAACGGCGGCTGGAAGGTCAGCGAGACCTTGGAGTTGAACAGCGCCACCCAGTCGCCGGCGGCCGGATTGGCCTTCAAGAGCGCCGGGATGCCGTCCTTGTTGTACTTCTCGTGGAACTGGCTGAGATAGTGCTTCGGATAGATGACCGGCAGATGGCCCTGCCCGTAGGCGAGCTGCTGCAGGAAAAGGCCATAGGGAGAGTCGAACTTGAACTCGACCGTCAGGTCGTCGATCCTGGTTACCTTGACCGGCTTGCCGGCCACCGTGAACGTCGGGTTCTTGGCCGGCGAGAGCGCCGGGTTCATGAATACGTCTTCATACCAGAACATGATGTCGTCGGCGGTGAACGGCTGGCCGTCGCTCCACTTCAGGCCCTTGCGGAGCTTGAACGTGTAGGTCGTCGCGTCGTCGGACGCCTTGAACTCCTCGGCAAGCGACGGCATCACCTTCTTCCACTGCGGGTCCCAGCGGACGAGCAGTTCGTTGGCGATGGTGCGGGTCAGGTTGTACTGGTCGCCGTTGGCGAGGATCGTCGTGCGCAGCGTGCCGCCGTACTTGCCGACGCCGTCGACCATCGTCTCGACATAGGGTTTCTCGGGAAGCCGCTGGTTGACAGCTGGCAACTTTCCGGCCTTCACCTGCTCGTCGAGCATTGGCGCCTGCCTGTAATCCGCCGCCCATGCCGGGATCGCCGCCCCGATGAGCGTGATCGCCGAAAGCCCCGTCGACACGACGAGGCCACGCAGCCTGTGCTGGTAACCCATGTCTTCTCCTCCTCAATGACCGGCTCGTGTGGCCGGTTTCCTCCCGTTCGAAGGCCTCGATGGCCCCGTCTATTGCACGAAAACTTTCAGATCGTACATTCTTTGTCAATATCGATGTATGATATTGGGCATTTTACCCTTGGCAAGCGGGGTGGAAGTGCACTAAAAGCAATGTCATGAGTACGATCACGACCATCCGACAGGCTGTTCCCGACCGCGACGACATGACCGATGACGGTGGCGTTTCGATCTACGAGCGGCTGCGCGACGATATCATCCATGGTCGTGTGAAGGCGAACGAACGCCTGAAGGTGGCGGACCTTGCCAAGCGCATGGGAACGTCGACCAATCCCGTGCGGGAGGCTCTCCAGCAGTTGCGGGGCGAAGGGTTCGTCATCATGACGCCCAATCGCGGTGCCCGCGTGCGGCCGATCGACGAGGATTTCGTACGCGACATCTGCGAGATCGAGGTCCTGATCGAACCCGCCCTGACGCGCTGGTTCGTCGGCATTGCCACGAAGGCCGACATCGATGAACTGGAGCGAATCCAGGCGGAGATCGAGGCGCTGAATTTCGCGGACGAGATGAAGCATTCCAATCTCGACCTGCAATTCCACCGGTTGATGTACGATCGTCACTACAATCGCCATGCGGTCGATCTCTGGGTGCGGCATCGCCAGATCCTCTGGGCGATCAGCCGGAGATTTCCGACCTCGCTCAGCCGTCAGTCGAACGTTCTGGAAGAGCATCGCGAACTGATCGCCTGCATCAAGGCGCAGGATGCCGAAGGCGCCTCACGCGCCATCGCCCGCCATGTCGAGGGCTCGGGACGGCATATCATCGAACGGATGCGGCTCGACAGGCGATAGTCTCGGGTCCCGCGTATGGCGGGTTCCGGGCGGCTTGCGGGCTGTCCCTCGGGAGCCTGCGGGCTCCCTCCCCGGGCGAGCCGGAAACACGCCGACCGCGGTCGCCGGCGATCGCCTCCGGCGCGGCGTTCCCTCGCCCGCCCCTCGCGAAAATCCGAAAAATAGAAATGTGATGAAAAAAAACGGCGGGCCGATCGTCTTTTGGGTCTGGAGTGCCGTGCGTCCGAGTTGGCGCAGGCATTCCTGGACCGGATGACAGGAACGGGTTCGCGCCATGAAACTTCGCCGTCACACTTCACGAGGCTCGGGAAATCCGCCGCGTCCGGCCGGTTCGCGGCTTCCGTTGCCGGCCATCCGTTCGCTCGGCCGCCATCCGGCGCGTCCTTTCGCAGGCAGAGCCAGGTTCAAAATCCCGCGGCGGAACCCGCAAGCGCCGGATCACTGTCGGCAGGCGTCCTGCCGATGACCGGCTCTGGCCGCGGGTCTCCGCTGCCCGGTGCCGGAAGGAAAGAGCCATTGCGTGATCGTTGCCATGCAACGGGGATGGAGAAGTATGCAGTCATCAAGGCAAGCAGCCGAAACGGCGACATTCCAAAGTTTCGCGAACTGCTACCTGCGTGAAGTCAATCCGGGCACGCCGGTCGTTCATCGAACCGCCGCCGGCCCGGCTGACTGCACGGAATGGTCGCTGCCCCGGCAGCAGATGTTCTTGCGCGCGGAGATCGTATCGGCTTCCGTCTGCGGACCGCAACATTTCGGACGGCTGTGGACACGGACGGTTGCCGACGCCTCCTGGCGGCAGGTCGAGCCACTGGCGGCCCTGCATATCCTCATCCACGAAGCCTATCGGCAGATGGATGACAGCCGGTCCGATGCGCTGCGCACATTCGAGCTGGAGCTTCTGGCGCGCGTGCTGGACAGCTACCAGCAGATGACGCTCTACATCGAAAGGGCGAAGAAACGCCCGCATGACGAAGGGCATTTCATCGACGCGGAACAATCGCTCGTGTTCGGCCATTGGCAGCATCCGACGCCGAAAAGCCGGCAGGGCATGACCTTCTGGCAGCAGGAAAGATATGCTCCGGAGCTGAGCGGCCGCTTCAGGCTTCAGTATTTCGCAGCCGGAGCGGATCTCGTGCGGCAGGCTTCCGCACGAGCCATGCGGGCGGACGAGATCGTCCGGTCGCAGCTCGGCGCGTCCGGCGACGATCTCGAAATCCGCGCCGGCGAATGCCTCATCCCCATGCATCCGCTCCAGGCGGAAGCCTTGCTTCTCGACCCGGACATCCAGGCATTGCTGCAGGACGGCAGCCTTCGCCACATCGGCCCGGCCGGGCAATGGTTCACGGCGACGTCCTCCGTCCGCACGGTCTACAATGCCCAGTCGGACTGGATGCTGAAATTCTCCCTTCCTGTGCGGATCACCAATTCGGTTCGCGTCAACCGCCGCCCCGAGCTCGAAGCCGGCGTGGCCATGGCGCGGCTCATGCAGCGCATCGGTTTTGCCGAACGGTCCGAAAATTTCCGCATCATCCACGATCCGGCCTATATCACGCTCGACATGCCGGGCCGGGAGGAGAGCGGCTTCGAGGTCATCCTGCGCGAGAACCCGTTCAAGGGCGACAGGGCGCGCGGGATCGTCACGGTGGCCGCCCTCACCGCCGATCCGCTGCCGGGCGATATCCCGCTCCTGGAGCGGATCGTCCGAAAGCTTGCGGAGAGAGGGGGCGACGGCGTTTCCGGCACCGCGATTACCTGGTTCCGGCGTTATCTGGATTGCGCCGTCGCGCCGCTGGTCCGCCTCTACGACGACGTCGGCGTCGCGCTGGAGGCTCATCAGCAGAACAGTCTTCTCGATATAGGCGCCGGCTATCCGACGGTCAGCTATTACCGGGACAATCAGGGTTTCTACCTTTCCGAACGCCATCGCGGCCTGCTTGCGGGCCATGTTCCCGAAACGGAGACGATTGCCTCGCTCTATTTCGCCGATGCGGAAATCCGCGACCGTTTCGCCTACTACCTGATCGTCAACCAGGTCTTTTCCGTCATCAGCCGCATGGGGCACGACGGCCTGTGCGACGAAGGCATGCTTCTGTGCATCCTGCGGACGCATCTGGAGGAATATGCGCAGGCGATGTCCGGCCCCGGCCGGGATTTCGTGCGGCACGTCCTCGACCTGCCGACGATCACGTCCAAGGCCAATCTGACGACACGCCTCTTCGACGTGGACGAACTGCAATCGAGCGGGGCTCATTCCCTCTACCGGCCGTTCCCGAACCCGCTGAGGGTTCCCATCGCGCTGACGGCGCCGAGGGCAGACCATGCCATTGCCTCTTGAAAAGCCGGACCGGTCCCGCGATCGCGTGATCCGGCAACTCGTCGCGGCGCTGCTTTTCGAGGGCATCGTCGAGGCGCGCGAAAGCGCGTACGATGGAGGCACGCGGTTCCAATGGTCGCTGGGCGGCCGGGAATTCCGCTGCCGGGGCATGGCCGGGCCGTTCGGCCGAATCCGCATCGAGGCGGGATCGGTCGAGGTGCTGGCGGGATGTGGCCGTTGGGAAGACGCCTCGCTTGGCGAAATCGTCCCGCTGCTGCCCGGAACCGGTATCTCGCGCGGCAGGCTGCTCGGCGAGCTGGAGCAGACGATTGCCTTTTGCGAGTGGAACCACCGCAATCTCCCCTCGAGGGATCGCCGGCGGATGTCCTTCGTGGAGCTGGAGGGCGCGCTGGACGAGGGGCATCCCTACCATCCGTGCTACAAGGCCCGCACGGGCTTTTCGATCGCCGACCATGCCGCCTACGGGCCGGAGACGGGACAGGCCTTCCGGCTCGTCTGGCTCCTCGTCGCGCGAAAACACCTGAACCAGGTGCTGCCGGACCGGGAGGATGCGTTCTGGAAATCCGAACTCGGCGAGGAGACATGGGGCGAAATCCGGGCGAAGCGGCAGGAACTCGGATTGTCCGGGGAGGATTTCGGGTTCGTGCCGCTGCATCCGTGGCAGTGGAAGGACCTGAACGAAACCCTGCTCGGGGGCTGGATCGCGGCCGGGGAAGCCCATAATCTCGGCCCGCTCGGCGACCGTTACGTCGCGACCCAGTCGCTGCGCTCGCTTCTCAACATCGACAGGCCATTGGCCGCGAGCATCAAGCTGCCGCTGAACGTCGTCAACACCTCGTCGCGGAGGACGCTGGAACCGCATTCGGTTTGCACTGCGCCCGCCCTTTCCGCCTGGATTGCGGATGCGGTGCGGGGTGATCCGTCGTTCCGGGATCGATATCCCCTGACCATATTGCAGGAATATGCCGGCATCGTCGCCGACCGGGAGGGGCCGCTCGCGGGCCAGGTGGGGGCGATCTGGCGGGAGAATGCCGAAGCCGCGCTGCTTGCCGGCGAAGCGATCGTTCCGTTCAACGCATTGATGATGGTCGAAGCGGACGGAAAGCCGTTCGCGGATGAATGGATCGGGCGTTTCGGCCTGATGCCGTGGCTGAACCGGCTTCTGGAAGTCGCCATCCTGCCGGTCTGGCACCTGCTCGTCCGGCACGGCATCGCCGTGGAAGCGCATGGCCAGAACATGCTGCTGGTGCACCGGGACGGCTGGCCGGTGCGGCTCATCCTGCGCGATTTTCACGAGAGCGTCGAGTTCTCCCCCGCCTTCCTGCACGAGCCGGAAAAGGCGCCCGACTTCCTGTCGCTGAACCCGGTCTACCGAGGCGCCGAGCCGGACCAGTACTACTGGACCGGCAACCTCGATTCGCTTCGTGAACTCGTCATGGATACGCTCTTCATTTATAACCTGAGTGAAATATCCCATCTTATTGATATTTACTACGATCTTCCGGAATCCCGTTTCTGGAGGCGGGTCGAAAGCCTGCTCGCAACCCATGCGCAGGAACACGGCGTTCAGCATCGCCAGACGCAACTCGGGCACGCTCGCCCGTTCATGCTGACGGAATCCCTGATCACCCGAAAGCTCCTCGCGCTGAAGCCGGAATATCACCACGAAGTGCCCAACGCCCTGGCAGCAAGGACACCTGAACGAAGGAGGAAGCCATGATCCGGATCGACGGACGGCTCTACGACCGTGCCTATTTCGACGAAACATCAAGCCGCATCGCCGCGCAGGTCGGCCTTGGCGCGGGAGAAAGCGGCCGCTACGCGGTCTGCTTCGGCGACACGCCGGAATGGCTTTCCTTCTTCTTCGCCATTCGCAAGGCAGGCGCCAGCGTCCTGCCGATCCATCCGGGCACGCCCTATGCCGCAGCCCGCAAGCTCGCGATCACCGCAAACTGCGACCGGCTCTTCTACGACAGCCTCACGGCGGAAGTGCTGGAGGCGCGGGAGGAGCCGCCGGGACCGGGACGGCTGCTGCATATGAGTTCGGGAACCACCGGGGCGGCGAAATGCATCGCCCGGAGCTGGGACGAGATCGGCCGCGAGGTCGAAAGCTATGTCGCCACCTTCCGCGAGCCGGAAGGCATGACGCCGGTGATCGCCTGCCCGACCACCCATTCCTACGGGCTGATATGCGGCATCCTCGTCGCTCTCAAACGCGGGCAGGTGCCGGTCATCGTCGAGACCGCCAACCCAAAATACCTGCTGAAGATCCTGCGCGAAACGGAGCGTCCCCTGCTCTATTCCTCGCCGGCGATCCTGCACACGCTCTCCCGGCTTCTGCCGGAGGGAGAAATGCTCCACGCCGCCATGACTTCCGGCACCCTGCTGCCCGATCCCTGGTTCATGCAGATCCGCGCCAGGAGCGAGCGCCTGTTCCAGCAGTACGGCTGCTCGGAATCCGGCTGCATCGCCATCAATCCGGATGTCCGCGCCGCCGGCGACATGGGTTTCGTCCTGCCGCACCTGAAGGCCTCGGCGGGAACCGGCGCCGACGACACCGGCGAAATCGTCGTGCAGACGGAGGGCGGCGTTCCGATCCATACCCGCGATCTCGGCTATCGCCGCGAAGGCGGCATGCTCGTCTTCGTATCGCGCATGGACGACATGATCAACGTCTCCGGCCTCAACGTCTATCCCGGGGACGTCGAGGACGCCGTCATGGCGATGCCGGCGGTCACCGACGCCGTCGCCTTCCGCAAGGCCGACCGCTTCGCCGGAGAACGCGTGGCCCTCCTCTACAGCGCCAGCCAGCCCATCGCCCCGCAGGACATTCGCGAATGGTGCGCCCGCCATCTCGCGCCCCATCAATTGCCCATGGAAATGATCCAGGTCGCGGAAATCCCCCGCCAGGCGAACGGCAAGATCAGCCGTCGCGACGTGGCGGCGCGCCATATGGCGGGCGAGTTCCTTGCGGCCCAGGCCGGAGTTGCCTCATGACCAGAGAAGACGTTTTCGACGCCGTTCGGACGGTGCTCAACGAGCATATGGCCCATCCGCACATGCAGGGTTTCGCGCCGGAGGCACGCCTCAACGAGGACCTTTATCTCGATTCCGTGCTGATCCTGCAGATATTCCTCAATCTGGAACTGGAATACGGCCTGTCCATGCCGGAGGAGGCGATCGCCCGCCAAGAGCTGGACACCGTGGAGGATCTCGTCGCGCTCTATGTCCCGAAGACCGTAGCCCCCCCGTTTCCGATGACCGGCGGGACGACGGACGAGGGCGTCCACGGCGAGGCCTATTACGACATCAAGGTGCATTGCTTCGTGAGCTGCGTCAGCGACGGGCTGAAGCGGCGGGGCCTGGACCAGAGGCCTTTCTACTTCGGCGTCTGGGATGCGAGGTTCACGGTCAGCGACCGTTTCCAGCTTCTCTATCACTCGCCGGAAATCACCCAGGATTTCCTTCGCGACTGGTTCCAGCAGCTTTACCGCGTCCCGGTCCGCGAATGGTACGATCCCGGAAAATCGAAAGGCGAGAATCTCGCGACGCTGGTCGACCTCGTGGAGAACCGTCCCGAAACGGGGTCGGTCATGGTCATGCTCGACATGTTCCACCTGCCCGAGCGCGAGAACAAGTTCAACCAGAACCCCTTTCCGCATTACCTGATGCTGCAGAAGGCCGCCGATCCGGCAAAGTGGTTCGTGCACGATCCCGATTACCGTTGGGAAGGCGAGATCGAACGGGAAAAGGTGATCCACGCGATCATGCAGCCGACGGTCGGCGGCGGTTATGTCTTCGACAATGACGCCGCCCGCGCGCCGGCCGCGGAAGACCTCAAGGCCTATTTCGAGGCCTGCTTCATCGCGCATCGGAATCCGATCGCCGACGCCGTGCGCGGCATCGTTGCGGCGCATCTCGAAGGACGCGGCGGCCTGACGCTGGCGGACCTCGCCCCGGCGGTGCGGGAACTGCCGGTGATCACCATCCGCAAATACGCCTACGAGCACGGTTTCGCCTTCTTCTGGCGCGCCCTGAAACTGCCTGCCGCCGAATTCGAGACCTGGTGCGAGGAAATCGAGGCCCTCGTCCAGGCGCTGAAAGGCCTGCACTACGCCTGCATGAAGCTCAGCCAGACAGATGACCGGGCGGAAGCGGGCCAGGTCTTCGAGCGGCTCGACGAAGCCGACCGGCTGGAGCGCAAGCTGAAAGGCCGGCTGGGCGAGGTGTTCGATCTGTGGTGCGAGAAGCACCGACTGGCGCCCGCCATGCAGCCGAAGAGGGCAACGGCATGAGACTGTCGATCTGCACGATCAGCTTCCGGCATCACCTCATGTCGATCGACGAGATGGCGGCATGGGCGCGGTCGGCCGGGTTTCAGGGCATCGAGCTCTGGGGCGTGCATGCTCGCAATCTCGCCTCCGGCCCGGAGCGGAACGGCGCCTGGCTTGCGGACCACGGTCTGACGGTGCCGATGATCAGCGACTATCTGCCGCTCGATGCCGATGCCCGGCTACTGCGGCAAAGGACGATCGAACTCTGCAATCTCGCCCGGACCTGGAAAGCGTCCAAGATCAGGACCTTTGCCGGCGGAACGGCGAGCGGGCTGACGTCCGCTGGCGAACGCAGGCTGATCGCGGACCGGCTGCGCGACATCTGCGACGTCACCGCCAGCTACGGCATCCATCTCCTGGCCGAGACCCATCCGAACACGCTCGCCGATGAGGCCGCCTCGACGCTGCGCCTGATCGAAGAGGTGGATCACCCGTTCTTCGCGATCAATTTCGACGCGCTGCACGTCTGGGAAGCCGGAGACGACCCCGTTGCGATGCGCGAGCGGATGGGCTCCGCCATCCGCCATTACCACCTGAAGAACGTCCGGCAGCGAAAGCATCTGACCGTCTTCGAGCCTGCCAACGTCTATGCCCCGGGCGGCGACCGCAACGGGATGGTTCCCTTGTTCGAAGGCGCACTCGACTATTCGCATTTCCTGTCCGATCTGGCCGAGGACCCCGATGCCGAAGCTTCGCTGGAATGGTTCGGGAACAACTGCCTGGAAACGCTGCGCAGCGACCTGATCGAGGTGCAGCGGGTGATCGCGCGGCAGCGGCGCGACACGCCGAACCGCCATTCCTTCGAAACGGGCCGTCTGGATTTCTGACGGCCGCCCGCCCTCTGGCAAACGCCCCTGTCCGCTGCGGCGGGACGATTGTGGCGTCATGAGAATAATATGACTATTGTCCTCATGTTTTTGATGCTAAACGGGACCGGCTGCGTCGATGCGGCGGGCTTGCGGCAAGGCCGTCGCTCGCCGCCGGTGCGAATGAAACCGCGCGTGTCCGCGCAAGGCGTTCCTAAAAGCCGATCAATGACGTTGAAGATGGACGATCGACATAGTCTTTACCTGGCCCATCGCTCGGCGCTGGTCGATTATGCCGCGCGCATACTGGGTTCCCGGGAGGCCGCCGAAGACATCGTGCAGGAAGCCTACCTGCGGTTCACGCCGGGAAAGACGCCGACGGAATCGGCCCGCCAGGGGCTTGCCTATCTCTACCGCATCGTCCGCAATCTTTCCCTGGACGTCTTGAAACGCCGCAAGGTCGAGCATCGCGGGCATGCGAGCGATCCGCCGTTCTGGACCGTTCCGCAGCCGGTCGAGACGCCGGAGCAGACGGTCATGTTCTGCGACGAGGTGCGCATCGCGGCGGCCGTGCTCGCTTCCCTTCCCGGCGAAATCCGCATCGCCGTCGAGATGTATCGCTTCGGCGGCCACACGCTCGAGGGCGTGGCGGACCATCTCGGGATTTCGGTCGCGACGGCGCATCGTCATGTGCGCACCGCCATGGTGAAAATCGCAACCGCTCTCGACAGGAAAAATGCCTGAACGTTCACGCACACGAAAAATCCGGGCAAGCCAATCGTTCTTACGCAAGGAAGGGAATTTCGGCCGGGGCGCCGTGCGTCCACTCGGATGCGCCGGTGCTCTAACCTATTGAATCTACGCATCGTACTTTTTGAAAATCGTTCCGATTTTCAGGTCGATGCTGTAGAAGCGGCAGGATATCCGAAGCAGGTACGACTTGGCACGGCACGACGAAACGGACGAAGGCATTCTGGAAGAGGCGATGGACTGGTTCCTGCGCCTGCGCGAACCGTGCCGGACGGATGGCGACGAGCACGATTTCAGGCACTGGCTCGACCGGTCGCCCACCCATCGCGATGCGTGGATGAAGGCCTGCAGGACCTGGGAACTGATGGGCGAGACGACGCCCGTCCACGATTATCTCCGGCAGCCTTCCGCAACGCAGGCCGGGGGGATCGCCCTGCGGCGTCGGCGCGCCTGGGGTGTCGGCGTGGCGCTCGCACTGGCGGCCTGTCTTGTCCTGGCCCTCGCGGGCCCCTCGCTTTTCCTTCGCTACCGTGCGGATTTCGAGACCGCGACGGCCGAACTCCGCAAGATCACGCTTGAGGACGGCAGCACGGTCGAACTCGGCGCCGCGAGCGCCATCGATACGGATTTTGCCGATGGCGCGCGGCATGTGACGTTGCTCGCGGGCGAGGCCTTTTTCGACGTCAGGCACGATCCGGCCCGGCCCTTCGTCGTCACCGCCGGCGGCGTGAAGGTCACCGTGCTCGGGACCGCCTTCGACGTCCATATGCGATCCGAAGACACGACGGTGGAGCTTTTGCGTGGCGTCGTCGGCCTTGCCGTGGGCGACGCGTCCCATGCATTCGAACTTTCGCCGGGGGATACCGTGACCGTGGACCGCGGCAGCGGCCGGATAACGCGCAGCAGGCTGGCGCCCGAGGACATGGCCGCCTGGCGGGACGGACGGCTGTTCGTCAACGATGTGACGATCGCCTCGGTCGTCCGGGAATTGCAGCGCTATCACCCCGCCTGGATCAGCGTTCCGAGCGGCGACCTTGCCAATCGGCGCGTGACCGGCCTCTATAGTCTCTCCGATCCCGACCGGGCGCTGGAGGCGCTTGTCCAGCCCTATGGCGGCAAGGTGCACCGCATCTCCCCCTATCTGCGCGTGCTTGCCCTTTTCTAGATCGCCAATCCGGATTGCTAAAATTTCCTGAAAATTTTCGCTGGCGCGTGAAAAAAGCGCCGGACGCAGTCGTCTCTACGCTGAAGCGCAGGCCGGGGGGCTTGCATATGAAAGGCATAGCCAGGAGACGGGGCGAATGATTTTGCTGGTGCGTGAAGCAGTGCGTGGTGCGGAGAAGAAAGGCAGGCGGAAGGTTCTTGCGTTGCATCTGGTGGCGACGGCGGCAGTGACCGCGGTCGCGGGAAATGCCCTCCTTGCCTCCCCTGCCCTGGCGCAGGCCGCGGTCCGCAGTTTCAACATCCCGGCACAGTCGCTCGCATCGGCTCTCAATGTCTTCGGTCGCCAGTCCGGCCTTCAGGTGACGCTCGCCGCCTCGACGACGCACGGCGTCGATGCGCACGCCGTCAGCGGCAATCTCACGCCGGAACAGGCGCTTGCCCGGATGCTCGCAGGCACCGGCATCTCCTACCGGATCGCCAACGGCACGGCCGTCATCGGCGCTCCGTCGGATGCCGCAGGTCCTTCCGGGGAGAACGCGACGACGCTGCAGCCGATCGTCCTGCAAGGTCAGGGAATCGGCCAGGGCGGCGTCGGCGAGACTGTGATCGGACCGGAAGAACTCGAACGGATCAATCCGACCGACCTTGCCGACGTCTTCCGCCAGGAGCCCGGCGTGCAGGTCGGCAGTTCGCTTCCCATGTCGCAGAAGGTCTATGTCCACGGCGTCGAGGAAACCAACCTCGCCGTCAGTATCGACGGAGCCCGGCAGAACAACAAGGTCTTCCACCACAACGCCACGAACCTGATCGATCCTTCGATCCTCAAGGCGGTGGATGTCGACGCCGGCATCGCACCGGCCGATGCCGGTCCCGGCGCTCTGGCCGGCTCGATCAACTACGAGACCAAGGATGCGATCGATCTCCTGGCGCCGGGCCAGTCGTTCGGCGGTTTCGTCACGTCCACCTACAATTTCAACAGCGATACGGTCACGGCCGGCCTCTCGGCCTATGGCCGGCACGAAGGCTTCGAATTCCTGGGTTACTTCACGTTCGGCAAGGGCGACGATTTCCAGTCGGGCAAGGGCGATGACGTGGACGGCACGGAAACCAACCTGCTGAGCGGCCTTGGCAAGATCGCCTACGAATCCGAGGAGGGCCATCGCTTCGAGCTCAGCCATGACCGGGTGGTCGACGATGCGCCGCGCCCCTTCCGCGCCAATGCCGGCTTCGTCGATACCGGCCGCCCTTGGGAGCCCCGTGTTCGCGACTATCGCCTGGACCGCCAGAACACGGTCTTCACCTATACGGATACGTCCCCGGAAGGCTGGTGGGACCCGACGATCATGCTTTCCTACAGCAGCACGGAAGTCGAGACGCTGGCTTACGCCTGCCCGCGCGGTTGCCCCGCTCCATCGATCCCGACCACCTATCCGGCGATCGGAGAGACCTCGAGCTTCAACGGGAAGTTCGAGAACAAGTTCTCGTTCGACATCGGCAATATCGTCGCGGGCGTCGACTTCTACCGTGACCGCGCCGAACTCGACGCGTCGAGCACGGTGCTCGGATTTTCGGACTCTTCGCGCGAGAAGGCCAGCAATATCGGCATCTACGCGCAGGCAAGGCTGGAACCCTGGGAGAAGACGCGCCTGTCCTTCGGCGCACGCGCGGACCACCAATGGTTTACCGGGACAGGCGGACAGGAGTTCGACAACGGGGGCCTGAGCGCCAATGTTTCGGGCGAATACGACCTTACCGATTTCCTGACCGCCAAGGCGGGGTTCTCGCATGTGTGGGCCGGCGTTCCGCTTGCGGAGAACTTCATCATGAACCCGGCCTGGGATTATGGCCCGGATGGACCGGAAGTGGTGACGGCGAATAATTATCTTATCGGGTTGGAAGCACACCATGAGGGCTTCACCCTTGAGGGCAGTCTCTTCCGGACCGATATCAATAATGCCCGCGCGGCTCTATACAGCTATACGGCTGCCACGCAACCATTCCCCGGTGCTTTGCCGACGTTGCGCAACCGCGATCTCGTATCTCAAGGTTTTGAGATCGGCGCAGGTTACGAGTGGGCAAGCGGCTATGTGAAGATCAAATACGCCCACATCAGAGTGGATATCGATGGCGCTCCCGCGGATTCCGACACCGGCAACTACCTTGCGACCCCGGTCGGCGACATCATCACGGTCACAGCGGCCCACACCTTCGTCGATTGGGGGCTGACGATCGGCGGCGACATCGAGATCTCACCGGAATACGACCACGTCGCCTCGGGCGCTGCCCCCTACAAGGCTTACGAAGTGGTCAACCTTTTTGCGGAATGGAAGCCGGAAGCCATGCCGAATTTCACCTTCCGCGTCGAAGTGAAGAATATTTTCGACGAAACCTATTCGGATCGCGCGACCTACGGGCAGGAATTCGGCAACGTCACGCCGCTCTACGAGCCGGGCCGCAGTTTCCTTCTGACCGCGAAAGCGACGTTCTGAGGCTCACGGGCCTCAGGTCACGACTGGCCGGCGCGAGGCCGGGCTAGGTTCCCGGCACCACCCGGTTGATGGCGGCGATGATGATCCCGACAGCGTTTTCGGGCTGCAGGCTCAGGGTGTCGTCGCCGGCTTCGAGGATGACCGCGTCGAGAGGTTCGAGAACCAGCCCGTCGCGCGCGATGCGGCAGCGGCCGGCGGTCACGACCACGGTCGTTGCCGCCTCCGGCGACACGAGCACCCGGTGCATGCCTCTTTCCAGCCTGACCCGGTGCACGAACCGCCCCCGCCGCGTCATCACGTTGAGATCGGTGATCGGCCCTCCGATCAGGTGGGCGCTCGTCGGCAGATCGGCCGGAAATGCATGGGGATCGGATTGGCGGGTCAGGGAAACCGGCAGGCGCCCTTGCATCGAAAGCCCGATGCCCTCGCCGCTCAGCACGCAAAGGGTGCGGTCGACGCCTTCGAAGATGGAGAACGGCCCGTCGGTGGCGACGGTGGCCATGCTGATGCGCCAGTCGAGATCATCCACCGAGGCGGATGGCGGGAAGACGGCGATTTCCACCGTCTCCCCTCCGCCGTTCTTCCAGGGCATGCGCCTGTAGTCGGCCGAACGCAGGACTTTCATGAGGCTCAGTTCCCGAGAATGCCGGGAAGCCGCAGCCCCTTTTCCCTCGCGCAGTCGAGCGCGATGTCGTAGCCGGCGTCCGCATGGCGCATGACGCCGGTGGCGGGATCGTTCCAGAGCACGCGTTCCAGTCGCCGGTCGGCGTCTTCGGAGCCGTCGCAGCAGATCACCATTCCGGAATGCTGCGAGAAGCCCATGCCGACGCCGCCGCCGTGGTGCAACGATACCCATGTGGCGCCCGACGCGGTATTCAACAGGGCGTTCAGCAGCGGCCAGTCGGAGACCGCGTCGGACCCGTCCTTCATCGCTTCCGTCTCGCGGTTCGGCGATGCGACCGAGCCGGAATCGAGATGGTCGCGGCCGATGACGATCGGCGCCTTCAATTCGCCCTTGCGGACCATGTCGTTGAAGGCGAGCCCAAGCTTGTGACGGTCGCCGAGACCCACCCAGCAGATACGCGCCGGCAGCCCCTGGAAGGCGATGCGCTCCTTCGCCATGTCGAGCCATTTGTGCAGGTGCCTGTTGTCGGGAAGCAGTTCCTTCACCCTGGCATCGGTCTTGTAGATATCCTCGGGGTCGCCGGAAAGGGCGGCCCAGCGGAACGGGCCGATGCCGCGGCAGAACAGCGGGCGGATATAAGCCGGCACGAAACCGGGGAAGGCGAAGGCGTTTTCAAGCCCTTCGTCCTTGGCGACCTGGCGGATGTTGTTGCCGTAGTCGAGCGTCGGCACGCCGGCGTCCCAGAAGGCGACCATGGCTTCGACATGGCTTTTCATCGAGGCCCGCGCCGCCGCTTCCACGGCCTTTGGATCATTCTCCCGCCTGGCCTTGGCTTCGGCGACGGTCCAGCCGACGGGCAGGTATCCGTTCAGCGGGTCGTGCGCCGAGGTCTGGTCGGTGACGATGTCGGGACGCGGACCGCCGGCCTTCATGCGGCGCACCAGTTCCGGAAAGATCTCGGCGGCATTGCCGAGCAGGCCGACGGATTTCGCCTCGCCCGCCTTCGTCCATCTGTCGATCAGCGCCAGCGCCTCGTCCAGCGTCTTCGCCTTTTCATCGACATAACGTGTGCGCAGGCGGAAATCGATGCGGGTCTCGTCGCATTCGACGGCGAGGCAGCAGGCGCCGGCCATGACCGCGGCGAGCGGCTGGGCGCCGCCCATGCCGCCGAGACCGCCGGTCAGTATCCACCTGCCCTTGAGATTGCCGCCGTAGTGCTGCCGGCCGGCCTCCACGAAGGTCTCGTAGGTGCCCTGCACGATGCCCTGCGTGCCGATATAGATCCACGAACCGGCCGTCATCTGGCCGTACATGGCAAGACCTTTCTTATCCAGCTCGTTGAAATGGTCCCAGGTCGCCCAGTGCGGAACGAGGTTGGAATTGGCGATCAGCACGCGCGGTGCATCCTTGTGGGTGCGGAACACGCCGACCGGCTTGCCGGACTGCACCAGCAGCGTCTCTTCCTCGGAGAGCGTCTTCAGCGTCGTGGCGATGCGGTCGAAATCGTCCCAGGTGCGGGCGGCGCGGCCGATGCCGCCATAAACGACCAGTTCGTTCGGGTTCTCGGCCACGTCCGGATCGAGATTGTTCATCAGCATCCTGAGCGGTGCTTCGGTCATCCAGCTCTTCGCATTGAGCTCGTTGCCGCGCGGCGCGCGGATTTCGCGGATGTTATGGCGTGGATTGGTGCTCATCTGGAGCGCTTCCTTTCAGCGTGCGAGGCCATGCGCGATCTTTTCGATCCGCGTCAGAATGGATTTGAGGTGGATGCGCAGCCTTTCCGCCTTGTCCCGGTCATAGGCGAAGGGAGGGGCTTCGGTCGCAAGATGCGTCGATTGCGCGAGCTCCATCTGGATCGCATGCACGCCCTTCTCCGGCCGGCCGTAATGCCGGGTCGTCCACCCGCCCTTGAAGCGGCCGTTCAGAGCGTGGTCATAGCCGTCCGCGGAGGACACCGTGGCGACCGCGGCCTGTTCGATCGCCGGATCGCATGTCCTGCCCGTATCGGTGCCGATGTTGAAATCCGGCAGCTTGCCCTCGAACAGGAACGGAATGCGGGAGCGGATCGAATGGCAGTCGTAGAGGATGGCGATGCCGTGGATGGACCTTACGCGCTCGATCTCCGCCGCAAGGGCCGCGTGGTAGGGAGCATGGTAATCCCGCAGGCGCTCGGCGACATCGGCTTCGGTCGGCGCCTGGCCATGCTTCCAGATCGCCTTGCCGTCGAAATCGGTTTCCGGAACGAGGCCGGTCGTGTTCTGGCCGGGATAGAGGCTCGCGCCACCGGGATCGCGGTTCGCATCGATGACATAGCGATGAAAGGTCGCCTGCACCGTCGTCGCGTCGGCAAGCAGGCCGTCGTAGAGTTCGTGGATATGCCAATCGGTATCGGCGAGCATCCGGCCGTTGTCGTTCAGCCGCTCCCATATGGCGGGAGGCACGTCGGTGCCGGTGTGGGGAAAGCCGAGAATGACGGGCGATGCGCCCTTTCGAACTTCAAAGACGCTCAACGCCGAACCTCCATCGAGAAAGGCAAGCCCGGGCGAAGAGGACGCCCTTCCGAAAATCCACGACATGACGCGGCGTGGGCCGGCAGGAATGTGGAGCCATGGTCATCCGGTCACGTCCTGTCCTTTGAAGAGGCGGGCATGGAGCGGATTGAAGCCGATGCGGTAGACGAGTTCCGCAAGGCGCTCGACATCCCAGACGGCGAAGTCCGCCGATTTGCCGACCTCCAGGGTGCCGGTTTCCGCGAGCAGGCCGAGCGCACGCGCGGCCTCGCGGGTCGTTCCGGCAATGCATTCCTCGACGGTCAGTCCGAAGAGGGTGGCCGACATGTTCATGGTCAGCAGGAGGGAGGTCAGCGGCGACGTGCCCGGATTGCAATCGGTGGCAATCGCGATATGCGCGCCCGCCCCGCGCAGGGTTTCGACCGGCGGCGCCTGCTTTTCCCGCAGCGTATAGAAGGCGCCGGGCAGGAGCACGGCGACTGTGCCCGCTTCCGCCAGCGCACGGGCGCCGTCCGCGTCAAGATATTCGAGATGGTCGGCGGAGAGCGCTCCGTAGGAAGCGGCAAGCTTTGCCCCGCCAAGATTGGAGAGCTGCTCGGCGTGCAGCCTGACCGGCAGGCCGAGTTCCTTCGCCCTGTCGAAGACACGCGCGATTTCGCCGGGCGAGAAGGCGATGCCTTCGCAGAAACCGTCGACGGCATCGGCGAGGCCTTCCCTCCTCGCGGCATCGAGGCCGGGCAGCACCACATCCGTGATGTAGTCGCCGTTGCGGCCCCTGTATCCTTCAGGCGTTGCATGCGCCGCAAGATAGCTGGTGACGACCCGGACCGGGCGCAGCGTCCCGAGCCGCCGCGCCACCCGCAGCATCTTCAGCTCGGCTTCGACATTCAGCCCGTAGCCGGACTTGATCTCGATCGTGGAGACGCCTTCCGCAAGCAGCGTGTCGAGACGCGGCAGGCACTGCGCTATCAGGTCCTCTTCGGACAACGCATTGGTCGATTTCACCGAGGAAACGATGCCGCCCCCTGCCCGGGCGATCTCCTCATAGGACGAGCCGGCGAGCCGCATTTCGAATTCCATCGCGCGGTTGCCGCCGAAGACCAGATGCGTGTGGCAATCGACGAAAGCCGGAGTGATCCAGCGGCCCGCGCAGTCGACGCTCGCTGCCGCATCGGAAAGCCCGGAAGGCAGCGTGTCCTCCGCTCCCACATGGACGATGCGCCCGTCGCGGGCGGCGATCACGCCCCGTTCGACGATGCCGAGACCGGCGCGCCGCGGATCAAGCGTCGCGATGCGCGCATTGCGCCAGACGACCGTCTCGCCGTTGCGCGGGATGTCGCCGGCCGGTTTTCCGTTTCCGCTCATTCACATTGCCCCTTTCCTCGAAAACAAAATGTATATACATAATTGATGCGTGACAAGCGCAATTCGGAACGCCGGGCCGGTCGAGGCATCGGGACGTTTCAGGGAGAGGGCAACGGACAATGACGCGAACGGATGTGACGACGCTTCATGCGGGCACGGCCCTCCTGCCGGGTGGATGGCAGGCAGGCGTGCGCCTGACGCTGGAAAAGGGGCTGATCTCGGCAATCCAGACAGGCGTTTCGCCCCGCGCCGACGAGGAGCGCCACGACGTGCTGGTTCCAGCCATGGGGAACCTGCACAGTCATGCTTTCCAGCGCGCCATGGCGGGCCTCGCGGAGGTGCGCGGCCCCGCGAACGACAGCTTCTGGAGCTGGCGCACGATCATGTACAAGGTCGCGCTGACGATGACGCCCGAGCATCTGCAGGCGGTCGCGGCGCAGCTTTACATGGAGATGCTCGAAGCGGGATTCGCCCGTGTCGGGGAATTCCACTATCTTCATCACGATCGGGATGGCGTCGCCTATGCCAACGTCGCCGAGCTTGCGGAGCGGATCGGCGCGGCGAGCGCCGCCACCGGCATCGGGCTGACCCTGCTGCCGGTCTTCTACGCCCATTCCGGATTTGGCGGCGCTCCCCCGATCGAAGGGCAGCGGCGCTTCGTCAATTCCCTCGACGGTTTTGCAAGGCTGATGGATGGTTGTCGCGACATGACCGGCACGCTCGATGGCGCCGCGCTCGGCGTCGCGCCGCATAGCCTGAGGGCCGTCACGCCCGAGGAACTGGCCGCCGTCGTCCCCATGGCGGGAGATGGTCCCGTCCACATCCATGTCGCCGAGCAGACCCGGGAGGTCGAGGATTGCGTTGCCTGGTCTTCCGTCCGGCCGGTGCAATGGCTGCTGGACAATGCGCCGGTCGACCGGCGCTGGTGCCTGATCCACGCAACCCACATGACCGAAGACGAAACGTGCCGCATGGCGCGAAGCGGCGCCGTTGCCGGCCTCTGCCCGATCACCGAGGCCAATCTCGGCGATGGAACGTTTCCGGCGGCCGCCTTCCTCGATCAGGGCGGCCGGCTCGGCGTCGGGTCCGATTCGAACGTGCTGATCTCGCTGCCAGGCGAATTGCGCCAGCTCGAATATTCGCAGCGGCTGGCATTGCGTGCCCGCAACATCGTCGCCGAGGCCAATGGCTCCACGGGCCGCCGACTGTTCGATCTGGCGGTCGCGGGCGGCGCGGCGGCCTTGAACGCGCCGGCCGGCCTCAGCGCCGGCGCTCCGGCCGACCTCGTCTCGCTCGATGCCGATGCCGTTCCCTATCTTTCCGGCGACCGGATACTCGACCACTGGATCTTCGCGGGCGGCGTCGCGGTCGACTGCGTCTGGGCGCGTGGCCGCAGGCAGGTCGAAGGAGGACGCCATGTGGCGCGCGAGACGATCAACCGGCAGTTCCTCGCGACGATGCGCACCCTTCTCGACATCTGACGCAGGCTTCCCGTCATGATGGCGGGGACAATCCTTCCCGCTCGCGATAAGCGCGCTTTACACATCCGCGGATTTGTTATTGTATATACAAATCGAAAAACGTCGGGTTTCGCCTGCGGAGCGATCCCTCACCGAGGCTTCCTTCATGACCGATATGCTTGTTCCCGGCAGCGTCTCCCTCGAAACGCTCCAAGCCGTATATGACAACACGATCATCCCGCGGCTCGCACCGGAATGCCTGAAGGGCGTGCAGGCGTCCGCGGATCGCGTCTCGGAAATTCTCGGCGGGGACGTGGCGCATTACGGCATCAACACCGGCTTCGGGAAGCTCGCCAGCGTGCGCATTCCCCCCGAAGACGTGGAAACGCTTCAGCGCAACCTGATCCTTTCCCATTGCTGCGGCGTCGGCGCTCCGCTTCCCGATGGCGTCGTCCGCCTGATCATGACGTTGAAGCTCGTCTCCCTTGGCCGGGGTGCCTCCGGGGTCCGGCCGAAGGTCATCCACATGCTGGGCGCCATGCTGGAGAAGAACGTCCTGCCGATCATCCCGGAAAAGGGTTCCGTCGGCGCATCCGGCGATCTTGCTCCCCTCGCGCATATGACGGCAGCCATGCTCGGAGAAGGGATGGTCAAGGTGGACGGCGATGTCATGCCGGCCGCGCAGGGACTGGAAAAGGCAGGCCTCTCCCCCCTTGCCCTGAAGGCGAAGGAGGGGCTGGCGATGATCAACGGCACCCAGACCTCGACGGCGCTGGCGCTCGCCGGCCTTTTCCGGGCCTATCGGGCGCTGGTCTCCTCGCTGATTTCGGGCGCGCTTTCCACCGATGCGGCGATGGGCTCGACATCTCCCTTCCACCCGGAAATCCACGCGTTGCGCGGCCATCGCGGCCAGATCGATACGGCCGCCGCCCTGCTCCGCCTCATGGAGGGCTCCGCGATCCGCGCCAGCCACAGGGAGGGCGACGAGCGCGTTCAGGACCCCTATTGCCTGCGCTGCCAGCCCCAGGTGGTCGGCGCATGCCTCGACCTGCTGCGCCAGGCAGGCCGGACCTTGACGACCGAGGCGAACGCCGCCACCGACAACCCGCTGGTGCTCTCGGATGGAACGATCGTCTCGGGGGGCAATTTCCACGCGGAGCCGGTGGCCTTCGCCGCGGACCAGATCGCGATCGCCGTATGCGAAATCGGCGCGATCGCACAGCGGCGCATCGCGCTTCTGGTCGATCCCGTGCTGAGCCACGGCCTGCCGGCTTTCCTCACGCCGAAGCCCGGTCTCAATTCCGGGTTCATGATAGCCGAGGTCACCTCGGCGGCGCTGATGTCGGAGAACAAGCAGATGTCGCATCCGGCCTCCGTCGACTCCACCCCAACATCCGCGAACCAGGAAGACCATGTCTCGATGGCCTGCCATGGCGCCCGCCGGCTGTTCCAGATGACGGACAACCTCTTCTCGATCCTCGGCATAGAGACCTTGAGCGCCGCCCAGGGGATCGACCTGAGAAGGCCGCTGACCTCCAGCCCGGAACTCGTCGCCGTGCACAGGCTGGTGCGCGGCGCGGTGCCGGAACTGGTGGAGGACCGCTACATGGCCGACGATCTGCAACGCGCAGCCGGACTGGTCTCGTCGGGCCGGCTCGCCGTCGCCGTCGGCGCGGGTATCCTCCCTGCCCTGTGCTGAACGCAGCCATGCTGCGGGTGTCATGTCGGGCGGATCGGAAGGGAGCGGAACCAAGGTCTCCGATATACGGAGATGGCGTAACCTGTTATGGGACCCAATCCGATGATAGCGAGTCTGCCCGAAAAGGTCCGTTTGGTGAGCAAGCACGATGCTTCCGCGATTGCGTCTCTCATGAAGGAGGACAGGGATGCGGAAAGGCAGTCCATGCCCCTCTATGCGGAGATACAGCGCGATATCGAGCGCAAGATCATGACCGGGGAATGGGGGGCCGGCACGCGCATCCCCTCTGAACTGGAGCTTGTCGAAGTCTACAACTGCTCCCGGATGACCGTGAACAAGGCTTTGTCGAGCCTTGCCGCTGCGGGCATCATCGTGCGCAAGCGCCGCTCGGGATCATATGTCGCTCCTCCACGTTTCGAGGAGCCGCTGATGTATATCCAGGACATCCGGGCGGAGATCCTGGCGCTCGACCGGACCTACCGTTTCGAGATCACCAACCGGAGCATCCGGAAGGTGACCGAAGCGGTCGATGCCCGGCATGTCGGGGTCCCGGTCGGGACGAGGCTCCTGTTTCTCGAAGTCATGCACTTCGCCGACGGCCTGCCTTTCACGATGGAAACGCGGCAGATCAACCTGGACGCCGTGCCGCAGGTCGAAACCGTCCGGTTCGAGGATGAGCCGCCGGGAAGCTGGCTCCTGAAAAACGTTCCCTTCACCAGGGGCGAGCATTCCCTCCGCGCGGTAATGGCGGACGCGATCATGGCCAGGAAACTGCAGGTCGCCGAGCATGCCGCCTGCATTTCGATTGCACGACGGACCTGGCGCGACAGCGAACTCATAACCTTCGTCCGGCTCATCTACCCGGGCGACCGGCACCGCTTCGTGGTACAGTTCACCCCGTCCTCGCCGGTTGCGGGCTCCCCCTGAGGGCACAGGCTACCGTCTCGGAACGGGTTGGGGCGAAAGCACTCTGCCCGTCCGGCAGGCGCCGGGCCGCAGCGGATAAGGATCGGGATATTCGGCAAGATCGAAAACGAGCGGCGTCTTCTGCCCGGCGAACCGGAGTATGACCGGCGCCTCGGCGACGAAACGCTGCCATAGCGGATTTTCGACATCCATGGGGTGCGGAAGGGCAAGATACTCTCCCTCTCCCATCTGAAACATATGGCGCACGGTTCCGAGCGCTATGCCGGCTATGCTCTGGACGGCCTCGGCCAGGAGCCGAACGAGGACAAGTTGAGCTCGATTCCCGATCTCGATCACATCATGCAATTGCCCTGGGGCCCCAAGGTTGCCTGAACACCCGCGTCGCGCTCAAGAAAATGCTCGGCGAGGCGGAGAAGAAGGGCTTCGGCTTCAACCTCGGCATCGAGTGCGAAATCTATCTCCTCAAACAGGAGAGCGATGGTAGCCAATGCGGAACTGCGCCCCATCCATTCGCCCTATGGTCACTGCGCGGGCGGGCCGGGCCGGTTTCCCCGGGAAATGCAGCAGGTCTCGGCGGCGGTGGAGGAACTGCTCGCCGGCCGCCGAGATCCCGGGCCGGCATGCGAGGCGCCCGCGTGCGGCATCAATAGATGACAAAAATACTCATCTTATATTGCGTTGCGGTGCGCGATCATGCAAATGTGCCCCATTGCGAGCTTCGGGGCCATTCATGTGAAACTGGATAGAAAAGCGATGACGGTGGACAACGTCGCGCCGTTGACGGCGGGCGACGACGTTTTCGGCAAGACCCTTCTCGACCGCGCGATAGAAGCTTATTACGACGACATGCGCAATGCCGTCAGGCGGCGCGGGATGGCGCAGGTGCAGGCGACGGAAGTCGTCCACGATCTTTACCTGACGCTGTCGAGACATCCCGAGCGGCTGGCTGGAAAGTCCTCCCTTCGGGCCTTCATGATCCGCGCTGCCATCAATCTCGGCATCGACCGGGCCCGAAGGATCGCGTTCGAGAACCGGCTGTTTGCGGCTCTGGACGAGCAGGCCGTGATAGTGCCCTTGAAGGCGCCCTCCCAGGAAGCCCGCCTCGATGTGATGAAGCGCGTCGAGATATTGAAAAACGCCATCGCCGAATTGCCGAGGCAATGCCGGACCGTCTTCATCGCCTATCGCATCGGCGGCATGAGCAAGGAGGAGATCGCCGAAAGCCTCGGCATAAAGCGCCGCATGGTCGACCGGCACCTGCGCAACGCCCTCCTCTCCTGCATGGCGAAAATGGCATCGTTCGAGTAACAGCCCTTTTCCGGTTGTTCGATCGTCTACCTGTTGTGGCAGTTTGTTGGGGCAAAACGTCTCCCCGGAAGCACGGATATGCGAAAAGAGTTTCAAGAGCAGGCTGTCGATTGGGCCATCCGCCTTCATGACGGCGGATTGTCCGAGGCGGAACTCGTCGATCTCGATCGATGGCTGCAACACTGTCCGAGCCATCCGCAAGCCCTGGACGAGGCAAGGCGGATTTTGGGGGAAACGGGTGCCGCGCTCGCCAGGGACCCGGATTTCACCAGGAAACTCATCCGCCGGAAATCCGCCGGCGGCAATCCCCTCATTCCCATTCTTTTGCTGGCGGCACTCGGTGGCGGCCTTTTCCTCTGGTTCGATGGACCGGTATGGCTGCGGGCGGATGTCATGTCCGCAGCCAATGAAATGCCTGTCGTCACGCTCCCCGACGGCTCCCGCGCGTTTCTCAACGGAGAGAGCGCATTGGCAGAACATTTCACGGCGGCGGACCGCAGGGTGGTCCTGCTGAAGGGCGAGGCCTATTTCGAGGTTGCCAGGGACCCGGAACGCCCCTTCGTCGTCGAGGCCGGCGCGGGTACGGTCAGGGTCACAGGCACGGCCTTCGACATCAATCTCGTGGAAGGCGGCACCGAAGTCGTCGTGACCGAACACAACGTTCTCGTAACGGGCGACGCCTCCGAGCGATCCGCCCGCCTCGAGGCAGGGCAGAGGCTCTCCTACGACGCCGGAGGAAAGCTCGGGCAGGTCGAGACTGTGACCCCCGGCATGGAGGTCCCGTGGCGTTCGGGCCGGCTTGCCTTTGAAAACCGTCCTCTTTCGACGGTCGTCCAGGAGATATTCCGCCATGTCCCCGGCAAGGTCGTGATCGCCAGGAAGTCGGTTGCGGACCGGCGCGTCAGCGGCTCTTTCGATCTTTCCGATCCGCAGGAGGCGTTGTCGAGCTTCGCCCAGATTTTCGGGCTGCGCATCGCACGCGCAGGCAATCTGATGACGGTCATATATTGAGCCCTCAAAAAAAGTCCGGCCCGACAGCCTCATCCGCATTCGCCGTTCGTCTAACCACTGGCAGGCCTCCGGAGCAGACCGGAACCTGCCCTGGAAGACGAGAGGGATCAGTCATGCGAAAGAAGTCCGGCACTGTGCGTCGTGCCGATGTATCCGTTGTGAACGCGGTGGCATTGGCCATGGCTGCAGGTGTCGCCACCGGCAGTCTGGCGATGACCGCGCCTGTTGCGATGGCGCAGGAGGAAACCGTTGCGATCGACATTCCGGCCGGACCTCTTTCAGGCGCGCTTTCCGCGCTTGCGGCGCAGAGCAGGTTGCATATCGGCTTTGAAAGCGCGGCGGTGGCCGGAAAGACGGCGGCACGGCTTTCCGGGCGCTTCACGCCCGGCCAGGCCTTGACATCTCTTCTGGCAGGTACGGGACTGTCCTACAATTTCATCAATCCACGCAGCGTGACGGTGGCTGCAGCCACGGGCAATTCGGGTTCCACCGGCCAGGTTGCGAGCGGCGATACGATGCTGGCGACGATCGTGCTGGATGGAGGCAGCGGCGGCGTCATCGATGCCGACGGTTACGTCGGCAGGAGCAGCGCCACCGGCGCCAAGACCGATACCCCGTTCGTCGAGACGCCGCAGTCCATATCGTCCGTCACCGAAAAGCAGCTCGAGGACCGCAACCCGCAATCGCTTCTGGACGCCATCGCCTATACGCCGGGAGCGAGAGTGAACGCTTATGGCGCGGACCCGCGGTTCGATTCCTTTTTCGTGCGCGGTTTCAACGTCACGAATACGGGCGTCTTCCGCGACAACCTCCGGCAGCCCGCCGCCGGATACGGCCTCTTCCTGACAGAGCCCTACGGCATCGAGGGTGTCTCGATCCTTCGCGGCCCCTCGTCCGCGCTCTACGGAGCGACCGGCGCCGGCGGCCTCTACAACGTCATCACCAAGAGGCCGACGGAAGAACCGTATCGCGACGTCGAACTGCAATGGGGAACCGATCAGCGCTATCAGGGCCAGTTCGACGTCTCCGGGCCGGTGAGCGAGGAGGACCCGATCTACTACCGCCTGACCGGTCTCGGCCGCGTCGGCGACACGGAATTCGAGTCCGTCTCGGACGACCGGGCCTATATCGCGCCCGCCCTGACCTGGAAGCCGGATGAGGATACCAGGCTGACGCTGCTGGGCGAATATTCGCGCTCCGAAAGCGGCGGCAATCCGGCCTATCACAACGACTATTACGGTCACGTCAGCCCTTACGAGGCGGGTGATCCGGCTTTCGGCGACCTTGTGCACAAGCAGGCGCGCTTCGGCTGGGAATTCGAACATGCCTTCGACGAGACCTTCACCTTCCGCCAGAATGCCCGCTACTCCTGGCAGGATGTCGATGCCAAATACGTCTATACCTACAACGGGGCGCAGCACGCTCTCGATCCGACGCTGATCGACCGCGGGGCGGGATACGACGTGCAGCGGCTCAATGCCTTCGTCATCGACAACCAGCTCGAAGCGAAGTTTTCGACGGGGCCAGTGGACCACACGTTGCTCGGCGGCCTGGATTTCACCTGGGTCAAGTACCGGGCGCTGGCGGGGTCCGGAGCCGTCGATCCGCTCAACACGCTCGACCCCAACTACGGCAAATACATCGCCACGCCGGCCCTCACCTCGCGGACCGACCAGCGGCAGATCCAGACCGGCCTCTATCTTCAGGACCAGCTGCGCTACGATGCCTGGACGCTGACGCTGGGCGGGCGATACGACTGGGTCTCGACGGATACGGACTACACCGATCTGACGACCGCTGCCGTTTCCTCCATAGAGCAGAAGGACCGCGAATTTTCCGGCCGTGTCGGCCTGACCTACGAGACGCCCTTCGGGCTCGTTCCCTATGCGAGCTTCTCGACCGCCTTTTCGCCGAATGTCGGCTGGAACTCGACGGCCAACGCGCCATTCAAGCCGACGACGAGCACGCAGGAGGAGTTCGGCGTCAAGTATCTTCTGCCCGACACCAACCTCATGCTGACGGCGGCCTATTTCAACATCGATCAGAAGAATGGCCTCTTCTATCAGGTGATCGACGGCGTCAACACGCAGGTCCAGCGCGGCAAGCTGCGCTCCAGGGGCATAGAACTCGAAGCCGTTGCGAGCCTCGACAACGGACTGTCCCTGGCCGCATCCTACACCTACACCGACCTGCGAATCCTTGAAGGAACCGCGGGCACCGTGGGTAATTTCGTGTCCAGCGTCCCGTTCCACATGGCATCGGTATGGGCCAATTACACGGTGCCCGAGGGCATGCCGTTCCATGGCCTCGGCGGCGGGTTCGGCGCCCGTTTCATCGGCTCAAGCTACGGCGACGACGCCAATACGCTGGCCAATGGAGCGCGCGCGCTGTTCGATGCATCCCTGCGCTTCGATTTCAAGGCGATCGACCCGAAATACGAGGGATTGAGCCTCCAGGTGAATGCCACCAACATCTTCGATCGCCGGGATACGACCTGCACCTCGGGATATTGCTATCTCGACCCCGGCCGGACCGTGATCGGCACACTGCGGTACACATGGTAGGAGCGCCGGTGGATTACAGGACAGGACAAGGCATGCAGCGTATGTTTTACAATGTCGAGGTGGTCGCCCGGCGATACCTGACCCCCGGCATGATCCGATTGACCTTCTCCGGTGGTGAACTGGGAGATTTCCTGACGACCGGGATCGGCGACGAATATCTTCGGCTGTTCTTTCCGGACGATGAGAGCGGCGAAGTCGTCCTGCCGATCATCGACGAGGAAGGCCGGTGGACCTATCAGGAAGGCAAACCGCCCGTGAAGTGCGCGACCTATACCGTCCGGCGCTTCGATCCTGCGGCGCGGGAGCTCGACATCGATTTCGTCGTTCACGAAGGCGGGTTGGCCAGCAGCTGGGCACAGGCCGCGGAGCCGGGCAGCCAGACCGTCATCAATCGTCCGCGTGGTCTCTACACGCCTCCGCCGGATGTCGAATGGCAATTGCTGATGGCGGATGCGACCGGTATTCCCGCGCTGGCCCGCTTGCTGGAGCAGACGCCGGCGACGGTCAAAAGCCATGTCGTGATCGAGGTGGCCGACCCCGGACACCGGCAGGACCTGCCGGATCACCCCCGCGCGACGGTGACATGGCTCGATGGAAGCGGCAACGGCATGGGACCCAGCCGGCTGGAGGCCGCCTTCCGCGCGATGAAACTGCCGTCCACGCCGGGTTACATCTGGGTGGCGGCGGAGCAGAAACCGGTTCGCGCAATCCGCAAGCATGTGCGGCAGACGCTGAAGATTCCCGCCGAACGCTACAAGCTCGTCGCCTATTGGATCGAGGCGAAACACGAGTGGCAGGCGAGATGGCAGGTCCTGCCCGCTGCGGTTCGCGAGGAGATAGAAGCCGCCTGGCAATCCGACCGCGATGCCGAGGACGTGCGCGACGAGGTCGAGGCGACCCTGGAAAAGTTCAACCTTTGATCGGGGCCGCGGACACCATGCCATCGCAGGCCGGAAACATGGCGGCGAAGCGGTCCCTGTGGTTCCTCATGGCCCTGGGGTGCCTATGCGTGACGGTCGCGGCCAGCCTTGCGGTCGGCTCGCGTCCGGTGTCGCCCGGGGCGCTGTTCGAAGCGGTGCTTTCGGGCGATTGGCACGGAGATGGCATGGCCATGCTCTCCCTTCGTCTTCCGAGAACGCTGCTCGGGCTGCTGTCGGGATCGGCTCTCGGCATGGCGGGGGTCGTCCTTCAGGCATTGACCCGCAATCCGCTCGCCGATCCGGGAATCCTCGGCATCAACGCGGGTGCGGCCTTCATGATGGTTCTCGGCGGAGGCCTGTTCGGACTGACGGGCTGGAACGCCCATATCTGGCTTTCCTTCGCTGGCGCCGCCGTGGCGGCGCTCATCGTCCATGGGATAGGTTTCTACGGACCGCGCGGGGGCATCCCGGTTCGTCTGACGCTGGCGGGCGTCGCGGTGGGAGCCATGCTCGGCGGCGTCATCAATGCCGTCCTGCTGCTCGACCCGGTCAGTTTCGACCGGATGCGGGGCTGGAGCGCGGGAACCCTCGCCGCGCCGAATCTCGAAGCTCCGCTGGCGATCGCCCCTTTCGTTAGCGTCGGCCTCTTGCTCGCGCTCGCTTGCGGTCGGTCCCTGAACGCCTTGTCACTGGGCGAGGACATCGCCACCGCCATGGGTGTCGGCGTATTGCGCACGAGGACGGCCGGCGGCCTCGCCGCCACGCTGCTGGCCGGGGCGGCAACGGCCGGAACCGGGCCGATCGCGTTCGTCGGCCTGCTCGTCCCGCATATGGTCCGCAGTTTTACCGGCGCGGACCAGCGCTGGACGCTGGCCTTCACGCTCGTTCTGTCGCCGGCCCTGCTGCTGATGGCCGACATCCTCGGCCGCATCGTCATGCGTCCCGGCGAACTGCCGGCCGGTCTGGTCATGGCCGTGATCGGCGCGCCGGTCTTCGTCCTTCTCATCCGCCGGGAAAGGTCGATTGCCCTATGAACGACGTGGCGAGGCCGGAACCGCAGGACCACGTCTTTCCCGGGGAGCGGCAGCTTCGCCTGTTCGACGGGCGGATTTCCCTGAAAATCCCCGTCCGGCCGATGGCGATCAGCACCGTCCTCCTTCTCTCCGCCTTGCTCGTCGCATTCGCCGATCTCTCGATGGGAGCCTATTCCATTCCGGTGCCGCAGATATGGAAGGCGCTCGCGGGCGATGCGACGGACCGGGTGCGGATGGTCGTGATCGAGTGGCGCCTGCCGAGAATTGCCGCCGCCCTTCTTTTCGGCGCGGCCCTCGGCGTGAGCGGGGCGGTTTTCCAGTCGCTGACCCGCAACCCTTTGGGAAGCCCGGATATCGTAGGATTCGACGCGGGCGCCTTTGCGGGAGTCCTGCTCGTCATGGTCTTCGTCGGCACCTCTCCCTATGAGGTCATGGCCGGCGCTCTTGGCGGAGGCATCCTCACTGCAGGCGCGGTCTACCTGATCGCGCAAGGCACGACCGGGCTTCGCTTCGTCCTTGTCGGCATCGGGATCGGCGTGATGCTGTCCGCCATCAACACCTGGATGCTGACGGTGACGCGGCTGGAGATCGCCATGTCCGCCGCCTTCTGGGGCGCAGGCTCCCTGGACGGGATGGACATGGAACGCCTTCTGCCGGTTGCTGCCATGCTGGCGGCATTTCTTGCCGGAATGGCGGGCCTGCATCGCTCCATCCGGCAACTGGAACTCGGCGATGACGTCGCCCTTTCCCTCGGGGTGCCCGTTCGCGCGGTCCGTATCGCGATGCTGGTGATCGCCGGCGCTCTGACGGCCATCGTGACGGCAGCTGCGGGACCGATCGGCTTCGTGGCCCTGTCCGCGCCGCAACTGGCGCGGCGGCTGGCGGGCACGCCCGGAATACCGTTGGCCGCATCGGCCGCGATGGGCGCGCTTCTCCTTTCGGCATCCGATCTTGTCGCTACACATCTTTTCGCCCCGACGAAGCTTCCCGTCGGCCTGGTGACGGTCAGCGGCGGAGGCGCCTATCTGGTGTGGCTGCTGCTGCGGGAAGCCTCCCGATCACGAAAGCTCTCTGCATGAAAGAAGACGGCACGCTCTGCTCCGAAAGACTTTCGGCCCGGGACGTCACCCTGGCCTATCGGTCGAGCGTGATCATCCAGAAGCTCGATGTCGCCATTCCGGACGGCTCCTTCTCAGTGATCGTCGGCGCCAACGGCTGCGGAAAGTCGACTTTGCTGAAAGCGCTCGCCCGGCTTCTGGCGCCGCAATCCGGCGAGATCGTTCTCGATGGCCGGGAGATAACGAGCTATCCGTCGATGGAGGTTGCCCGCCGCATCGGGCTGCTACCCCAGACGGCGACCGCGCCGGAAGGCATCACCGTCGCGGATCTGGTCGCAAGGGGACGTTATCCCCATCAGACCTTCCTGCGTCAATGGAGCCGGCAGGACGAGGCGGCCGTCCAGTCAGCGATGGAGGCGACGGGGATCGCGCATCTGGCGTCGCGGCAGGTGGACACCCTGTCCGGAGGCCAGCGCCAGAGGGCGTGGATCGCCATGGTGCTCGCCCAGGAGACGCCGATCCTGCTGCTCGACGAGCCGACCACCTTCCTCGACATGGCGCATCAGGTCGACCTGCTCGATCTCCTCCATGGCCTCAACGCGAAGGCGGGCCGAACCATCGTCGCGGTCCTCCATGATCTCAATCAGGCATGCCGCTATGCCAGCCATCTCGTCGCGATGCGCGAAGGCCGGGTCGTGGCTCAGGGACGGCCGGCGGACGTGGTGACCGAGGCACTGGTGGAGACCGTGTTCGGCCTTTCCTGCCTCGTCATGGACGATCCGGTCTCCCATACGCCGCATGTGATCCCCAGAGGCCGGCAGCCGGCGCTTTGAGGGAGGAGAAATAATGCCTGGCGCGATACGTGCTTTCATGCGGGTGATCGGGGGAGCGCTTCTGGTTCTCATGACGGTAGCCGCGTCCTCCCTTGCCCAGTCCTTCCCCGTCACCGTGCGCCATGCGCTTGGGGAGACGACGATCGCCGCGCCCCCGAAGCGGATCGTCTCGCTTGGCCTCAACGACCAGGATTTCCTCTATGCGCTGGGATTGGCGCCGGTGGGGGTCCGCGAATGGTGGGGACGGAAACCTTACGCGACCTGGCGCTGGGCGGAAGAATTGCGCCGGAAGCTTGGCGCGCAGCCTTCCGTGACGGCCGGACGCTCCGTCGATCCCGAATGGGTCCTGGCGCTCGATCCGGACCTCATCGTGGCGACCTATGGCGACCTCGATCCGGCGACCTACCGAAAACTGTCGAAGGTCGCGCCGGTGGTCACCGTGCCTGCCGGATATCCCCGATGGAGCGCGCCCTGGGAGGCTCAGCTGCGCCTTCTGGACCTGACGACCTCCGGCGCGACGGCAAAAGCGGACAACATCATCGCGGCCTTGCGGGAGAAGGCCTCGAATCTGCGCTTATCTCATCCGGAATTTAAGGGAAAAACCGCCAGTTTTGCGGACATGCGCGACGGCCAGTTCACGCTCTGGAGCCGCACGAGCGCAGTTGGCAGGTTCATCGCGACACTGGGCTTTGCTCCGCCGGAAGGGCTTGAGGCGCTCGCCGACGGAGCGGGTTGGATTCGCCTCAGCCTGGAGCAGGCCGACATGATGGACCTCGATCTCGTCGTCTGGCCGAACGGCGGGCGGACGGAAATCGAATCCGTCATGGCCTACCGCAATCTGCGCCTCTTTCGTGAAGACCGCTCGATATGGCTGGAGGCCGACAGCGATCTGGCGGCCGCGCTGTGGTTTCAATCCCCTCTCTCGATCGATTTCGCGCTGGACCGGATCGCTCCTCTTCTGGCGACCGCATTGCGTCCGGCAAACGGGCGTTAGGTGTTTCAAACCCGCTTGATCAAAACGGATACTCTAAACAACCGGCGTGGGCAAATCCTTCCCCGCGAAGTGGGCGTCCAGATTGGCCAATACCAGCCTGCCCATTTCGCCGCGTGTCTCATGCGTTGCCGCCCCCACATGCGGCACCAGCACCACGTTCGGCATCGCGATCAGTTCGTCGGGAACGTGAGGTTCGTTCTCGAACACGTCGAGCGCTGCGCCCTTCAGCCCGCCGGCGGACAGGATGTCGACCAGCGCCTTCTCGTCGACCAGCGATCCTCTGGCGATATTGACGAGCGCCCCGTCCGGTCCCAGCGCCTCCAGCACATGCCTGTCGATGACGTGACGGGTTTCAGGCGTGGCGGCGGCGGCGACGATCAGGATATCGCAACCCTTCGCGAGCGAAACGGCGGAGGCATGATATTCGTAGGGCACGTCCTGCCGCTGTCTGCTGCAATAGGATATCTTGGCGTTGAAGGCCTCCAGACGCGAAGCTATCGCCTTTCCGATACGGCCGAGACCGTAAATGCCGTAGCGCTTCCGCGATGCCTTGTTGGCCAGGGGCATTTCGGCCTTTTCCCACTCGCGGGACCGCACGTAATGATCGGCCCTGACGATCTGGCGCATGAGCGCGATGGAAAGGCCGATCGCAAGTTCCGCGACGTCCTCGGTCAGGACGTCCGGCGTATTCGTCACCCGGAAACCGCGTTCGCGCGCCTGCGCGAGATCGACCTTGTCGAAGCCGACGCCATTGATCGCGACGATCTCCAGATTGGGCAGGGCAGCCGACAGATCCGGGGCGACGCCGATATGGCCGCCGGTCACGACTGCCTTCACGGTTTCGGCTTCCGCCTGGAGAAACGCCTGCTTGTCGGAAATCTCATACCAGCGATGGACCCTGAACCGCTTTTGCAGTTCGGCCTCCATCTGCGGCGTGAGCGGGTACATCTGCAGAAGGCCCGGTTTCATGCCGTCCCCCATCAGCCGCGGCCGACAAACGGCATGCCCGTCGCCATGACGGTCATGGTCAGCACGTTTGCTTCCAGCGGAAGCGAAGCCATGTGCACGACCGCCTTGCCGATGATGCCGACGTCGATGGTCGGCTCCACGGCGGTGCTGCCGTCCGCCTGCAACACGCCCGTCGCCATCGCGCGGGTCATCTCGGTGCTGGCATTGCCGATATCGATCTGGCCGCAGGCGATGTTGAACGGCCGGCCATCGAGCGCCGCCGATTTCGTGAGGCCGGTGATGGCGTGCTTGGTCGCCGTGTAGGGAGCGGAGCGCGGCCGCGGGGTCGTGGCCGAAACGGAGCCGTTGTTGATGATGCGCCCTCCCTGCGGCGTCTGCGCCTTCATCTGGCGGAAGGCCGCCTGGGTGCAGAGGAAGGCGCCGGTCAGGTTCGCGCCCACCACGGCGTTCCAGGTCTCGAACGGAACGTCCTCGATATGCACGGCCGGCGCGGACATGCCCGCATTGTTGACCAGAAGGTCCAGCCGCCCGAACCGCTTGCGCACCTCGGAGAAGAGGCGCTCCACATCCGCCGGAACGGAGATGTCGGCGGGCGCGACGAGTATGCGGTCGGCATGCTCCTTCCATTCCGCCGCGGCCTCTTCGAGGACCTCACGCCGCCGCCCCGTCATCGCGATATGATAGCCGTCGTCCAGAAGAGCCGACGATATCGCCTTTCCGACACCCGTTCCCGCTCCGGTAATGAGCGCAATCCTTGCCGCGGTCATGCTGTTCTCCCTTCCAGTTCGTCCTCGACATGCGCCTGGATGATTTCGCCAAAGGAGGACTCGGCCCTGAACCCCAGCGACAATGCCAGGGTAGGCTCATAGTCCTCCGCCCAGCCGTCGACGATCTTGATGATCCGTTCGTCCGGCACCCGCTTGATGAGCGCCACGGCCTTCTCGCCCGCGAAGGAGCGCAGAGCCTCGATCTCGTCCGCGACCGTCGCGGAGAGGCCGGGCATGATCAGGTTGCGTCGGGCGCCGAGGTAGGACAGGTCGATCGCGGCGGCATGAACGAGGAAGCCGACTGCCGAGCGCGGGCTTGCGAACCAGTGACGGACGGTGTCGGCGACCGGCAGGATGGCCTCCAGGCCCACCAGCGGCTCGCGCAATATGTTCGAGAAGAAGCCGGATGCGGCGGCATTCGGCTTGCCGGGGCGGATGCAGATCGTCGGGAGCCGTATGCTGACCCCGTCGAAGAAGCCGCGGCGGCTGTAATCGGCCAGAAGCATTTCGACGATTGCCTTCTGCGTTCCGTAGCTCGTCAGCGGCGCCGTCAGGAACTCGTCGCCGATGAGCTTCGGGAAGGGAGGGCCGAAGACGGCAAGCGAGGAGCAGAAGACGACCCGCGGACGATAGCCGTCCTTCTGGTTTTCAAGGCGGATCGCCTCGAACAGCGAGCGCCCGCCGTCGAGATTGATGCGATAGCCCTTCTCGAAATCGGCTTCGGCCTCACCCGAGACGACAGCGGCCAGATTGAAGATCACGTCCGGCCGCTTCGCGACGAGCGCCGCCGCCGCGCCGGTCCGGGAAAGGTCGCTCCGTTCGATATTGATCTTTCCGCCGAACCCCTTCGGAGCCGTCGGCTCGAAAATGTCGGTCAGCGTCAATTCGGCGATCTTCCTGCCGTCGAGCGCGCCGTCCGCGGCGAGCCGCTGCGTCAGCTTGCGGCCGATCATACCGGCCGCCCCAATTACAAGCACATGCATGTCTTCACCTTCGGTTTGTCGGCATTGCCGGTTCAAATGGAATTGTCAGTCCTCGTCCCCCTGGAACACGACCTCCCGCCGGCGGGTGATGGCCGGTACCGCCATCAGGATCGCGACGACGGCCGAGAGGCCCAGAAGAACGGCGCTGATCGGGTGGGTCACGAACGTAGCGAAACTTCCCTGGGAGATCAGCAGGCCGAGACGCATGTTCTGCTCCAGGAGCGGCCCCAGCACGAAACCCAGGACCAGCGGCGCGGGTTCGCATCCGATCTTGCGCAGGAAAAAGCCCGCCACGCCGAATATGCCGCAGAACAGGACGTCGATGACGCTGTAGGAGAGCCCGTAGGCGCCGATCGCGCAGAACATCAGAATGGCCGGGCAGAGGAAACGATAGGGTATGCCGAGAAGGCGAACCCAGATTCCGATCAACGGCAGATTGAGCACGAGCAGCAGCAGGTTGCCGACCCACATGCTGGCGATCAGGCCCCAGAAGAGGTCCGGCCGGGATTGCATGACTTCGGGTCCCGGCGTGATGCCCTGGATCATCATCGCGCCGACCATCAGGGCCATCAGGCCGTTTGCCGGAATGCCCAGCGTCAGGAGCGGAATGAAGGAGGTCTGCGCCCCGGCATTGTTGGCGCTTTCGGGGCCGGCCAATCCCTCGATGGCGCCTTGTCCGAAGCGCGAGGGGTCCCTGGCGAGCTTGCGTTCCAGGGCGTAACTCGCGAATGAGCTCATGATCGCGCCTCCGCCGGGAAGTACGCCGAGGAAGGACCCGAGGGCCGTGCCGCGCAGGACGGCGGGAAAAGCCTGCCGGAAGTCCTGCCTGGTCGGCATCAGCGATCCGGTCCTGACGGCGCCGGCATCCCGCTCCACGCCCTGCTGGAGGTTGATGAGGATTTCGCTGACGCCGAGAAGTCCTATCGCGAGGACGACGAAATCGATGCCGTCGAACAATTCGGCCGTGCCGAAGGTGAAGCGTTGCTCGCCCGAGGTCGGATCGATGCCGATCAGGCTGAGGCCGATGCCGAGGACGACCATCGCCACGGCCTTGACCGGAGAACCGCTCGACAGGAACACCGCAAACAGAAGCCCGAAGATCACCAGGCTGAAATAGTCGGCCGGGCCGAAGGCAAGGGCGACCGCCGAAAGCGGTTTGGCGACGGCGACGATCAGAACGGTCGCCACCGTCCCCGCGAAGAAGGAACCCAGTGCCGCGACTGCGAGCGCGACGCCCGCCCTGCCCTGCCGCGCCATCGCATACCCGTCCAGGCACGTCACGACGGACGAGGATTCGCCCGGCAGGTTGACGAGGATCGCCGTGGTCGAACCGCCGTACTGGGCGCCGTAGAATATGCCCGCGAGCATGATCAGGGCGGCGGTGTCCGGCATGGTATAGGTGATCGGCAGAAGCAGGGCGACGGTCGCCGAGGGGCCGATGCCGGGCAGAATGCCGATCATGGTGCCGAGCGTGACGCCAAGCAGGCAATAAAGGAGATTGACCGGCGTGACGGCGACCCCGAAGCCGAGGGCGATGTGAGACAGGAGGTCGGTCATGGCAACAGCGGTATCCTCTGCCCGAGTCCCACCACGAAGATCAGGATGCACGCGGAAATCAGCGCGGCGGCCAGCAGAAGCACTTCGGTCCAGCGTATCCTTCCGTGGGCCACGCAAGCCAGCGTGATCAGGAACAGTGCGGCGACGGCGAAGCCCGCCGGCTCGATCAGCAGGGCGAAACCGATGATGCCGGCGACCGACAGGAACGGTCTCAGCTTCGGCATCACCCACGTTTCGGACCGCGCGTTGCCCAGGAAATCCTGCACCAGCAGCACGATGCCGAGGCAGAACATCAGCGTTGCGACGATCGTCGGCATGTAGCCGGGACCGGGCTGAAAGTTCGTACCCATGCCGAGGCTTCGCGAGCCGGTGTAGAAACCGGCTGCGACGAGAACGAAGAAGCCGCCGGAAAGCATGTTCGCCGTCAGCTTCGGTTCATTCTTCCTTTCGGACATATGGCTCCCCTCCCATAATTTTCCGAAACTCCGGCGCCTGGCAGAAGCGCCGGAGCGATTGAACTCTGGCAGAACGCAATCAGTCGGACCAGACGCATCCCTTGGAGCGCATCATCTGGTAGCGATCCTCGATGTCCATCTTGCCCTGGCGGTGCAGTTCCATCATGTGGTTTTCGTGATCGTCGCGTTCCTGGCAGGCCTTGACCAGCCTGGCGACGTCCTTCTCCCGGACGACGACGACGCCGTCGTCGTCGGCGGAGATGATGTCGCCGGGCGTGATCAGTTCGCCGCCCACGACAACCGGATGGTTGATCGTGCCGAGCGTGTCCTTCGACGTTCCCTTCATGCAGAGCCCGAGCGAAAAGACCGGAAAGCCGATCTCGCGGAGGCCTCTGCCGTCGCGGACGGCGGCGCTGACCACGAAGCCGACGATGCCCTTGCCGATGCAGGCGGCGGCAAGCACGTCGCCGAACCCGCCCTGATTGGGGTTGTCGCCGCCGTCGATCACCAGAACGTCGCCCGGCTTGGCAAGGTTGATCGCCTCGAAGATCATCAGGTTGTCGCCGATGTGGCACTTGGCCGTGATCGCCGGCCCGCAGATCTTCAGGCCCGGCTTGATGGGCTTGATCCGATAGTCGAGAGCGCCGAGCTTGCCCTGCGCCTCATGAATGGTTGCCGGGCTGAACTTGCTGATCGCCTCGATATCGGCCTTGGACGGCCGCTCGAAGTTGCGGATGACATGCGCCATTGATTGGTCCTCTTTCGGTGGGGGTTTGGTGGGGCCGCGACGCGGCCGAACCGTCGGCATCGTTGCGGGCGGAGTTGTGGATGGCGGGGAGACGGTCGGAGCCGGCCGCCTATTTGGTCCAGGGCTTGCTCTTCCAGAGCTCGGCAAGATCGACATTGCCCTTCTTGAGGGCCTCGGCGAATTCGGCCTGCGTCAGGGGCAGCATGGTCAGCTCGCGCTTCCTGGCCTCGGCGATATAGTCGGGGTCGTTGAGCGCCTTCTGGAAGGCGTCCACCAGCCTGGCTTCGACATTCGCCGGCAGCCCGGCGGGTGCGCCGAAGCCGGCCAGCAGGCTGAACTGCACATTGTAGCCCGCTTCCTTGAAGGTCGGGACATCCGGAGAAAGCGGAGAACGCTCGTTGCCTGACGTCGCGAGAACCCGCAGCGCGCCCGAACGGTGGTCGGCGAACACTTCGTTGAGATTCATGAACCCGAGCGTGACGTGGTTGCCGAGCATGGCGAGCCTTGCCGGCCCACCGCCGTTGAACGGCACGAAATTGAGCTTTACCCCGGCCGCCTCCTCGAACAGCAGCGCGGTGATCTGGCTTGGATGGCCGACGCCCGTCACGCCGACGACCACCGGATTGGCCTTGGCCGCCTCCACGAACTCTTTCGCCGACCTGATCGGCGAAGCCTTGTTGACCGTCAGCGCCAGGTCGCCCCCGATCTGGTTTGCAAGCGGCGTGAACGCATCCGCCTTGTAGGTGGCGTTGCCCTGAACGATCGGGGAATACATCGAAGGGAAATTGAGCGCCCCGATCGTGTATCCGTCAGGCTTCGACTTGGCGATGTACGTGGCGCCGATCAGCCCGCCCGCCCCCTCTCGGTTCTCGACGATGACTGACGTGCCCAGATATTTTTCGAGAAACGGAACCAGCACGCGTGACTGGATATCCGTACCGCCGCCCGCGGGGTAACCGATGACCAGCGTCACCGGCCGCTCGGGATATTCCGCCGCCGCCTCCCCCGCCGCGAGAAGCCCGACGGCGGACATCAAACCGCAAAGAAACCTCTTCAGATGCATACCCACTTCCTCCCTGGAGTATTTATGGGAGGAAGCTAGGTGAGCGCGACGACGGGTACAAATACCGAGTTTTCAAAGTACCTATAAGGATCGTTTATAGGATTGAAGCCGGTTCCCGCTTCGCCACATCGCGCAACAACGCGCGGAACAGGAGGAAGGTGCGGTCATCGACATCCTTGTTCCTCAGAAGATGGATCGAGCGGTAAATCACCGGGTCGACGATATGAGCGGCCCGCAGCCCGCCCGTATGCAGTTCCTGCGCCACCGAATTCCACGACAGGATGGTCGCGCCGAGGCCGGCGCTCACGGCGCGTTTTATCGTGTCCTGCCCGTCGATCTCCATCGTCACGTTGAGGGAGATGCCCACCCGTTCCGCGGCCTTGTCGACGGAGATGCGCAGCGGATTGTCCTTCGGGGGCAGGATGAGGTCCAGCTTCGCGACCTCCTTCATGGGCATCGACCCGGCGACCGGTTTCGCCGAGACCGCGTAGAGTGTTTCATCGACGATGAGATCGTCCGCCGCGGCGGAGCCGCCGGCGAGCGTCACCGCCATATCCACCTTTCCCATGCCGATCAGGCGCAGCGATTCCTCGTTTCTCGCTTCGATGACCCGCAGCGAAATCCCGGGCATCGAGCGGGTGACCTCGCTGACGATGCTGGGGGTGAAGGCGGTCGCCCAGGACGGAATGAGGCTGAGCCGGATCACCCTTTCGTCCAGCCTTCCGATCGCCCTGATTTCCGTCTCCGCCTGGTGCACCCGATCCATGATGGCGCGGGCGTGGGACAGCAGGACCTCGCCTTTTTCGGTCGTCTGCACACCGCGCGCCAGCCTGTGGAGCACGGGGAACCCCACGAGCCTTTCAAGCTCCGTGATGTGGTGGCTCAAGGCGGGCTGAGCGATCCCCAGCCGCCTCGCCGCGGCGGACATCGATCCGCACTCGGCGATTGCCACGAGATATCGCAACCTCCGCAGATCCAGCATGTTTCCTCGCGCCTCCCGCTGCTCTCCCCGGTGGGAAGCGCGATCATGACACCATTTTGCCCCATGCTCCTAGGGGAAAAACCGCGCGGGACGCGACCCCGTCCGGTCGCGCCCGCCTCCTCCGGCTTTTGATGCGGCCGATGGGGCCAGACAAGTTTCTTATGGCCGCCGCCTTGGCCTTTCCTCCACCCGCGCCGCGTGACACGGTCGGCCACATGGGGATACGGGATGAATCCGAGGACTGGCATACTGCTGAAACTGATCGCGACGCTCGCGTTCACGGTGATGTCCGCCTGCGTCAGGGGGCTGAACGGTTCCATTCCCATCGGCGAGGTCGTGTTCTGCCGCTCGCTCTTTGCGCTTGTTCCCTTAAGCGTCTGGCTCTGGCTGTCGTCCCAAAGCGTGAATGTCCCCGCGAGGAAAAACATCCCTGGCCTGCTTGCCGGCAGTTGCGCGGGGCTGGGGGGATTGTTCTTCGGCTTCCTGGCCCTCGCCTATCTTCCCTTGGTCAATGTCACCGTGCTGAGCTACACGACGCCCCTGTTCACCATCATGCTCGCGGCGCTGCTCCTGGGGGAAAGGGTGCGCATATACAGATGGTCCGCCGTCCTGCTCGGGTTTGTCGGCGTTTTCGTCACGCTGTCGCCCGGCCTGCCGGCTCCGGACACCTCGGCTGCCGCGGACATCGACGCCGTGACCATGACCGGAACCGTTCTGGCGCTTGCGGGTGCGCTTTGCGCCGCCTTCTCCGCGATTGCCATCCGCCGCCTGAACAGCATCGAGCACCCCTCCCGCATCGTGCTCATCTACACATTGACCGGCCTGTCCGCGGGTTTGGGCACCGCGGCCCTGGGATGGAAGATGCCGGACATGGGCCAGTGTCTCCTTCTTGCCGGCAGCGGGCTTGCGGGCGGCATCGGCCAGATCACCATGACGGTCAGCCTTCGCCATGCCCAGGCATCGCTTCTTGCGCCTTTCGACTACACGACGATGATCTGGGCCGTCGCGCTGGGATATCTGTTCATGGCCGAGATACCGACCTCGGCGACACTCGGCGGCGCAGCCATGGTCATCGCCGCCGGCCTGTTCGCCATGTGGCGCGAAAGCCGGCTGGCAGGGAGGGCGCAGGACCGGGGCGGCGACACGCCGGCCCGTTGCGAAAGCCGGAAGCGGGCTATCGGCTAGTTGACAGGACAAGCTGCTCGGCGGCGACGCGTCTGCGGCGAAGCTGCTTTTCCCGCCAGAGGGTGAACAGGCCGGCGGCGATGACCGTTGAGGCGCCGGCGATGGTGGTCGCCGGCGGGACCTGATCCATGAACGCATAGCCGATCAGCAGGGCCCAGATCATCGTCGTGTAGTCGAAAGGCGCAAGAAGCGACGCCTCCGCGTAACGAAGGCTCAGCGTCACCAGGATCTGCGCTATTCCGCCGAACAGTCCGGCGCCCACCAGCAACGCCATTTGCCAGCCGGTCGGCGTATTCCAGCCCAGCGCAATGCTTGCGAAGCCGATGGCCGTCGTCAGGATGGTGAAATAGAACACGATCGCGCCGGTATTCTCGGTCTGCGTCAGATGCCTGATCTGGATCATCGAAATGGCGGAAAAGACGGCTGCCGTCAGGCCGAAGATCCCGCCGGTCATCGCGACCGCGCTGCCTGACGACATGTCCCATGCCTCCCACGATGCGTGCGGCGACAGGATCACCAGAATGCCGCAAAGACCGATGACGATGGCCGTCCAGCGGTAGATCCTCACCACTTCCTTCAGCAGCAGGGCGGCGAGGACGACGGTGAAGAGCGGCGTGGCGTAGCTGATGGCCGTGGCATCCGCCAAAGGCAGATAGGCCAGTGCAAGATAGCTGAAGACCATTCCGCCGGTGCCCGAGAAACTTCTGACGAGATGGCCGCCTATGTGACGGGTCGCGATCTCCTTGCGCAAGCCTCCCTGCGCGGCCATCCAGATACAGAGCGGCAGCAACGCTATGGCGGAGCGGAAGAACACGACCTGCCCGATCGGAATGTCTCCCCCAAGAGCGCTTATGCATGCCCCCATCAGGACAAGGGAAAGCGTCGCCGATATTTTGAGGAGAATGCCTTTTCGCGGGTCCATCATGCCGTTCCTTGGGAGTTTTGCCCGCCGTTTCACCATGCGGTCCACGGATTTCAAACTGCAAACCGGTGTCCATAGAAACTTCGTCTGACCCCATCAGAACCACGCACATGGTAGCTATTGGCTGCAGGACGATGCGCGACGTTCCACCGGGATCGACGCAGTCCCGTCCGAACGAAGAAGACGCTGGGAACGAAGAATGGATCTGGAAAAGATCAAGAAGCTGATCGAATTTGTGGGGGCTTCGCGAATTTCGGAATTGGCCGTGACCGAAGACGGTGTGACGGTCCGGATATTACGCGAGGACGGACCTGCGGCGCCGTCTCAGGGCGCCCCGCTTGCGCAGGCGAGCGAGCCCGTCTCCGCGCCGGAAGATACGGGTCCGCCGCCGCCCGCCGCTCCGGCGAAGTCCAGGATCGTGACCGCGCCCTCCTTCGGTCTCTTTCATCGCGCTCCGAGCCCCGGCGCTCCGCCCTTCGTCGATGTGGGCGATCAGATCGCCGAGGGGCAGGAGCTTTTCATCATAGAAGCGATGAAGGTTTTCAGCACGGTGAAGGCCGAACGGGGCGGCAGGGTCGTCAGGATTCTCGCCGACGACGGCGAGGACGTGGAGCTCGGCCAGCCGGTGCTGGAGCTTGAGTGATGGACTTTTCGCCTTCGACGCCTTCGACGGCGGTTCAAAAACCTTTCGACAGCGTCCTCGTCGCCAACCGCGGTGAAATCGCATTGCGGGTACAGCGGGCATGCCGCGAGCTCGGCCTTCGGACCGTGATGGTATGCTCGGAGGCCGACAGGGACGCGGACTATCTGACGATGGCCGATACCGCCGTTTGCATCGGCCCCGCCCCGCCCGGCCAGAGCTATCTCAACAAGCCGGCGATCCTCCTCGCCATGCAATTGACAGGCGCAGGCGCCGTCCATCCGGGCTACGGCTTCCTGTCCGAGAATGCGGCATTTGCCGAGGCGGTCGAGGAGGCGGGAGCCGTCTTCATCGGCCCGGGCGCGTCCGCCATCCGGACGATGGGCGACAAGATCGCCGCAAAGAAGGCGATGATGGCGGCCGGCGTTCCCTGCGTTCCCGGCCCCGATTCCGCCCTGCCGGAAGACATGCAGGAGATTGCGGACATCGCCGGCGGGATCGGCTATCCCGTCATCGTCAAGGCCGCGGGCGGTGGAGGCGGCCGTGGAATGCGCGTCGTTCGCGATATCAAGGACTTGCAGGATGCTGTTCTCGTAACGCGTGAGGAAGCGCGGCGGGCGTTCGGAACGCCGGAACTCTATCTCGAAAAGTTCCTGGAACATCCGCGCCATATCGAGATCCAGGTTCTTTGCGACAACCATGGCGGCGCGGTCTGGGTCGGCCTGCGCGACTGTTCCATGCAGCGGCGGCACCAGAAGGTCGTCGAGGAAGGCCCGGCCATCGGCATCCCGCCGGATGTCGCGGCCTTTGTCGGAAACCGCTGTGTGGAAGCCTGCCGCCAGATCGGTTATCGCGGTGTCGGCACGTTCGAGTTTCTATACGAAAGGGGCGAATTCTACTTCATCGAGATGAACACGCGCCTGCAGGTCGAGCATCCGGTTACGGAAATGACGTCGGGGATCGATCTCGTTCGCCAGCAACTGCTCGTCGCGCTCGGCCAGCCGCTGGAGATCGGCCAGTCCGACATCGGCTGCGATGGGCATTCGATCGAATGCCGCATCAACGCCGAAGATCCCTACACGTTCGTACCCTCTCCCGGCGTGATCACGCGCCTTCGGCTTCCCGGAGGCCCCGGTGTGCGGGTCGATACCCATGTGTCGGCAGGCTATCGCGTATCCGCCCATTACGACTCGCTGATCGCGAAGCTGATCGTGCATGCGCCGACCCGTGAGCAGGCGATCCTTCGCATGCGCCGGGCTCTGTCGGAAATGCAGATCGACGGCGTCTCCACCAATCTGCCGCTTCATCGCCGGATCTTCGAAGACCCGGCGTTCGTCGCCGGCGGCACCGATATCCATCATCTCGAACACTGGCTTGCCGAGCGGAGCGCACAATGAAGAAACGCTCCCATTCGATATCCCGATACAGCGAGCCCGATATCATCGCGGAACTGACGGCCCATCTCGGACGCTGCAACGTCTCCACCATTGAAATTCAGACCGCCGATGGCGAACTGAAGATCGTGGCGCCCGTTCGGGCGCAAGATGCCGCGGCCATGCGGAACACCACGGCTTTGCCCGTGCAGGAGGGCACGATATTGGCGCGCGCTCCGATCGCCGGCGTTTTCCTGGCGAGCCATCCGCTGCGCCCGGCCAAGGCATCGCAGCAGGGCGTGGCCGTCGGACAGGGAGAAGTCGTGGGCTTCGTCAAGATCGGTCCGATGCTTGCTCCTGTCCTTGCCGAAAAGGCGGGAACGGTCGGCGCCATCGTCGCGGAGCCGGAGACGCTGGTCGGATATGGGTCCCCCCTTCTCAAAACCAAAGCATGATGGTGACTTCGATGAGCAACACCTCGCTGAACGCTCCCGGTCTCCTGCCTGTCCACGAGGGGGCGCCGAAGATTTCGATGATCGGCAACCGGAGCTATCTCGTCGAAGCGCCCGGCGAGCTGGACCTGCCTGCGCAGCGGCATATCTGGGCCCTGGCGCGAACGCTCAAGGATCGTCCCGACGTCCTGGAGCTTATTCCCGGCATGACCAATCTCCTGATCGTTCTTCGCAGGACGCCGGAAGATGCGGATACGATCCGGGGCGAGATCCTCGACATATGGCAGCGGACCTCCGGTCTGGACCTTCTGGGCAAGACCATTGAAATCCCGATGACATACGGCGGCGAACACGCCATCGATCTTCCCGCGATCTGCGATTATTCCGGCCTGTCCGACAAGGAGGTCGTCCGCATCCATGCGGAGCGGACCTATACGGTCTTCTCGGTCGGCAGCGCGCCGGGTTTCGGATATCTCGGCGGACTTGATCCCCGCATCTTCATGCCGCGCAAGAAGGTCCCCTCCCTGCGGATGCTCAAGGGAATGGTCACCATCGGCGGAATGCAGACCGGCGTGTCGGTGCTGACGGGGCCGAACGGCTGGAATTCGCTCGGCTTTGCGGACATCACCATGTTCGATGCGGCGGCGGAGCCGCCAGCGCTGCTTGCCCCCGGCGACCGGGTCAGGTTCCTTCCCGAAAGGATCGAGCTATGATCCATATCCTTGCCACGGGCCCGCTGAACACGGTCCAGGACCTCGGACGCCTGGGATATCGCAATATCGGCGTGACCGTGAGCGGCGCCATGGACCCGCTCGCCCTGCGGGTCGGCAATATCCTCGTCGGCAACGCGGAGGACGCCGCCGGCATCGAAATCCAGACCTTTCCTTTCCGGATCGAATTCGAGGAGGCCCGGGTCTTCGCACTGACCGGCGCGGACTGCGTGGCCAGGCTGGGCGGGCGGGAATTGCCTCCGTGGTGGTCCATGCGTGCGGAGAAAGGGCAGGTCCTGGAACTGGCCACGCCAATGAAGCACGCCCGCGCCTATCTGTGTTTCCGGGGCGGCGTCGATGTGCCACCGGTCATGGGGTCCCGCAGCACCTCGCTTCGCGGCGCTTTCGGGGGATATGGGGGACGCGCGCTTGCGACCGGCGATACGCTGGCGCTGGCGCAGGTCGAGCATGCCGCATTCCCGGCGAACGGCCTCGGAGTCCTGCCGCCGGCGGAGGCCATGACGGACGCCTTCCCGACATTCCCGGACGGCGAACTTCTTCTTCGGGCCATCCCGGCCGGTGAACATGACCTTTTCGGCAGCGATGCCGAGCGCTTCTGGTCCCAACCCTGGAAGATCACCTCCCAAAGCGACCGAACGGGCTATCGGCTCGCGGGAACTCCGATCCAGCTGTCCGCTCCAGTGGAGTTGCGCTCCTACGGCATCATTCCAGGCATCGTCCAGGTGCCACCCGGCGGTGAGCCGATCATCCAGATGAGCGAAGCCAACACGGCCGGGGGTTATCCCAAGATCGCCGGCATCGTCGATGGCGATCTGTGGCGTCTCGGGCAGGCGCGGATCGGCAGCCGCATCCGCTTCGTTCAAGCCGGCGTGCGTGAGGCGCTGGAGATCGAAAGGTCCATTGAGGCCTATCTCGCCGACATCCGGAAAACCTTTCCTCTGGTCCTGTCGGCGCTCGACGCCATGACCAGACGATAAGCTTGATATCTTGAGAGGGAACCATGAAAATCGATCTTAATTCCGACATGGGCGAAGGCTTCGGCGTCTACAAGGTCTGCGATGACGAACAGCTTATGGGCGTGGTTTCCTCGGCGAACATTGCCTGCGGCTTCCATGCGGGCGACCCGGAAATGATGGCGCGCATGGTTCGCCTGGCGAAACAGCACGGCGTCGGCATCGGCGCCCATCCGGGGCTTTCCGACCGCCTCGGTTTCGGCCGACGCGAAATTCCCGTCGACGCGGAGGAGATGGAGCAGCAGGTCCTCTACCAGCTCGGCGCCCTGTCGGCGATCGCCAGGGCACAGGAGGTCTCTCTCTCCCACATCAGCTTTCATGCGGCCATGGGCAACATGATCAATCGCGAGCCGGCGCTCGCCGGGCGGATCATGCAAAAGGTGAAGATGATCGATCCGGACCTGATCGTGTTCTCGATGCCCGGCATGACCATCGAGCAGGCCGCTCTGGATTGCGGCCTGAAGGTGCTGAACCTCTTCCTGGCGGACAGAGCCTATGACGTCAAAGGCCAGCTCGTATCGCGCAAGCTGCCCAATTCCGTCATCAAGGACGAGACAAAGGTGCGGGCCCGCGTGCGGCAGTTCCTGGAAAAGGGAAGCGTGACGACGATCGAAGGCGATGTCATTCCCGTGCGTGCGAAATCCATCCTCGTCCATAGCGATACGCCCGGCTCCCTTGAGCTGGCGCGCACCGTCCGAAGCGAAATCGAAGCCTGCGGCGGTACGGTTGCGCCTGCGCGGGAAGTGCTCGCCTAGATCGCGCCACGGTTGCAGTTCTTCCGTTCAAAAGACGGCCCGGAAATCGCTCTCCGATTTCCGGGCCGTTTTCGTCATCCGTCAGGGAACGCCCCGCAGCCTTGCCGCGGGACGCTCGTCCGAGGGCCGGTCAATTGACCTGGATGAGGTGGTTGCTGTCGCCGTGCCAGCTCAGCCTCACCCGGTCGCCGGCGCTGCTGACCGCATTGCCGAAGCCTTCCGTCTGCGTCTGCCTGTAGGCGATCATCCGGTCGCCGTTGTCCAGGCGCAGGTAGTAGTGAAGCATGAAGCCCCGGTAGACGACCTGCTCGACCAGCGCCGGGGTGGAGTTCGCCCTGCTCTCTCCGGCATCGCCGGCCAGCGGAGACACGGACACCGCTTCCGGCCGAACCGTCACGACGACCTTGTCGCCCTGGATCGTTCCGGTGTCCTCGACGTCGAGCAGCAGGCCGGAGGCGGTGACGAGCCTCGCCGAACGGCCGCTGCGCTGCTGGACCGACGCCTCGAAGAAATTCGAGGCGCCGATGAAACCGGCGACGAAGCGGGTCGTGGGCTTCTGGTAGATCTCGCCGGCCGGGGCGATCTGCTCGAGCCTGCCCGAATGCATGACCGCGATCTGGTCCGCCATGGTCAGTGCTTCGTCCTGATCGTGCGTGACCATGATGGTGGTAAGGCCGAGCCTCTGCTGCAGGCTGCGGATTTCGACCTGCATGCTTTCCCTCAAGCCCTTGTCCAGGGCGCCGAGCGGTTCGTCCAGAAGAAGCATGGACGGCTCGATCACAAGCGCGCGCGCCAGGGCGACACGTTGTTGCTGGCCACCTGAGAGCTGCACCGGGAAACGGTCTCCGAAAGCATGGAGCTGGACGAGGTCCAGGGTCTGCTTCACCCGCCCTTCCCGATCGGCCTTCGAAATGCCGCGCATCTCCAGGCCGAACGCGACGTTTTCCGCGACGGTCATATGGGGAAACAGGGCATAGTTCTGAAACAGCATGCCCACGTTCCGGCGATGAACGGGGGTATGCGTGGTCGGCTTGCCGCCGACCACGATTTCGCCAGAGGTGGGATCGACGAGCCCCGCGATCATACGGAGGCACGTCGTTTTCCCACATCCGCTTGGACCGAGAAGTGCCAGTATCTCGCCAGCCTTGACGGTCAGCGAAACATTGTCGACAGCGACAACCTGACCGCTGTAGTGCTTGGTCAGATTTTCCAAGCGGACTTCGACGGATTTCATTCTCGTTCCTCAGCCGTTAAAGGTCTGGTTGTACTTTTCGAGCCATTCGGCGCGCCTCGGGACGATATATTTCCAGTCCGGCGTGAAGAGGTTGAGCGCCTCCATCTTCTTGTCGGGATAGGCGAGGTACTTCGCCGTATCCTCGCTGAATTCGATGCCGCTCACGGACGGGGCGCTCAAGGTGGCTTCCGCCAGCATCTTCTGTACCGCGGGGTCCAGCAGGCGATTGATATAGGCGAGAGCCAGGTCGCGATGCGGCCCGCCCTTCACCAGCGCCACCGAGTTGATGCCGGTGAAGGCGCCTTCCTTCGGGAAGGTCATGTCCAGCGGCACTCCCTTCCTCGTATGCGGATAGACCGCCTTCGAATATTCGATCCCGCCGAAGTCCGCCTGGCCCTGGGCGACCATCATGGTCTGAGCCTCGGCATCGTAGATCGAGAGGACGTTGGGCTTCAGGTCGGCGAGCTTCGCCCAGCCGGCATCCGTATTGTACTGCGCGTCCTTGAGCGGCTTGCCGCTCGCAAGCGCGGCCGCCACCATCAGCATGAGAACGCTCTGGGTGTTCTTCGGCGTGTTGAGCAGCATGCGGCGGGCATACTTCTTGTCGAACATCTGTTCGTAGCTCTCGAACGGCTTGCCGGTCTTCGGATTGTAGAACAGGCCGGCGATCGAGATGGCGAAGCCGACGCCGAAATTATCCTCGAAGAGATACCGGGAGTAGACCTTCCTGAGGTTCGGGATCTGGTCCATCGGAAGCTGTTCGATTAGCCCCTCCTCCTTGGCCTGCGGAACGCCAACGTCGTCCATCGACATGACGCTGTATTGAGGATTGTCGCGGGTGGCGCGCAGCGTGGCGATATTGGCGAGGGTCGCCCCTTCGGTCGTCAGGACGCGGCACTTGTATTCTTTTTCGAAGGCCGGAATGACTTCCTTCTTGATGAGACCGCCCTGGGCGGAATTGTAGACGCCGACATACATCGTCCGGTCCTGAGCGGAGGCGGCGGTGTAGAAATAAGGCGTGGCAAGCACTCCTGCGGTGACCGTCAGGAAGCTGCGACGTTTCAGGATGACGGATTTGCTGGTCATTTCGGTACCCCTCTCTGTTGTTGAGTTTACATTGCCATTGCCCGGCGAAGGCCGACGAGCCGGTCGAGGATCAGCACGACGGCGACCGCCAGAACGATGATGATGGTGGACATGGTCGCGACCGATGGATCGAACACCGTGCCGATCTGGCGGTAGAGCACGATCGGCACCGGCAGGTTGGCGGAGTCGGCCAGCCACATCGAAACGGGATAGTTGTCGAACGACACCATGAAGCAGAAGATCGAACCGGACGCGACGCCGGGCGCGATCTGCGGGAAGATCACGCGGGTGAAGGTCTTCCAGCGCGTTGCGCCGAGCGTTCTGGCCGCTTCTTCGAGGTTCGGGTTGACGAGCTGCAGGCTGGTGAGAACCGTGCGGATCACGTAGGGCGAGGTGACCACGGTGTGCGCGATCAGCAGCTTCAGCTTGGTATCCATCCAGCCATAGCCGGAGAAGAGCTGCAGCAGCGCAAGGCCGGTCACCAGAACCGGGAAGATCAGCGGCGAGAGCATCAGCCCCTTGACAAGCGATCGGCCGAGGAATTCCCCCCGCGCCAGCGCGAAGGCGGCCGGAACGCTCAGCGACACGGAAAGCATGGTCGTCGAAACGGCCAGCGCGGAACTGAACGCGAGCCCTGATGTGAACTCCTCGTTCTGCATCACCGCCGCATACCAGCGGAAGGTGAAGCCTTCCGGCGGGAAGGTCACGAAGTAGCTGTCCGAAAAGGAGATCGCGATGACGAGGACGATCGGAGCGAGGATGAAGATCATCATCGCGGCGGTGATCGCGTAGAGTATTGCGGCGGACGTGCCTGTCAGCTTGTTGTTCATTGTGCACTCGCCTTGATGCGGCGCCCGCCGAGAAGCTTCATCGACACGGCGTTGATGAGGATGACGATGAAGATCAGGATCGTTGCGATGGTGGCGCCGAACGGCCAGTCGTAGACTGCAAGAACCTGTTGCTCGACCATGTTTCCGAGCATCTGCGAACCCGGTCCGCCGATCAGGGCCGGGATGACGTAGGATGCGGACGCAAGCGAGAAGACCAGGGTGAAGCCGGCCACCAGCCCCGGAAGACTGAGAGGAAAGGTGATCCGCACGAACACCTTCCAGGCCGGAGCGCCGAGCGTGCGGGCGGCCTGCTGGATATTCGGATCGATCTTTCCGAGCGCCGAGGAAAGCGGCAGCACCATCATCGGAAAGAAGATGTGAATGGAGCCGATGACCACTGCCGCATCGGAGAAAAGCAGGGCCAGCGGGCTTTCGATGATACCCAGGTTGATCAGCACGTAGTTCAGCAGCCCCGTCGGACCGTTGCCGAGGATGAGCTGCCAGCCATAGGCGCGGACCACGACGCTGACGGCCAGCGGCGCGATGACGACGAGAGTGATGATCCGGGTCGTGACGATGCTGCCCCTGACGAGAACGGTCGCGACCGGATAGGCCAGTATGGCCGCAATGACGGAGGTGATGAGGCTGATCCGGATCGTCGCCCAGAGCACCTTCCGGTAGAGATCGACCTCGAAGAAACGAATGTAGTGATCGAGCGTGAACGGCGCTCCGATGACGCCCTGGGCGTTCTGCGTCATCACGCTGAAGATCATCAGGCGTATCGCGGGAATGAAGAAGAAGAACAGCAGGAAGATGAGGAGCGGCAGTATCAGTACGCCGGGCGTGAAAAGCCTGCGCTCGATTGCCTTCCAGCCGAAGACGTCACGGCCTTGTGCGGGGTCCTGCTTCCTGATTGCAATATCCGACATCTATACTCCCGTCGCGTTGACCAGGGCATGAAGCATCGCATCGAGCCGGATGGCGATCGCCGTCCGTGCCCAAGATAATTTGCTTGAGTATGCTCCCTATCGAGATGCGACCGGCTTATCGCCGGTGCCTGGTGCCATCTCCTGCTTTTATCGCCTGCCGTCAGGAGCAGATCGTCGAGGAGGTCGTTCCCTTGTTTGTTGCCACGAGCTTAGTGAGGCGGCGGGGTGGCGCATAATATTTTCTTCTTCTGCGGTCATCGGTTACGCTTATGGACTTTGCCGCCGCTGTCCGGGCAATTCATCGGAATCTCCTATGGCCTCACATCGAAGAGCTATTGGAGAAACGGCGACCACTTCCCGTAACCTTCTCCTCAATGCCCGGGCATCGCGATGCCGGGCACCTTCGTCGCCATAAATCGAAAGCAATCCCATGCCCGCCATAGCCCAGCGCCTCAGCAATGTTACCGTTTCCGCCTCGGTCGCCATGACCCAGAAAGCCCGTGACCTCGCAGCGCAGGGCATCAAGGTGATCAGCCTCTCCTCGGGCGAACCCGACTTTTCCACGCCGGCCCATGCCGTCGAGGCCGCGCATGCCGCCGCGCTTGCGGGCGACACCAAATACCCGCCGGTCGATGGCACCCCCGCCCTCAGGGCCGCCATTCAGCGCAAGTTCAAGCGCGACAACAATCTGGATTACGATCTCAGCCAGATTCTGGTGGCCGGCGGCGGCAAGCAGATCATCTTCAACGCGATCATGGCGACATGCGATCCCGGCGACGAAGTGGTCATCCCCTCGCCCTCCTGGATCAGCTACGCCGATATCGTCAAGTTCGCGGGCGGGATTCCCGTACCGGTCAACTGCCCGCAGAACAACGGCTTCAAGCTGCGCGCCGAAGATCTGGAGGCCGCCATCACGCCGAAGACCAAATGGCTGCTTCTGAACTTCCCCAACAATCCGACCGGTGCGGCCTGCTCGCGGGCCGAGATGGCGGCGATCGCCGAAGTCATGCTGCGTCATCCGCATGTCTGGATCATGACCGACGACATGTACGAGCATCTGATCTATGACGACTTCGAATTCTGCACGATTGCCGAGGTGGAGCCGAGGCTCTACGACCGGGTCCTGACCGTCAACGGCGCATCCAAGGCCTATGCCATGACCGGATGGCGCCTCGGCTTCTGCGGCGGACCGAAGGACCTCATCAAGGCCGTCAGCAACGTCAACACGCAAAACAGCGGCGGTGTCGCGACCGTGGTGCAGGCGGCGGGCGTGGCGGTCCTTGACGGCCCGCAGGATCTGCTGAAGGAACGCGCGGCGATCTACAAAACGCGGCGCGACTTCGTCCTCGACCGGCTGGGGGAAATCGACGGGATTCGCTGCCATCGGCCCGAAGGCGCCTTCTATATCTTCCCGAACATCGCCGAACTGATCGGCAAGACCACCCAGGGCGGCCGTCGCATCGAGAGCGACACCGATTTCGTGATGGCCCTCGTCGAAGAGCACCAGGTCGCGACCGTTCAGGGCGCCGCCTATGGCATGAGCCCCTTCTTCCGCCTTTCCTATGCGACGAGCATGGAGAACCTGGCGGAAGGCTGCGCTCGCATTGCCGAATTCTGCCATGGCATGAAATAGAGGAGGTCATCATGCTCGAAGGAACTGGCCGCGTGGTAATGGTTTCGGGTGCGTCCCGGGGCCTTGGCCTTGCGATCACCGACAGGCTTCTGGCGGCGGGTTTCACCGTTGCCGGCGGCGCGCGCAACCCCGCGTCGGTTGCCGGAAAGGAACGCCTTTCGGTCGATCGCTACGATGCGGAGGAAACGGGCACCGCCGAAGCCTGGGTTTCGGCCGTTGCCGCGCGGCATGGGCGCATCGATGCCTTGGTGAACTGCGCCGGCATCAATCCCAAGGTCCGCGTCATGGATGAGGGAGAGGAGAGCCTCGACCGGATGTGGCGCGTCAACGTGAAAGGCCCGTTGCGGGTCACCCGAGCCGCCCTCCCTCACCTGATCAGGACCGGCCAGGGAAGGGTGATCAATGTCGCCTCCCTGGCCGGGCGCCGCGTCGGCTCGAATGTCGGCTATGCCATGACCAAATTTGCGGTCGTCGCGCTCACGCACGGCGTCCGGCAGGAATGCTGGGACAGCGGCATCCGCGCAACGGCCCTGTGCCCCGGCTACATCGCCACGGACATGACCGCCGGGGAAACGGAAGTCACCCGCGAGGATATGACCCAGCCCGGCGACCTCGCGGAAATGGTGGAGATCCTTCTGCGTCTGCCGAACAATCTCTCGGTCGCCGAACTTCTCGTGAATTGCCGCAAGGAAGCGATGCTTTGATGCTTTAGAGCGCCGTGCGTCCTTTCGGACGCACGGCGCTCTAACTTATTGAATCTACGCATCATGCTTTCCGAAAATCGATTCCAATTTTCGGGCCGATGCTGTAGCGGAGCGACCGAAGCATAGGAGACGCTATTTCAGCGTCTCCGTCAGCTTGACCAGAATATCCTTCACCGCCAGGGCCGGCTCCGACAGGGGCGTGCTGTCCGAGATGCAAAGCGACAGCGTCTCCTCGATCGTCGGGCTGGCAATCTGCCTCACGACAATTTCCTGCGCGGATTCCGCCACTATGCGCTCGGCAATCGCCTTGGGCATGATGGTGGCGCCCAGGATCGCGTCGACCGCACGGGCGATCGTCCGGACTGATTCCACCTCGGCCACGACCACCAGATCCTTGCGGCTGCGGGTGAAGGCGAGATCGATTGCCCGGCGGACGAAATTGTAGGCCGGAGGCAGGACGAAAGGCAGGGCCGACAGTTCGGAGACCGCAATCGTCGCGCTGTCCGGCGAGACGCCGAAGCTCTTGTGCACGACGAGAACGAACTCCTCGCGGAGCAGCGGTTCGAACTTCACGCCTCTGATCGGCCCCCTGCCGTGGATCAGCCCCATCTCCAGGCGGCCGTTCATGATCATCTGGCTATAGGGCTGGCTGACGCTTTCGGTGATGTGAAGAAGAATGCCCGGATGGAGCCGCTTCGTCTCCTCAAGCAGGCGAAGGGCAAGGGTCGCCGCGCTGCTGAAGGGCGCAAGCCCGACCGACACGCGGCCCGACAGCACGGCGCCCGCCTCCAGCGCTTCCGCCTGCGCCTGTTCCATCTGCCTCAGGATGACCTGCGCGTGGCGGTATACGACCTTTCCGGCATCCGTCATGACGACGCCCTGCTGGCTTCGCGTGAGAAGTTTCTGGCGGAAATGTTCCTCCAGGCTTGCGAGCTGCTGGCTGAGCGCGGGTTGGGCGATGTGCAGCATGTCGGCCGCTCTTGTTATGCTTCCCATGTCGACGATCGTGATGAACGATCTCAAACGCCTGATGTCCATTTCGCGATGATATTCCCTGGTAATCTCGGGAAGGATAAAAGGCGCAATCGGGCTCTCTGTCCAGAACTGAAACGCATCCTGCCAAGGCGGGCACGGAATCGATCTTCGCGGCGAATCGGAAGGTTTGTCACGCCTGATGACAGAATCACCCGGCTCCGCCCGCTGACGAACGCACTTTCGAGCGGATATCCGGCCGGTGGGCCGCGAGCGGCGATGAACCCGCTTTCACAGCCAGGATGCTATCTTTCAGCAGGGTGATCGGCGTCGCCAACGTATCCGGTCGCTCGGGCTGCTTCACTACCACTCGGAAATGGCGCCCTGAACGCTCCATTCAGGCACTCTCGAACGAACCGGAGCCTCCAGGGAGCCTGCGCCGATGGTTCGGTAGAACACGTCCGCCCGCCGATGATGGATTTTCAGGATCGCGCTTGCGCGATAGGCGTCGGCCGCGGCCAGGAGCAGTTTGGCGAACGCTTGATCGGATATTCCGTCCGCGCGGCGGAGCTGTCCGATCAACGGATCGGCGACGGCCTCGGGTATGGATAGATCGTGTCGCATTCTCTGGTCCTTTCGCCCTCGCCCTACACCCGCCATGCGACAGTTTTTTGATGTGGCGGCCAATTGCAGATGAAGGCGGAGAATCCTCCGGGGCCTGGTTCGGGTCGTCCGGCCCGGTCATCCGTGAAGCGAACGGCAGGCAGTTTGCCGCCCGTTGATCGGCGGCTCTTAATTCACAAGCACCCGATGCCCATTTCCGACATCTTCATAGACGGGCGCCGGCGGCGCATAACCGAGTGGACGCACCGGGGAGGAAAGCTGCGCCAGCGGCAAGGCGGCCTCCCTGCGCATTTCCGGGTCCGGATTGGGCACGGCCGAGAGCAATGTCTGCGTATAGGGATGGCGCGGATTGCCGAAGACTTCGGCGCGCGGGCCGATTTCGACGATCCCTCCGAGCTGCATCACCGCGACGCGGTGGCTCATCCGCTCGACCACCGCCATGTCGTGCGAGATGAAGAGGTAGGAAAGGCCGAGTTCCTCCTGCAGCTCGATCATCAGGTTGACGACCTGAGCCTGCACCGAAACGTCGAGGGCCGAGACGGGTTCGTCGGCGATGATCAGTTTCGGGGAAAGGCCAAGCGCTCGCGCGATGCAGAGCCGCTGGCGCTGACCGCCGGAGAACTCGTGCGGATAACGGTCGAGGTGATCGGCGGAAAGCCCGACCCGCTCCATAAGCCACACGACGCGGTCGTGGAGCGCGCTGCCCGTTTCCGTGCCATGTATCACCATCGGCTCGGCGACCTGATCGAAGGCCGGCAGGCGTGGATCGAGCGCCGCATAGGGGTCCTGGAAGACGATCTGCATATCGCGCCGGCGCGTCCGCAGCCGCTCCCCGCGCAGGCCAAGCATATCTTCGCCGAAGAGCTCGATACGCCCCGAGGTCGGCTCCACCAGCCTCAGGATCGAGCGGCCGGTCGTGGACTTGCCGCAGCCGCTTTCACCGACCAGCGACAGCGTCTCGCCACGGCCGAGATCGAAGGAAACGCCTTCCACCGCATGCACGTTGGCGACGTGGCGCTGCAGCGCTCCTGCCCGCACCGGAAAGCGGGTGACGAGATCGCGCACGGAAAGCAGCGGCTTTGCAGGCTCCGGCGCCGGCTCCCGATCCGGCGTCTCGTCGCCGAAACGGCGCGGTCCGGCAAACGGCTTCATCGAGCCGAGCCGTGGCACGGACGCAAGAAGCTGGCGGGTGTAAGGCTGCCGGGGTGCGGAGAAAAGCGGCCCGGTTGCATTCTCCTCCACCTTGTTGCCGTGGCGCATGACAATCACCCGGTCGGCGATCTGCGCCACGACGCCCATGTCGTGGGTGATGAAAAGCAGCGACATGTCGGATTGCTTCGCAAGCTCCTGCAGCAGGTCGAGGATCTGCGCCTGGATCGTGACGTCGAGCGCCGTCGTCGGCTCGTCGGCGATCAGCAGCTTCGGCCGGCATGCGAGCGCCATGGCGATCACCACACGCTGGCGCATCCCGCCGGAAAGCTCATGCGGATATTGTCTGAAACGCGTTTCCGCCTCGGGAATCCGTACGCGCTTCAAAAGCTCGAGCGCCTGTGCGGCGGCTTCCGCCGTATCGACGTCGCGATGGTGGCGGATCACCTCGGCGATCTGCTCGCCGATCGAGAAGACGGGGTTAAGGCTGGTCATCGGCTCCTGGAAGATCATGGCGATCTCGTCGCCGCGGATCTTCCGGAACTCCGGTTCGTCAAGCCGTGCGAGATCGGATGTCGATCCGTTCCGGCGCCGGAAACGGATGGCGCCGGCTGCGATCGTGCCTCCGTTGAAGGCGGTGAGCCCGAGGATCGACATCGCCGTCACCGACTTGCCCGAGCCGCTCTCGCCGACGATCGCCACGCATTCGCTGGGGCCGACGGAGAATGTGAGATTGTCCACCGCGGTGAATATCCCGTTCCCGGTCCTGAAGGTGACGCGCAGGTTTTCAACGTCGAGCAGCGATGTCCCGGTCATGACCAATCCTTGAAATGGAAGGAAGCCGCCGGCCTCATCCGGCCGGCGGCCTGTTTCGCTCAGTTGGTGGCAGCCGAGACGGCGCCGGCGCGGAAGTTCAGGACGTAGGGAATATGGCCCGGCAGCGGCTTCCAGGCGATCTTGCGGCTGAGGCCATAGGATTCGTAGGGCTGGTAGAGCACGACGAACGGCGCCTCCTCCTTCACGTAGTCCATGATCTCCGCATAGGCCTTCCGGCGCTGGGCGACATCGGTCGAGTAGCGAAAGCGTTCCCAGAGCGCCTCATAGGCCGGGTTGGAGGACCAGGAACCGGTGGTGCCGGCGCCCTTCGGGGACCACATGGTGCCGAACGAGCCGGCGGGGTCCGCGAAATACATCGGGTTCGACCAGTTGCGGGCGTTCATTTCCGGGTCTGCGCCGGTCCATTTGGGATCGACGTTGAGGGTCATGGTCACGCCGACCGCAGCCCACATTTCCTTGATCGCCTGGGCGGCCAGCAGGCCGTTGGTGTAATAGACCGCGTCGGTATCGAAGCGGATTGGCTCGCCGTTGTAGCCGGCCTCCTTGAGGAGCTGCCTGGCTTTTTCCGGATTGTATTCGAAGGTCTTGAGCTCCGGCATGTAGAGGTCGCCGTATTGCGGATAGGTGTGGCTGCCCGGAACCACCGCCTTGCCGAGCCAGAGCGCTTCGTTCAGGAGGTTGCGGTCGATCGCGAGGCTGAGGGCCCGGCGCAGCCGCTTGTCGGCCATTTTCGGATTGCGGGTCTGGAAGATCACGACGTGGAAGAGCGGGGTCACCGCTCCCTCGACCTTCAGGTTCGGGTTGGAGGCGATGGCGTCGATCTGGTCCGGCGGCACGTTGGTGATGAGATCGACCTCGCCATTGGCGAGTGCGGTGGTGCGGGTCGCCATTTCGGCGATGCGGCGCATCGAGACCTTGTCGAAGGGCGCCTTCTCGCCGAAGAAACCGTCGAACTTGGTGTAGACGAGGGTCTCTCCCGGCTGGAAGGCGGAGATGCCGTAGGGACCGGTGCCGACCGGCTTCAGGGCGAAGGCGTCGAAATCGGCCTTTTCAGCCACGTTCGGGTCGCCCGTCAGCCCCATGATGTACTTCTTCGGTACGATGGAGCCCTGCGTGGCGTTCAGCAGGGTTTCGAAAAGCGGCTCGGGCTTTTCGGTGGTGAAGCGAACCGTCGTCGCATCGACCGCTTCGACCCTGGTGAAGTTCGCGAAGAACTGACGGCGGATGCTCGCATATTCCGGCGTCATTTCCTTGATCAGCCGCTCGAAGGTGAAGACGACATCGTCGACCGTCAGCGCCTCGCCGTTGTGAAACTTCACGTCGTCGCGGATCTTGACTTCGAAAACGGTCGGCGAGACCTGTTTCCATTCCTTGGCGATCCCCGGCCTGAAGACAGCCTTCGGGTTCGAATAGTCCTTTTCGATCAACGGATCGAAGGCGTTGTAATAGACCTGCGAGCCCGTATTGCTGTGATCCTTGCCGGGATCGACATAGGGCGGCAGGTTCTGCAGGCCGACGCGCAGCTCCGACGCCATTGCCGAAGTCGACAGCAGAAGCGCGGATGCGATCAGGAGGAGAGACTTGTTTTTCATGGGGCAGATTTCCTTTTTTCGACAAAGGGGTCCCGTCCGACCGCTGATGCGGCGCGGTCGGGCAGAGCGGAAGCTTTCCGGAACCGGCGGCAGCGGGCCGCCGGGCAGTCATTTCAGCTTGACGTCGAGCGCATCGCGCAGCCAGTCGCCGATCAGGAGCACCAGCAGCGAGACGAACATGATGGCGACCGACGGGACCAGCGCGATCCATGGATTGGTCGCCAGATAGTCACGGCCAGAGCCGACCATGGAGCCGAGCGTCGCCGTGGGCGGCTGGACGCCGAGGCCGAGGAAGGACAGCGAGGATTCCAGCAGGATCAGCGCCGAGAAGGTCATGGTCCAGACGACGATGACCGGCGAGATCACGTTCGGCAGCACATGGCGGATCAGGATGCGCAGGTGCGAGGCGCCGGCGGCGCGCGCGGCCTCCACGAAAGGCTGGCGCGAGACGGTGAGCACCTGAGCCCGCACCACGCGGGCATATACTTCCCAGCCGGAAAGGCCGATGACCGCGATCAGCACCGGCAGCGCATTGCCGAAGATCGCCACGACCAGAAGTGCGATCAGGGTGAAGGGCACCGCGAGCTGGATGTCCACCAGCGCCATGATGAAGGCCGGGACAGGACCGCGAAGATAGCCTGCCACGATGCCCGCGAGGACGCCGACGACAAGACTGATGACGCTGCCCGTCAGCGCGATCAGCAGGGTGAGCCGCAGCCCGTGCAGGGTGCGCGAAAGCATGTCGCGGCCGAGTTCGTCCGTGCCGAACGGATGGGAGACCATGGCGCGCTCGAAGCCGAGCGGCGGGCGCAGCCGGGCGAGAAGCGTTTGGGCGTCCGGATCGAAGGGCACGAGCGCCGGGCCCGCCGCTGCCGCAAGCAGGGTGAGCAGCGTGGCGAGAAAGACGAGCCAGGTCACCGGGGTCGTCCTGGTGATCAGGCGCGCAAGGCCCTTACGGCGCCTGCGCGGACGTGGCGCCGGCGGGGCATTCAGCCGGGCGCTGTTCATCGAAGCAGCCATGTCGCTCATGATGCGGTCACCTTCACACGAGGATCGATAAGGGCGTAGATGAGATCGATGAGAAGAGACGTGGTCACCACCAGCGTGGCGATCAGGATGACCCCGAACTGGAGGACGGGATAATCGCGGCCGATGGCGGCGAAGACGATCAGGTCGCCTATTCCCTTGGTGGCGAATACCGCTTCCACCAGCACGCAGCGCGCCACCATGCCGGCCACCTGCAGGCCGATGACGGTCACGACCGGAATTGCCGCATTGCGCAGCGCATGCTTGCCGATGACCGTCAGGCTGGGCAGGCCTTTCGCCCTTGCCGTCCGCATATAGTCCTGCGTCATCACCTCCAGCATGGAATTGCGGGTGAAGCGGATGATCTCCGCCATCATCAGCGCCGACAGGACGACCGCGGGCATGAGGAAATGCACGAGCGTCATCGAGCCCGAACTCGGCAGCCAATGCAGCTTCAGCGAGAAGACCAGGATCATGACGATCGCCAGGACGAAATTCGGTGTTGCATAACCGAAGAAGGCAAAGCCCATGATCGCCGAGCCGATCGCCTTGCCGCGGTGAAGCGCGGCCATGATGCCGAGCGGCAGCCCGGCCGCGATGGAAAGCAGCAGGGCGAGCGTGAAGAGCTTCAGCGTGTTCGGCAGACGCTCCGCATAGATTTCGACGACCGATCGCCGCTCGAAGAGGCTGATGCCCAGATCGCCCTGCAGGAGACCCGATATGAAGCGTACGAACTGGTACCACATGGGTTGGTCGAGACCGAAATGCTCGACCATGGCCCCGACTGTCGCCGCATCGGTGCCGGGCGGCAGCAGGTAGTCCATGGCGTTGCCGGAAACGCGCGTCGCAAAGAACACCGCGGTCACGACAACGACGAGTGTGGCGACAGCCGCGAGTGCCCGCCTCGTCAGGAACTCAAGCACGGAGCCGCTCCGCGTCCGGGCGCTGGTCGGCCTGATCGAGGGGTGGCATCGGGGCCATCCAGGGCCGGTCGCCGGACCGGCGGAAAGGCAGGCGCGCATGGAACGGGTCGTTGCCGTGGACATCCACCGTGAACTGGCCGTCCCTGATTTCGACGAGCGCATGGGCGGCCGCGGTGAGCGGCGCCGTGGTGAAGCGCTCGCTGAGCGACTGGATCGTCACATGCTGGACGTTGCCGATATTGGTCACCGTGTTCCAGTGCACATGGCCGGAGAGCCACAGCGCAGCCTTTCCCGTCGCCTCCACCGCCTTGCGCACCGTCTCATGATCCGGATAGGTCGAGTAGTGCGGGCTGCGCTGGAAATAGTAGTTGCCGGTCTGCGAATGGCCCGACAGCGGCACATGGGTTGCGATGACGGCCGGACGCTCGTCGGCATTCAGCGTCTCGACCAGCCAGTCCAGATGGTCTGCGGCATTCGCAAAGCCGACACCGCGGGTGATGACGACGCCGGGCTGCCATGCGACAAGCCGGAAATCGCCAAGATCGGTGACCGCGCTCGCCATCGACTGGCCGAAGATCTCCTCGTTTTCGGCGATCGACAGATTGACCACGTCGTGATTGCCAAGCACATGGACGCGCCGGCCGGGAAAGGCCTTGAAGATCTCCGCCACTTCCGACATCGCCCGATGGTCCGCCTCATGGGTCGTGTCGGAAATGTGATCGCCGAGATCGAGCACGAGGTCCGCCTTTTCGGCGACGGCGCGGTCGATGAATTCCCGGAGAACCGGCAGGCCGTTCCAGTCAGGGTCTTTCGTGTGGGACAACGGTCCGTGGTGGATATCCGTAATGACGGCGATCTTCATGGGTCGAATTCCTCTCGATCAATCGGCCTGCCTCTTCTCGCCATGAGAGTTAGAGCCTCTCTGTGACAGACTCATGAAACAATCTCAAAATAATCTTCATTGACATTGAGGAAGTCTCAATCCACATTCGCCCCGCTCGCAAGGGGACATGTTTTGCAAGAACCGATATTGGATGCCGCAGGCTATCTCATTGATCTGGATGGCACTTTGATCACCGGACGCACAGTGTTGCCAGATGCGGCATGGCTTCTGGAGGAGGTGCGGGACCGCTTTGTCATCGTCTCGAACAACGCCGAACACACGCCTCGGCAGCTCTCGCGAACCTTGAGGGCCCTCGGCCTGCCGGTCGACGAAAAGGACGTGATCCTGGCCGGGACGGCGGCGATCGATATCGTCGCGGCGAAGTATCCGCGGGCTTCGGTCCTTCTTCTCGGCAGCGCGACGCTTATCGCCTATGCCCGGGCCAAGGGGCTGCGGATCGGCGACAGGACGGTCGACCTCGTGGTCGTCGCCCGCGACCGGCACTTCACCTATGCGAAACTTGCCGCCGCGGCGGAGGCGATTGCCGGCGGCGCCGGGCTGATCGTCGCGGCGCCCGACGGTAGCCACCCCGGCATCAACGGCAGGCCGGTTCCCGAGACCGGCGCTCTCGCCGCGGCGATCCTTACGTCGACCGGTCTCAAAAACTACACCGTTGTCGGAAAACCGGAGACGATCCTCTTCGAACGCGGCTGCCGCCATCTCGATGTGGCGCCGGCCGACGCCGTCATGATCGGAGACAATCCCGAGACCGATGGCCTCGGCGCGCGGCGGCTCGGCATGGGCTTCCTGCGGGTGGAACAGGGGATCATCCGCCGGTCGAGACTTCTTGCGGCCGTCTGAAAGCCGTCTTGCGTAGAGAGAGGAAGGGGCATGGCCTCTGACAAGGATAGAACCAACGGCCAGGACCTGCACGGCGTGATCGACCGTATCCATGCCATGCGTAAGGATTTGTCGCCGACCGCCGGTCGCATCGCCGATTTCATCGTGCTCAACGCGGCCGATGTCGTGCACATGTCCGTCACCGAAGTGGCCGAGAAGGCGGAAGCGAGCGAAGGCAGCGTGATCGGCTTCTGCCAGTCGCTCGGTGCGCGGGGGTTCCAGCAGATCAAGATTGCGCTTGCGCGCGACCTTGTGCAGCCGGTGCAGTTCATCCACGAGGACCTGACCCCCGGGGACGATACCGCCACGGTGGTCGAAAAGGTCTTCCAGTCCGACCTGCAGGCTCTGCGCGATACCCGGAAAGCGCTCGATATCGCGGCGCTGGCCAAGGCCGTCGAGGCGATCAGGAAGGCAAGCCGCGTCGAGGTGTTCGGCATCGGCAGCGCCGCGACGATCGCGGAAGACATGAACTATCGCCTCCTGCGGATCGGCATTCCGTCGCGCGCCAGCGTCGACAGCCATGTGCAGGCGATCACCGCCGCATTGGCCGACAGCACGACGGCGGTGGTGACGATTTCCCATTCGGGCAGCACGGTGGAGACGTTGACCGCGACCCGGCTCGCCAAGGAAGCCGGCGCCACGACGATCGCGATCACCAATTTCGGCAAGTCGCCGCTGCTCGCGCATACGGATGTCGTGCTGAATACGCTTGCCCGGGAAACCCAGTTCCGCACCGAAGCGATGACCAGCCGCATCGCTCAGCTTGCGATCGTCGATGCGTTGATCGCCTGCCTGGCCCTGGCCGACTACGATCGCTCCGTCGCCACGCTTGCCCGCACGTTCGAGGTGCTTGCGACAAAACGCGTGTAGGTCGGCAGCTTTTTCATGCCGCCGGACACCGCGAGGACGGCCCCGCTCCGAAGTGAATTCGGCGAGCCCCCTGCCCTTCTCGCATGCATCGTCGTCGAGGCGGGGTGTAGCCCTGTTGATGATCCGGGGGCGGCCGCAACGTCATCCGCATGTTCGTCGAGGGCATGTCCGTTCAGGGGCCGGAGCCGCCACGGGAAGGTCCGCCTGTCGACGTGCCGGATGCCCACACCCGGCCCAGAAAATCGCGGACGAGCGGGACCACCTCGTCGAGATTGGTCTCCAGAAGCCAGTGGCCGCCGTCGAGCAGATGGAGTTCCGCATCGGGAAGATCCCGAAGGTAGGCGCGCGCCGATTGCTCCGGCATATACCCATCCTGCGGACCCCACACGATCAGCGTCGGTGGGCGGTGTCTGGCGAGGTAGTTCCGATGCTGCGGAAACCAGGCGCGATTCTCCTTGAGCCCCGCGATCAGTTCGACTGCGATCTCCTTGCGCTTCGGTGTCATCAGCGACCAGTGCAGTTTCCACAGATCGGGAGGAATGCGTTCGGCAAGTTCAGGCCTGACGTCGTTCAGGAACTCCTTCCTGAACGTCTCCTCGTCGACCGCTTCCGCCAGCTTCTCCTTCATGTCGGACCGGGGAAGACGCCAGGTCCTTTCGATCTCGGCATATTTCGATCCCAGCGCATCCTCATAGGGAATGTCGCCATTCTGGACGATGAGCGCCATGACGCGCTCCGGCGCCTTGATGGCCAGCCGCGCGCCGATGGGAGACCCGAAGTCATGCAGATAAAGTGCGAAGCGCTCCACGCCGAGCGCCTTCACGAAACCGTCCAGGAAATCGGCATAGCCGTCGAAGCTGTAGTCGAAATCGTCGGGCGTGGCGCTGTAGCCGGAGCCGGGGAAATCCGGCGCGAGCAGCCGCCAGCGATCCGCCAGCCGTGGCAGGAGATTGCGGAATTCGTACGATGAGCAGGGATAGCCATGCGGCAGCAAAACCACGGGCGAGCCCTGCCGCCCTGCCTCCCGATAGAAAATACCGAGGCCGTTGACGGTCGCGTATCGATGGGTCGTCGGCTGCATGACGTGCCTCCCGGCGAATCCGATCCCTGCAGATTGCCCCCGAACCGCCCAGGCATCCGTTCGTTCCCCGCGCCGGCAAACACGGGCGATCTTCCGATTGCCGGATGGAGCCCGGCGCCCGTCGGACGTTTGTGCGGCGCTCCCTATCCACCCGGCGTCAGCATCCCGTCATCGTGGGTTTCCGGATGCAGGAATGTTGGAACAGGCAAATTCATCCGCGGGCACGGTCGCCCACGGAGAGGAAATGTTCAAAGCCGAGCACCAGCATCGCACCGAGCGCGTAGGCCAGTACATCCCACCAGTCCGGTGTGGCGCCGAGCACGATCCTCAGTATCCGGTTTGGAATCTGGAAAGAAAAGCTGACCATCAGATACTGCATCAGCTCCACTGCGACACCCGTTCCAAACGCGATGCCGGCAAGCAGGGCCGGCTTTGCCCGAACCAGTGTCTTGAGCAGGAAATAGACCCAGACGACGGCCAGCACGTCCCCAACAAAACTGCGAATCCAGCCCAGGCGATCGCCCAGCACCGCAAGCAGCAACAAAATCACAAAGAAAATGACGGCGTAGACAAACGCCACTCGGTTCAAGCCAATTTGCATGACGAGGATTTAGCCAAGCATCAACCAACTGTCGAGCGGTCAGCAGATCTGGCGGCAAGCTCTTCGACGGACCACGCGGCAAAGCACTTGCCTGAGCCGAGGTCGATGCGACGGTCTGCAGTGCCGCCGTGTTCTCTACCACGGGCAAATCCGTCGTTTGCGCTTGCGCTTGCACGGCCATCAGCAGGGAGACAAGAAGGCTTGCCCGATGAATGCTGAACAGCATGATTCTCCCCTGAGATGGGATCAATTCAGGCCCTATGCCGACGGCACCGAGGGGACGGGTTTCGAAAAGTCGTCGGACGCGCGATGACGGCTATACGCGTATCGCGTCGATTGCCTCTTCGTCGCAGATGATGTCCCTTCGTGTCGGTTCAGGTGCCGCAGGCAGCACCGTCCCTTCGCGCTGGATGCGGGCTACGGGATCGGATGCATAGTTCCTGACAAAGCAGCGCATGGCGTGAGCAACACCCCGTGAGTTCACTTCGCGATAGTCAGCCTCGTAATAGAGGCCACCGGCATGGCTGCCGGTAATAATCTCGTATGAAGGGAAATAGTCGACCCACGCGAAACGTGAGGTGATTTGATCTGCGGCCACCCGAAGCACGGACTTGCTGTAGGTCGTTGAAACAAGAACATTCCTGTTCTCATAGGTCGCGATCAAGGGCACCGGCGAAACCGTCAGCAGCACCTTCACGCGTGGGTTTTTTCTCCTGAGTTTCCTCAGGAAATCTGTAAGATCGGTATCGACATCAGCAAGTCTGAAATTGACGAATTCATGGCGCTTGCGGTCGAACGATCCAGCAACCACGCCTGGCGCCAGCGGAAACACCGCACCATCGATCTTCGAACGCCAAGCCTCCGTGAGACCTAGCGTGAAAACCAGCACGTCCGCATCCGTGAAAACTGACCGCACCGCCGCGAGATGCTGCTTGCGCGCATCCCTTACGGCATCGATCGTTTCAAACCCGTCCGGCTCGATCTGCGGCCGGTAGGGATCGACATACCGGCCGTCCTTCCGCAACCACGCCTTCTCAACCGGCTCCCGTCCCTCGAAGGCCTCGTTAAACAGTTGCAGCAATTGCCGAGCGGTATAAAGATTTCCGTAGCGTGCCGAAAAGACGCCGAAATTTCGCCGGTTGCGCTCGTCTTCCGGCAATGCTTCGCCATTTTCCGGCACGAAGTAGTGGAAACCTATCTGTTGCAACTGCCGGGAAATATGCTGCGCAAAACAGCTGCCAGCCGTCGCGATCCTTGATGTTCTGTCGAGACGGAACTTGGGATTGACGACCGGATCGAAGAGGTGCGTTTCCACGCGCGCCACAGACCGTCGCCAGAGCTGATAATCCTCGATCGCTGCATAGGGGTTCGTCATCGGGCTGCCTCCGCTATGACCGCTTTGATATTTGCGTAGCGTGGTCGAACCGCACTTTCGACCTGGATGGAATTGGGCGGAAGGCTGGCATAGACCTCGAAGCTGCGCTCGATGAATTTTTCCAGCGAGATGAGCCGGTATTCGTTCGGCACCTTGAAAAGATATGATCCTCTTGTGCCAAAAACCTCAGCGATTTCGGGATATACTGGATAGCATGGACCGTTCAGAAGATTGTCCGCCGGCAGAAGATCGCTCTCGACGGTATTGACACCGAGGCGCTTCATGAAGATCCGGGCAATATCGTAGATGCAGCGGATCTTCGGGTGATTGACCGAATACATGAAAGCGTCGCCGCGAGACCATTGCGCAAAGGACGACGAGATGTCCAAGCCATATTGCGAGAAATGCTTGAGGAGCTGCGTCCGTTCCTGCTCCCAGCGGGAGAAGAAGTCGCATCGCTCGAAGACGTCACGCCGGAACAGCTTGCGGGTCGCTTCGGTGGTCAATCCGGCCTCGTACGCTGCGAGAACGATCATCGAATGATATGACCCCATCGGGCTGTCTATCGGGCCATTCGAAAAGGCGTAGCAGACGTCGGGATGGTAGGCATCGAAATTAATCGACGGAATGAAGTCAAGATTCTGCGCTATCGTGAAATCGAAATCGATATTGCGGAATTGAGGATGCACGACAACTCTGAAGTATCGAGGCAGGTCTTCCTTATATTTTTCAATATTCTTCCTGAAACCCCAGACGTCCATCGAATCGATACGGAAACGCGGATTGAGCAATTTCAGGGAGTTAGCAAGGCCAAAAGTCTGGCAATTTGATAATATGAGCCACGATTCCATCAGAAAGCCATTCAAGTCAGCCGTATTCAACGATCAGTTCTTCATATCGAATTACCGTAGAGCTACATGGCCGGTTTCTCCTCAGCACGGCAGGGCAGGAAAACGGGTTCATTGTCCTTCGGTCCTCGGTGAGGGTCTATATCGATCGCGTCATGGCTGAATGATTTGCGGCAGAAGATGTCTTAACCCACCCCTCGCGACGCGCTCAGCATCTTGGGAAAGCCTCTATGCCATGCGAACGATCGATTGCGGTGTTCCATGACCTCGGGGGGCACCCAAGATTCGGAAACCGGGTCTCGTGGCTTCCACCAGATCGGTCCTCGTCCAGCGGTGCATACGAGCCTCTGACCCACCGCAAATGGGCTGCGCTATCACTCCAGACGCATACAAAACGCAGCCTCTGCACAGCTGGCATGCGATTGCCGCTCATTTCATGAGCAGTGCGCCACATATTCGATCATAAAGAATTATAATGCGCTAATTTTGAGATCATTATCCGCTTATAATTCCGCTTTTCATCCCGCCTCCTGTTGACCACAGTGGATTCAATGAAATGGGAACGCATGAAAATCTGAGAGGTCCAGCCCGTGTCGATGAACGGCGGTCAATCGAGCCGTACTGTCCATGAAGTGGTAGCGGATACGCTCGCCGCTTGTGGTGCCGAGTGCCTTTTCGGGCTGATCGGGGATGGAAATCTCTTCATGGTCGACAGCTTTGTGAGGTCCAAAAAGGGCAGATACATTCCCGCCACCCATGAAGCCGCAGCGGTCCTGATGGCCCTTGGCCATGCCCAGCGAACCGGCCGGACCGGCGTCGCGACGATTACGCACGGGCCCGCCTTGACCAATGCGCTCACAGCGCTGACGGAAGGGGTGAAGGGCGGAATTCCGCTGGTCCTCGTCTGTGGCGATACCCCGCCTGACAATCTTCAGCACCTACAGAAAATCAACCAGCGGGAACTCATCGCGGCGGCCGGGGCCGGCTTCGTCGAATTGCGCAAGCCGGAGACCGTTGCGGAGGATATCGCCACCGCATTCCGCAGGGCCTGCCTCGAACGACGCCCCGTCGTCCTCAACATGCGCGTCGATCTGCAATGGGAGCCATCCAGTTCCATCCCGATGAAACTACGGATGCCTGAGACCCGCGCCTTGGTTCCGACGAGCGCCGACCTGGACGAAGCTCTCGGCATTATCGCGAGTGCCCGCCGCCCGATCATCCTGGCCGGCCGCGGAGCCGCAGGCACGGAAGCGCGGGAAGCGCTCATCCGGCTTTCCCGGCAGATAGAGGCGCCCTTGACGACGACCCTGAAAGCCTCCGGGCTATTCGAGGGGGAAGCATGGAACCTCGGCGTTTTTGGCGGCCTCAGTCACCCGGTCGCCGTCGAACTCATCATGCAGAGCGATTGCATAATCGCATTCGGAGCAAGTCTCAGCCGCCACACGACGGAATCGGGTTCCTTCGTCCGCGGAAAGTGCGTCATTCAGATTATGTCGCGGGCAACTGATCTGGCCACCAACGTCGTGCCGCAGATCGGAATCGTCGGTGACCCCGCGCTGACCGCGGATATCATGTGCGAGATGCTTCGGGGCGCGGAAATCGAACCTTCCGGTTTTGCGACGGGCGAAGCGCCAAAGCTGGAGAATGTGATCGCGCAGGCGGCCGGCCGGCAGGACAATCTTCCCGATGGCGTTGTCGATCTCGATACCGCGCTTGTGAAACTCAACGAGGCCGTGCCCTCCGACCGAACGCTGGTGACCGACCTCGGTCGTTTCGTCACGACGGCCTGGCTCGCCTTCCCGGTGCGCGCGCCGGAAAAATTCATCCACACCGTCCATTTCGGAGCCATCGGCTTCGGTCTCGGGCAGGCGATCGGTGCGGCGGTCGGCTCGGCGGGCGAGCCGACCGTCATGGTGGCGGGCGACGGCGGCTTCATGCTCGGAGGCCTATCGGAGATATCCACCGCCGTACGGGAGAAGCTCGATCTCATCATCGTCATCTGCAACGACGCCAGCTATGGCGCGGAACATATACAGTTCACCAACCGCTCGATGAGTCCCGCCCTGTCTCTTATCGGGTCCCCGGATTTTGCCGGGATTGCCAGATCAATGGGGGCCGCCGGCATCAGCGTCCGTTCGGCCAAGGACATCGAAACGGCCTGTGAAGCCGTCAGGCAGCGTTCGGGGCCTTTGCTCATCGACCTCAAGCTCGGCGCCAACCATGTGCCGATGCGGTAGCCGGCCCCGGGTTTCGCCCGCCGCCCGGACGACCGTCAGGCGACCGGCCCGGCGCAGGCGGCAATAGCAGTCCAGACAACCAACATGCCTACCAAAAGAAAAGGGGAACACATGCAACTCACACGTCGCAGAATGCTTCAGGTCTCCATGGCGGCCGCATCGTCCTTCGGCCTTCCGGCTTTCGCGCAGGCAAAGCCGCTGGTCGTCAATATGTTCGGCGGTCGCTGGGAAAACGACTGGCGCAGCTCCGTTCTACCGAAATTCTCCAAGGAGATCGGACGGCCCGTCAATCTCGATATCGGGCTCGGGATGGGCTGGGTTTCGAACTTCCGCGCCGCAGGAGCGCAAAACCCGCCGTTTTCTGCGGTCATGCTCAACGAGCGCTACACCGCCATGCTGCGTGACGACGGATATTTCGAAACGCTGACCTCGTCGCTCGTCCCGAACCTGAGCGATGTCATCGCCCCGGCGCGCCTGAAGGGCGACACCGCCGTGACCGGCATGCTCGCTCCGCTGGTCATCGGCTACCGCACCGATCTGGTCTCCGAACGGCCGCGCGGCTGGGCCGATCTGTGGCACGACCGTTTCAAGGGCCAGCTTGGCCTTTATGCGATCACCAACTCCGCAGCCATGATGATGTCCTTGTGGGCAGGAGAACATTTCGGCTCCGGCCGCGACGACATCGACACGGCCATCAAGAAGTTCAAGGAACTGAAACCCTTCCCGCAACTCGGCTATTCGGCCCAGCTTACGCCTCTCCTGACCCAGGGGCAGATAGCGGTCGCTCCTATCGATCTCGGAGAGATCTCCACGATGCAGGCGCAGGGCGTTCCAGTCGACTATGTCATCCCGGAAGAGGGCATGTTCGTTTTCGACCACTCCTTCAGCCTGTTGAAGCATGGCGCTGACAAGCAAGACGGTGCGAGATACATCAACTTCGTGCTCAGTCCCGAAACCCAGACCTGGATGGCGAAGAACTGGCTGATCGCACCGACCAACAAGACGGTGCAGCTTCCGCCGGAACTGGAAAAGTGGCCGCTCAGGCAGGACCAGGTATCCAAGGCCATCCGTTTCGACTGGACGGCAGCCAACAAGATAAGCGCAGCTCTCTCCGATCAATGGGCCCGGAACATCTAAGGCCATGGCGAAGGTGGAGGTCAAAGCGCTTACGAAGCGATATTCGGATGTCGTTGCGCTCGATGGTGTCAGCCTGCATGCCGAGAGCGGGGAACTGATCTCGCTCCTCGGTCCCTCGGGCTGCGGCAAGAGCACCACGCTACGATGCCTGGCGGGCTTCCTGTCGCCGGATTCCGGCGACATCAACGTCGATGGCCAAAGCATTGTTGCGACGCCCTCCAACCGACGCGACTTCGGCGTGGTGTTCCAGAACTACGCGCTCTTTCCGCACATGACCGTGGCCGAGAATGTCGGCTATGGACTGCTTTTCCGGAAGATTCCCAAAAGCGGGCACAGGCCGCGCATCGACAGCGCCTTGAGGATGGTCCGCCTGACGGGTCTGGCGGATCGCCTTCCGAAGGCCCTTTCCGGTGGCCAGCAGCAACGCGTCGCCCTCGCCCGGGCATTGGTTATCGAGCCGCGCCTGCTTCTGCTCGACGAGCCTCTCGCCAACCTCGACGCCCGATTACGTGACGAGGTGCGCTGGCTGATCCGCGAAGTTCAGCAGCAGAGCGGGATGACGGCATTTTATGTCACGCACGACCAGGCGGAGGCCATGGCGATTTCCGACAAGGTCGCGGTGATGAAATCCGGCAGGGTGGCCCAGTTCGCCACCCCGCGGGAAATCTATCAGCGCCCGAGCGAGCGTTACGTCGCCGACTTCACCGGGGAAGCCAATTTCCTTGCGGCCAAGGTCGTCGATGGATCGTCGGGCGCGTTCCGCGTCGAGGTCTCCGGACGCACGCTCGACGTTCGCGGTATCGCCTCGTTGAAGGCCGGCGATCGGGCGGAACTGCTACTGCGGCCGGAATCGCTCGGCCTGGTCGCGGACGATGAGCCCCCAACCGCCCTGTTCAGGGGAACGGTGTCGAAAGCCGCCTTTCTGGGAGCCAGCCAGCATTGCGAGGTAGCGCTGGCGACGGGCGGCATGCTCAAACTGGCCGTTCCTCCGAACACGTTCATCTCTATCGGCCAGCACGTCGGCATCTCCGTCGATCTTGATCACGCCTGGCTGATGCCGGAGGTGAAGCCATGAGCGGCCGCAGGAAATGGCAGGTCCTGTTCGGTATTCCGGCGATCCTGCTGTTGTTCGTCTTCCTCGTCATGCCGCTTGCGGGCATGGTGGAGATGAGTTTCAGGACGTCCGGAACCGGCGCGCCCTATGGCGACGACTTCACGACTGCGCATTATTCGCGGGTGATCGGCGATGCATTCTATATGTCGACGCTCCTGCGCAGCCTGGTTACCGCCGTGATCGTCACCCTCCTGTGCCTGATCGTGTCCTATCCACTTGCCTGGCACCTCTCCAGGGCGAAGGGCGGCAAGGCCCTGTTTCTCTACGCCTGCATCGCTTCCCCGCTGATGACTGGCGTTCTCGTTCGCAATTTCGGATGGATGATCGTCACCGCAATCGACGGCCCCCTGAACACGTTGCTCATCGCGCTCGGCATCATTTCGAGGCCGCTGCGGCTTCTATTCACCCAAGGCCTCGTCGTGATGGCGCTGGTGCACGTCTTCATCCCCTTCATGGTGCTGCCGATCAACAACGCGCTTCGCAACATAAATCCTGCCCTGTCCGAAGCCTCGCTATCGCTCGGCGCCGGCCGCGCCTCGACCTTCTTCAGGATCATCCTGCCCCTGAGCTTCCCGGGCATCCAGCCCGGCGTCATCCTGGTCTTCGTGCTCAGCGTTGCGGCCTATGTCACACCCGCTCTGCTCGGCGGCCAGATGGTGAACCTCATGCCGACCCTGATCATCCGGGAGTTGACGGGCACTTTCGCGTGGCCTTTCGGGTCGACGCTTGCGATCGTCATGTCGATGTCCACCCTTTCGGTCGTCATCTGCTTCTCCCTGCTGACGGCGAAGCTGATGGAAAGGGTGCGCGCATGACCGAATCTTCCTCGACGCGGGGCGGTTCGGCCGTTTCGCCTTCGGCACGCTGATCCTCCTGCTCTACGTCTTCCTTCTGGCGCCGCTCGTGGCGATCATGCTGGCTTCGTTTACCGGCGGAGAATTGATGCGCGTGCCGCCGCAGGGCCTTTCGCTACGCTGGTTCATTGCGTTCTTCCAGCGTCAGGATCTGGTGGACGCCCTGCTGATGTCCCTGCGGGTCGCATCCGTCACCAGTATCGTGATCTGCGTGCTCGGCATGATGGCGGCGCTGTGCAGCCAGGCACTTTCGAAGAGGCTGGCGATAGTGTTCCAGATCTCCATGACGCTGCCGCTTCTCGTGCCGGAACTTCTGACCGCCATCGGCCTGCTGTTCTTTCTCTATCAGATCGGCCTCGCCAAGACGTTCCTGGGGCTGCAGATGGGGCATATCCTGATCGCTTTCCCCTATGCCTACGTCTCGATCGTCGCAGCGTTCCGGCAGATCGACCCGGCGATGGAAGAGGCATCCGCGAGCCTTGGCGCTTCCGGCTGGGAAACGTTCCGGCGCATCCTGCTGCCGCTGGCGGCACCCGGGATCGTGATGGGAGCGGTCTTCGCATTCATCACCTCGTTCGACCTCTATACGATCTCGCTTCTCCTGAAGCCTGTCGGGGGCAATACCCTGCCCTTGGCCCTGTTCGACTTCCTCACCTACGAATTCAGGCCGACCGCGGCGGCGGCCGCGACGCTCTCGATATTGCTCTCCGCCCTGGGCGTCGGGCTGATCCAGAAAATCGTCGGCCTCCAGCGTGCGTTCTGACCAGCCGACTGCTCAGCGGGAATACTCAGCCATGACATCTTCGCCCGAACCGAAAAAGATCCTCTATCAGCTCGTGAGTCCGCTGCATCTCGTCACCGGAAGCGGGGAAGTCGACCGCAGGCGGAGCATTCTGCGCGGTTGGGTCTCTCCGTCCATCCGCATCGACATAGCCTCCCCCGGCGACGGGCCGCCAGTCATCGAATCGCAGATCGACGCGGCCATGGTCTTCTCCAATCTCCGCCCGATTGCGCCGCAATGGGCCGAGAATGGCTACGAGGCGGTGATCGGCCCGGGAGAGGCGTCTCTTCTCGCGGCCATACAGTTCGGGGAGCGTTTCTCGGTCCTGTCGTCCGATCCCACGCCCCAAGGGTTGCGCCGGCGCGTCAGGTCGATGGGGCTTGGCGACCGCTTCGTCTCGGAGCGTGTCGTGGGGGCCTCGGTTTCCGATCTGCGCCGCAGTCCCGGGAACGCCTTCGACCGGATGATCCAGTCGGCGAAACTCTGTGTGGAGGACGGCGCCGACGTCATCGTGCTCGGATGTCTCGCCATGTGCTTTGTGGACGGGCTGGTCGAGCGCCTGCAGCAGGTGCTTGGCATCCCGGTCATCAATCCGGTCATTGCAGGGGTCAAATCGGCGGAGGCCTCCCTGAACTACGGCATCTCGACCAGAACCAGACCGGCCAGGACGAAAATATGACGAGGGAGAATTTGAAGATGACGGCGACATTCGAGACCGGCGGCATCGAGGCGCTGGCGGCAGCCGCGCGCCGCAGCGACGCGCAACATGTACCCATCGCCGATTTCCGCTATCCCGACGGCGTGCATATCGCCGTCAATTTCACGCTGGATTTCGACGCGATGCTGCTTCGGCGGCTGTGGAACGAACCTGCCCTCCAGCGCGCGAAGGGAGAATTCGGCGGCCGCGTCGGCATATGGCGCCTGCTCGATATGTTCGATGCCCACGATGTGAAAGCGACGGTCTTCACGCCAGGACGCATTTGCGAACTCTACCCCAGGGCTCTCAGGCGCGCCGTCGCGGCTGGCCACGAGCTCGCGGATCACATGTGGGAACACCAGGTGCCGGAAGACCTCCGACTTGAGGAGGATCATCTCGGCAAGGCGATCGCCGCGCTTTCGGCGATATCGAAACAGCCGGTAGCAGGCACCAGAAGCAGCCATACGCCCGCGCTGTTGAGGCGGATGGGCGTTACCTACAACTCGTTCACATCCGCCAGGTCGATGCCCTTCTATCAGCTCGACGAAAACGGCGAGAACGAACTCCTGCAACTGCCTTTCCACTACGCCGTCGATGACGCGATGTATTTCAGCTTCGGCTGGCTAGGCACGCCCAATGCCGCCCAGCGCCTCTACGATCCCGAGGCGGTGCTGGAAATCTGGTGGCAGGCATTCCGGCAGCAATATCGCGCCGGCGGCTATTTCAATCTCCTCCTGCATCCTTTCGTGTCCGGTCATGCCGCGCGCGTCGACATGCTGGAGAGGCTGATCCAGCGCATGAAAACCCTGCCGGGGGTCTGGTTTCCGACCTGCGGGGATCTCGCTGGATATTGCATCGAACAATTCCCCTTCGATCAGCAACCGCGGTCGTCCAAGTGAGGTAAATCCATGCCCTGGAAACAAAACTATACGATATCGGACGAGATCGCCATCGCCGATGCCGACATCGTCTGGCCCAACGGGAAGCAATGCTGCTTCGGCATCGTCGTGGACCTCAGTCCGGTGACGTCTCCGGCGGGTCTGACGGAGAAATCCCTGGCCTATCCGACCTATCACTTCGGGATGAACGAAGGTCTCGACAGCTTCCTTGACATGTTCGCGCGGCATGGCCTGCGCGCCACATTCGCGATTCCAGCGGCCATCGCAGGAATTTATCCTTCCCTTATCGCGACAATCTCCGGAGCGGGCCATGAGATCGCAGCCAACGGGCTATTCGGAGAAGACCCGTTGACGCTGGACGAAAAGACGGAGGCGGAACGTGTCATTCAGGCTACCGAACTGATCGAGTCGGTGACAGGCACGCGGCCCCGGGGCTGGTATTCGCTTCCGAGGCCGACGGACCCGTTTGCCACCGGCAACGTCAGCGGCCGGACGATCGACCTGCTGATCGCCAGCGGATATGCGTATTTCGGCAACAGTCTTGCCGACGATGCACCGCATTACTGGGTGACCGACTTTGAAAACCGCAAGAACCTGCTCGCCCTGCCCTACTACTACCATTTCGACGACCGCTTTTTCCTGATGTTCCCCTCCGAAGGCACCGGGCTGGAGCGGCCCGATGTGCTCTTCCGGAACTGGAAAACCGAATTTGCCGCCCAATACAGGCGTGGCCGCCATTTCTCCATGACTGTCTCGCCGCAACGCAGCGGCTGGGGCCACCGGCTGGATAATCTCGATGCCTTCCTGTGCGAGGCCGTCGCGATGCCCGGGATATGGAATGCCACCGGCTCGGAAATCGCGGACCACTGGACCCGACAGCATCCCGCAGCGACCTATCTCAAACTCGAACCGTCGATCTGGAAAAGCTACGAAGGAAGCCTGAACTGATGCCGCAGGACAACGGAATCGCGGACAGCGAAAGCCTCCTGGCGGGCCTGCTCCGCTGGGTGGAGTTCGAGACACCGACCGGCCGGGTCGACGTGATCGGCAAACTGCTCGACCACATCGTCTCCGAAGCTTCTCCACTCGGCTGCGGGATCGAACGGATCGCTGGCCGCGACGGCATGGGCGATCATCTGATCCTGCGATTTGCAGGAGGACCGGCGCGGGGTATCCTGTGCACCAACCATCTCGACACCGTATGCACCCCGGGATCGGTTCCCATGCGGCGCGACGGCGACAGGTTCCATGGTCCGGGCATCGCCGACATGAAAGGTGGCGCCTACCTGGCCTTTTCGGCGATCCGCAACATCGTCCGATCGGGGCAGATGATGCCAGGTCCGCTTACGCTCGTCTTCAATACCGATGAGGAGATTGGCTCGCCCACATCCCGCGCGGTCATTCAGGACGAGGCGCGCAAGGTCGCCTGCGCCCTCATCCCCGAACCTGCGCGTGGAGACGAGGCAATCACCTTCCGGAAGGGACGTGCGAAATACCGGATCGACATCACTGGCCGTGAGGCGCATGCTGGATCGGCCTTCGCCGACGGGCGCTCGGCCATATCGGAAATGGCCCGCACCATCGTCGCGCTGGACGAGATGACGGACATCTCAGCGGGAACCACCGTTAACGTGGGCTACGTGAGCGGCGGCACGGAGCCAAACGTTGTCGCCGGCAAGGCGCATTGCCTCGTGGATGTCCGGTTCTCCGAAAACGACGCCGGCCACGCGGTTGAGCAAAACCTGCGCAGGCTTGCGCCGCGCGATCCCCAGGTCCGGATCGATGTCGCGGGCGAGATCGAAAAGCCGTGTCTGGACCGCAGCGCGGACACGCTGGACCTGTTTCGGCATGCCGAGCAGATCGCGCGCGAGATCGGCCCGACCCTTGTCGAGACGTCCAGCGGCGGCGGCAGCGATGGCAACTTCACCTCAGCGGCCGGCACGCCTACGCTGGACGGCCTCGGCGCCATCGGCAACTTCTGGCACTCGCCGAACGAGCACATTATCGTATCCGCCCTTGCACGACGCGAGCTTCTGCTTCGGCGGTTGTTCCTTACGCTCGGCGGCTGAACAGAACTGGCCCCCCAATCGACAGGACCCTGAAATGCTTTCAAGATCTGGATCAACACGCAGCACGATCCGCGCCAATCATGCGCTTTTGACGCCGGAGAGTTTCGAACGCATAACCCAACCCGGATGGGACGGAGCCGAATTCGTCTATGTGATCACTCCACAGATGGGGGCGCGGTTCAGCATGGCGCTCGTCGAAACGAGCGCCGCGGCAGAAGCCACGATCGATTCCTCCGGGCATGCCAGCTTCCTGTTCGTCCTGGGCGGCCAGCTTGAGGTCAAGGTGGGGAGCGGGAGCCATCGGCTGACTGCCGAAGATTTTGTCTTTCTGCCCCCTTCGCTTGCGGCAGGCCTGCGCTACGAAAACGCAACCCGCTTCGTCCTCTATCAATGGCGCTTCATCGCGTCCGGCGAACGATATCCCGATCTGTATGTCGGTCATGCGAGCGAGCGTCCTTCGTCGGCGCTGCGAGGTGACGAAACGCTGCAGGTCCAGAAGTTGCTTCCGACCGATCCCATATTCGATGGGGAATTCAACATAATGACCTTCGAACCCGGAGCGTCCCTCGCCTATGTCGAGACGCATTTCATGGAACACGGCCTGCTTTTCCTCGATGGCGGCGGCGTCTACAGGCTGGACGAGAACTGGTATCCGGTCGAGAAGGGAGACTTCATCTGGATGGGACCACATGTGCCTCAATGGTTTGGTGCGCTTGGTCGCACGCGATCGCGATACCTGATCTACAAGAACTACAACCGCAGTCCGATCGCAGGTTGAAGCCTCCGCGATCGTGACATCACTCGTTCATCGTCGAGAAATGCGTCTTGACCGCCTCGGCAAAAGCCATCGCCGCGGCCGACGGCGTGCGACCGGCACTGTTGCAGCAGGACAGAACGCCGAACTTGATGACGTCCTCCTTGAGGTCGATGAAGGCGATGCGCTGCGGGCTGTTCCGGATAAAGCGGCCGGTGACGATACTCACCCCGAGGCCGGCCTGAACCATCGTTCGCAGGAGCGTGAAGGAATTGGTCTCCATGATGGGATTGATCTTCAATTCGGTCGCGGCGAACGCATCGTCGAGCATCCTGCGCAGCGAAAGCGACCGATCCGGCAGGATGAAGTCCGCTCCGGATATGTCCTGCAGCTTGACATGCTTGCGGCGGGCGAGCGGGTGGCTGAGCGACGTGATCAGATGCGTCTTGCGCTGGAGCACGGAGAGAAAGTTCAACTCTTTGATCGACGGGAAATTGTAGCCGAAACCGATGTCGACATCGCCGTCATGCAGACGCTTGACGATCTCCGGCGTGTTGTCGACGATGGTCTTGAACGTCAGGTTGGGATAGCGGGCATGAAGATCCGCAATGACGTCCGGCAGCAGATCCGTGGCGATGACTTCGTTGACGCCGATGCGCAGATGTCCCCTCTGCAACCCCTTGAGTTCGCTGATCTCGTCGCCCGCGATCGACAATTCGTTCATGACGGAGCAGAGCCGGTAATGCAGTATCCGGCCCGCCTCGGTCAGGCGCAGTCCGCTCGGCCCGCGCTCGCGATCGAACAGCCTGGCATCGAGATGGGCTTCGAGAAGGCTGATCTGGCGATTGATCGCCGATGCGGCAACGTGAATCTCGTCAGCCGCCCTCCGAAAGGAACCGTGCTGCACGACTTCGAAAAAATACCGAAGCGCGGTCATTTTCGCCAGACGTGGAACCGACTTCTCATCCATCGCACATCACCGTTCGACATCGTCACCGCAACGAAGAGTCACGATGCTCCCAATCACCGTAACCACATTGGCTTACAATAGGATCTTCAACTTGACCATGAAGAATGCTCAACAAATTGAGGAGGCGCTCGCGGAGCTTTCGGCCCTGCTTGGCGCGTCGGGCTATCTCGGTGGATACGACGAACGAAAACGGCATTCCCGGGATACGTCGACGGCCCGGAGCTGCCTGCCTATCGCCGTCCTGCGCCCCGGGAATACGGAGGAGGTTGCCGGCATCATGCGGGTCTGCCAACGGATTGGCATGCCGGTCGTGCCGCAGGGAGGATTGACCGGCCTGTCGGGCGGCGCCGTTCCGACGGAAGGCAGCGTCGCGCTCTCACTCGAGCGGATGAATGGCGTCATTGAGGTCGACGCCGAAAACGCCAGCCTGACGGCGTGGGCGGGCACCCCTCTCGAAACGGTGCAGGAAGCCGCCCGGTGCGCCGGCTTCGAATATCCCGTGGATATCGGGGCCAGAGGGTCGGCAACGATAGGCGGCACGATCGCCACGAATGCCGGCGGCATTCGCGTCGTCCGGCACGGCATGACCCGCCAGCATCTCCTGGGGCTGGAAGCCGTTCTGCCGGATGCCTCCGTCATCCGGAACTTGCGCCCTATGCTGAAGGACAATGCGGGCTTCGATCTGAAACACATGTTTGTCGGAAGCGAGGGTTGCCTTGGCGTGATCACCCGGGCGGTTCTGCGCCTGTCGCCCGCGCCACACGACAGATATACCGTCCTTCTCGGGATGCCAGGCTATGAAGCTGCGATCGCGTGCCTTGCTTCCGCCAGACGCCATTTTCAGGCGGAGCTCACGGCATTCGAAGGCATGTGGCCGGCATATTGGAGCCTGGCGTGCCGGATGGTTGCAGCCTCGCGCCCTCCACTGGGGACCGGGCACGGGATCTATATCCTCATGGAGACCAGCAGTCGCGACCGCGGATGGCTGGAAGAATGGCTTGAGGATTGCCTTGAAGCGGGCGTGGTTTCCGACGGCGTACTTGCCGACTCGCTGTCCGCCGCCAGGACCATGTGGTCGGTCCGCGAGGCGATCGGCGATGTGGATCGAGAGATCGGAGCGCACCTGAATTTCGATATCGGCCTGGCGCCGTCGCAGCTCGGGGAATTCGCGGAAGCTTGTGAGAAAGCGCTGGGCGATCTCGTGACTCGAGACATACTTCATCTCGGCCATATCGCGGATGGCAATCTGCATGTGATCGTGCCGGTTCCTGCGGGAGACGAAGTCACGGGCACCGAAGTCGAGCGCCGCCTGTTCGATCTGCTCGCTGAACGAGGCGGCAGCGTTGCCGCCGAGCACGGCATCGGCACACTCAAAAGGCCCTGGATCGACCGCACCCGTAGCGCTGACGAGATCAGCTTGATGCGCGTCCTGAAGGCTGCAATGGACCCCAAAGGCATATTGAATCCGGGAAAGGTCATTCCGTGACGTCGTGCGGGAGGCTGCATACGGTTCGCGACGGTATCGGGCGTCCCGCACGAGAGGACCGCAAGGCGTTTCCGGGCTTCTCCATCCTTTACGCACCTCTCCTGCTGTTCAAGGGAGCGAGCTAACCCGCCGCCGGCTTTGCGAATGGCTTCCTGAATGGATTGAACGCGGCAACCTTCCGGCTTTCAGAACGGTCCCCGTTCGGGTAACCAGGGCGGCCGCCCGAACTTCGGATCAAGGGGAATCGTTTTGCCTTTTGATGTGCTTCCTTTAAAACCGAAGAAAAACGAAAGGAGGGGATCATGTTCCTGACGGACCGCCAGACAAAGATCGTGGAGCTTGCGAAAACCACAGGCCGGGTTCTGGTCGACGATTTGGCCCTGCAGTTCTCGGTTACGCCGCAAACAATCCGCAAGGACCTGAATGACCTGTGCAATGCCCAGCTGCTGACGAGGGTCCATGGCGGCGCGACCTTCCCGCGCGGCACCGAGAATGTCCGCTACGATGCGCGACGCCAGATCGCCGCCGCGGAAAAGCAGGCAATCGGTATCGCCGCTGCCGAGCTCATACCCGACAATGCTTCGCTCTTCATCAATATCGGCACGACGACGGAAGCCGTGGGCGAAGCCCTCATCCATCACCACGAGCTGATGGTGATTACCAACAATATCAATGTTGCCAACAGGTTGCGGCTATTGGACGACATCGAGGTGGTGATCGCCGGCGGCGTCGTGCGCCAGTCCGACGGCGGCATCGTCGGCGAAGCGGCCGTCGATTTCATCCGCCAGTTCAAGGTGGATTACGCGGTGATCGGTGCCTCGGCGATCGATCCGGACGGCGCGCTTCTCGACTACGACTTCCGCGAGGTGAAGGTTGCGCAGGCGATCATCGCCAATGCGAGGCACGTCATCCTGGTCGCCGATTCCACCAAATTCGAACGCACGGCGCCTGTTCGCATCGGCCAGATACCCCAGGTCCAGACCTTCATCACCGATCGCTGCGATTCCCCTTCCATCCGCGATATCTGTCGGCAAAGCGGCGTCGTGCTCGTGGAAACTTCGAAACCCGAGCGCTGATTTCGAAGCCGGAAACATTCGTTTGACATTCGAAAAATTTTCGTTTTAATCGTCTCGACTTTCGTAATGAACGAAAGCAGGGCCCTGTCCGGGCTCGACGAGAGGGATTATGACCCAGCAAGTCCACGACATCTTCGTGATCGGCGGCGGCATCAACGGCTGCGGCATTGCACGCGATGCGGTCGGACGGGGCTATTCCGTCGCTCTTGCGGAGATGAACGATTTCGCCTCCGGCACGTCGTCGGGCGCCACCAAGCTCATCCATGGCGGCCTGCGCTATCTCGAACACTACGAGTTCCGGCTCGTGCGCGAGTCCCTGATGGAGCGTGAAACGCTCTGGGCGATGGCGCCGCATATCATCTGGCCGCTGCGTTTCGTCCTTCCTTATCACAAGGGCGGCATTCGCCCGGCCTGGCTGATCCGTCTTGGCCTGTTCCTTTACGATCATCTCGGCGGCCGCAAGCTTCTGCCGCCGACGGCCGTGCTCGACATGCGCACGGACCCGGTCGCAAGGCCGCTCAAATCGCTGTTCACCAAGGCTTTCGAATATTCCGACGGATGGGTGGACGACGCGCGCATGGTGGTGCTGAACGCTCGCGACGCGGCCGACAAGGGTGCCCTCATCATGCCGCGGACGATGGTCGTGTCGGCAAAGCGCGAAAACGGCCTTTGGTCGATCGACACCGTCGATACCGTCTCGGGCAAGGGTGTGAACTACCGGGCGAGGATGCTCGTCAATGCCGCCGGCCCCTGGGTCGATTTCGTCATCCGCGGCGTCTTCGGACGCAACGAGGCCCATCATGTCCGTCTGGTTCAGGGCAGCCACATCGTCGTGAAGAGGAAGTTCGAGGGCGAGCGCGCCTATTTCTTCCAGAACCCGGACAACCGCATTATTTTCGCGATCCCCTATGAGAACGACTTCACGCTGATCGGCACGACCGACCGGGATTACACGGGCGATCCGAAAGACGTGAAGATCTCGCCGGAGGAAACCGACTATCTCTGCCGCTGCGCATCGGAATATTTCCGGGAGCCGGTCAGAAAGGAAGACATCGTCTGGACCTATTCGGCGGTACGTCCACTCTTCGACGATGGCGCTTCGAAAGCGCAGGAAGCGACCCGCGACTACGTGCTGAAGGTCGAAGGCCAAGATGGCGAAGCGCCGCTGATGAACATCTTCGGCGGCAAGCTCACCACCTACCGGCGGCTTTCCGAACATGCGCTGGAGAAGATCGGTGCGGCAATCGGCGTCCAGGGTGTGCCCTGGACGGCGGGCAGTCATCTGCCCGGCGGCGATTTCCCGGCGCAAGGCTACGAGGCCGAAGTCACCAGGCTGAGGACCCGCCATCCTTTCCTCACCGAAAGCCATGCGCGCCGGCTTGTTCGCCGCTACGGCACCAGGGCGGCGGCGCTCCTTGGCGAAGCCACGGGGCTGGAGGATCTCGGGCGCGATTTCGGCGCCGATCTCTATGAAGCCGAGGTGAAATATCTGATGGCCCACGAATGGGCCACGACGGCCGACGACGTGCTTTGGCGGCGGACCAAGCACGGACTGCGGCTGAGCCAGGAACAGGCAGCGCGACTGGAGGAGTACATGGCCGCACATCCGGCCAGGATGGCCGGATAAAGGTGGCATGTCCCCGGTGTTTGGGAGGCACGGGAACGAATGCTCGAATTGCGGAACGCCGCAAAGACGGTGGGTGGGGAATATCATATCCATCCGACCAACCTCGTGCTTGAACGGGGCTCGCTGAACGTCCTGCTGGGGCCGACGCTCTCGGGCAAGACGTCGCTGATGCGTCTGATGGCTGGCCTCGACCGGCCGACGGGCGGCTCGGTGCTTGTCGATGGCGCCGACGTGACGGGCATGCCCGTCCAGAAGCGCAATGTCGCGATGGTCTACCAGCAGTTCATCAACTATCCGGCATTGACCGTCTACGAGAACATCGCCTCACCGATGCGGATCGCCGGCAAGGATGCCGCCACGATCGACAAGGAGGTGCGCAAGGCTGCCGAACTGTTGCGCCTGACGCCCTATCTCGACCGGACGCCGCTCAACCTTTCAGGCGGCCAGCAACAGCGTACCGCCCTTGCGCGCGCACTCGTCAAGAACGCAGGCCTTGTCCTGATGGACGAGCCGCTCGCCAATCTCGACTACAAGCTGCGCGAGGAACTGCGCGCCGAACTGCCGAGGATATTCGCGCAATCCGGCGCGATCTTCGTTTATGCGACAACCGAACCTTCCGAAGCCCTCCTGCTCGGAGGCAATACGGCCACCCTTTCGGAAGGGCGCATCACCCAGTTCGGCCCGACGATCGGCGTGTACCGCAGGCCGGCCGATCTCGTCACCGCGAAGACCTTCGCGGACCCGCCGCTCAATTTCATCGAGGTGATCAAGTCCGGCGGCTCCTTCCGGCACGGGGATACAGAGGGCATGCGCGTGCCGTCGCATCTCTCGGCCATCGCGGACGGGCCGGTCACCGTCGCATTCCATCCGCACCATCTGGGGCTTGCCGCTCAGACGCCGGATTCGGCGCAGATCCGTACCAGGACGCAGGTTTCCGAAATCACCGGTTCGGAAAGCTTCGTCCATCTCGATTTCAACGGCATCCGCTGGGTCATGCTGGCACGCGGCATTCACGACATCGATCCGGATACGGAAATCGATGTCTTCCTCGATACCCGGCATCTGATGGCTTTTGGCCCGGACGGACGCGCGATCGCGACCGCCGCGGCGCATTGAGGGAAAAGACATGGCACACATCACCCTCGACCACATCCGCCACGCCTACGGTCCCAACCCGCAGTCGGACCAGGACTACGCGCTGCGCGAAATCGACCACGAATGGAACGATGGCGGCGCCTATGCCCTGCTCGGCCCTTCCGGCTGCGGAAAGACGACGCTGCTCAACATCATCTCCGGCCTGCTCCAGCCATCGCATGGCCGCATCCTGTTCGACGGCAGGGACGTGACGGACCTTTCCACGCAGGCCCGCAACATCGCGCAGGTCTTCCAGTTCCCGGTCATCTACGACACGATGAGCGTCTACGACAACCTCGCTTTTCCGCTGAGAAACCGCGGCGTTGCGGAGCCCGAGGTGGACCGCCGGGTCCGCGAGATGCTGGAGATCATCGACCTTTCGGGCTGGGCGAAGCGCAAGGCCCAGGGCCTGACCGCCGACCAGAAACAGAAGATCTCGCTCGGCCGCGGGCTCGTGCGCAACGACGTCAACGCCATTTTGTTCGACGAACCGCTGACGGTGATCGACCCCCATATGAAATGGGTGCTGCGTTCGCAATTGAAGCGGCTTCACAGACAATTCGGCTTCACCATGGTCTATGTCACGCACGATCAGACCGAGGCCCTGACATTCGCCGACAAGGTCGTGGTCATGTATGACGGCCAGATCGTCCAGATCGGCACGCCGGCGGAACTCTTCGAACGGCCCAGCCACACCTTTGTCGGCTACTTCATCGGGTCTCCCGGCATGAACGTGCTGCCCGCCAACATAGAGGGAAGCACGGTCTCGATCGGCGGCGAGACGCTGTCGCTCGACTACGCTCCCGATGTTTCCGGCGCCCGCCGGGTCGAACTCGGCATCCGCCCGGAATTCGTCCGGATCGGACGCGAGGGCATGCCGGTCACGATCAGCCGTATCGAGGATATCGGCCGCATGAAGATCGTTCGCGCGAATTTCGCAGGACAGCCGATCGCGATCGTGGCCGAGGAGGACGCGGAGATCCCTTCGGAAGCGGGCATCACCTTCGACGCCGGAGCCATCAACATCTACGCCGATTCCTGGCGCGTCGGCAGGGAGGGCTGATCCATGGAAAAGACCTGGAACAACAAAGCCTGGTTCCTGGTGCTGCCGGTCCTGCTGCTGGTCGCCTTCTCGGCGGCGATCCCGTTGATGACGGTCGTCAACTACTCGGTTCAGGACACGTTCGGCAACAACGAGTTTTTCTGGGCGGGCACGGACTGGTTCGACGACATCCTGCATTCGGACCGCTTCTGGGAAGCTCTCCAGCGGAATCTGCTCTTCTCCTTCATCATCCTGGCGCTGGAAATCCCGCTCGGCATCTTCATCGCGCTCAACATGCCGAAGAAGGGTATCGGCGTTCCCGTATGCCTCGTGCTGATGGCCTTGCCGCTCCTGATCCCGTGGAACGTCGTCGGCACCATCTGGCAGGTGTTCGGCCGCGTCGACATCGGCCTGCTCGGCCACACCCTGGCGGCGATGGGGCTCGACTACAATTATGTGCGCGACCCGGTCGATGCCTGGATCACGGTCGTCATCATGGACGTCTGGCACTGGACGAGCCTTGTCGTGCTGCTCTGCTATGCCGGCCTCGTCTCGATCCCGGACGCCTATTACCAGGCGGCCAAGATCGACGGCGCCTCGCGCTGGTCCGTCTTCCGCTACATCCAGTTGCCGAAGATGAAGCGCGTGCTGCTGATCGCCGTCCTGCTGCGCTTCATGGACAGCTTCATGATCTATACGGAGCCTTTCGTGGTCACCGGCGGGGGGCCCGGCAATTCCACCACGTTCCTGTCGATCGACCTCGTGAAAATGGCCGTCGGCCAGTTCGATCTCGGTCCGGCCGCCGCCATGTCGATCGTCTACTTCCTGATCATCCTGCTGCTCTCATGGGTGTTCTACACCGTGATGACCAGCGGCGACGCCAAGAACTGAGAAGGGAGAGGACCATGGCCCAGACCACCAAGTTCAAGCCTGCCGGCAACCTCTCATGGCTGGTTTCGACGCTCTACATCGTCTTCCTGCTGCTGCCGATCTATTGGCTGGTGAACATGAGCTTCAAGGAGAATGCCGAGATCACCGGCACCTTCTCGCTCTGGCCGCAGAACCCGACGCTCAGGAACTATTCGGTGATCTTCACCGATCCGTCCTGGTATTCGGGTTACATCAACTCGATCATCTACGTGGTCCTGAACACCGTGATCTCGGTGCTCGCGGCGCTGCCGGCGGCCTATGCGTTCTCGCGCTACCGCTTCCTCGGCGACAAGCACCTGTTCTTCTGGCTCCTGACGAACCGCATGGCGCCGCCCGCGGTCTTCGCGCTTCCCTTCTTCCAGCTCTATTCCGCTTTCGGCCTGATCGACACGCATATCGCCGTCGCACTGGCGCACTGCCTCTTCAACGTGCCGCTTGCCGTCTGGATTCTGGAAGGCTTCATGTCCGGCGTGCCGAAGGAAATCGACGAGACGGCCTATATCGACGGTTATTCCTTCCCCCGGTTCTTCGTCAGGATCTTCATGCCGCTGATTGCCTCGGGGATCGGGGTCGCCGCCTTCTTCTGCTTCATGTTCTCGTGGGTGGAGCTGCTTCTCGCCCGCACGCTGACGACGACCGCCGCAAAGCCGATCTCGGCGATCATGACCCGTACGGTATCCGCCGCCGGCATGGACTGGGGCGTTCTCGCGGCAGCCGGCGTGCTGACCATCGTGCCGGGCGCGCTCGTCATCTATTTCGTCCGCAACTACATCGCCAAGGGCTTTGCCCTCGGCCGCGTCTGACAAGGAGGAACCGCGCATGAACTTTTCATGGATGGCCTGGACGCTTCCGACAGCCCTGTTCTTCCTGTCGATCCTCGTGCTGCTGATCGGCATGAGCATATGGGAATATTTCGTGCCGGGCGGTTCGCCGCGGGTCGGCATCCTGCGCTTCGAAACGACGCGCGGCGACCGGCTCTTCATCTCGCTGCTCGGTGCGGCCTTCATTCATCTCGCATGGCTGGGGCTCGTTGGCCCCAGCCTGTGGTGGGCTCTTGCCATTGCGGTGGTCTACGCGATCTGCGTCTTCCGCTTCGTCTAGAGGCAAGCCGATGCGGACGCCCTGACGATCGGGCGCCTGGAAATGAACATGCACTCGCAAACTCTGGGAGGATATCATGCGACGGCATCTTATGACGACAACGGCAGCCATGCTGCTGGCACTGACCGGCTCCGCCTATGCCGGCATGGACGAGGCGAAGCAGTTTCTCGACAAGGAGGTCGGCGACCTTTCGGCTCTTCCGCGCGCCGACCAGGAAAAGGAGATGCAGTGGTTCATCGATGCGGCAAAACCGTTTGCCGGCATGGATATCAAGGTCGTTTCCGAAACGATCACCACGCACGAATACGAATCCAAGGTGCTGGCTCCCGCCTTCACCGCGATCACCGGCATCAAGATCACCCATGACCTGATCGGCGAAGGCGACGTGGTCGAGAAACTGCAGACGCAGATGCAATCGGGCGAGAACATCTATGACGCCTATATCAACGACTCCGACCTGATCGGCACGCATTGGCGCTACCAGCAGGCCCGCAGCCTGACCGACTTCATGGCGAAGGAGGGCAAGGACGTCACGAACCCCGGCCTCGACATCGACGACTTCATCGGCAAGTCCTTCACCACCGCGCCGGACGGCAAGCTCTACCAGCTTCCTGACCAGCAGTTCGCGAACCTCTACTGGTTCCGCTACGACTGGTTCAACGACGAGAAGAACAAGACGGACTTCAAGGCCAAATACGGCTACGACCTCGGCGTTCCGGTCAACTGGTCGGCCTACGAGGATATCGCGGAGTTCTTCACCGGCCGCCAGATCGACGGCAAGAAGGTCTACGGCCACATGGACTACGGCAAGAAGGACCCCTCGCTCGGCTGGCGCTTCACCGACGCCTGGCTGTCCATGGCCGGCAACGGCGACAAGGGAATCCCGAACGGCAAGCCGGTGGACGAATGGGGCATCAAGGTCGACGAGAATTCCCGTCCGGTCGGCTCATGCGTCGCACGCGGCGGCGACACCAACGGCCCGGCCGCGGTCTACTCGATCCAGAAATACCTTGACTGGATGAAGGCCTATGCGCCGGCCGCGGCCCAGGGCATGACCTTCTCCGAATCCGGTCCGGTGCCCTCGCAGGGTGAAATCGCCCAGCAGATGTTCACCTATACGGCCTTCACCGCCGATTTCGTGAAGGAAGGCCTGCCGGTGGTGAACAAGGACGGCACGCCGAAATGGCGCTTCGCCCCAAGCCCGCACGGCGTTTACTGGAAGGACGGCATGAAGCTCGGTTATCAGGACGCCGGCTCCTGGACGCTGATGAAATCCACCCCGGACAACCGCGCGAAGGCCGCATGGCTCTATGCGCAGTTCGTGACCTCGAAGACTGTCGACGTGAAGAAGAGCCATGTCGGCCTCACCTTCATCCGCCAGTCCACGCTCGACCACAAGTCCTTCACCGATCGCGCGCCGAAGCTCGGCGGCCTCATCGAGTTCTACCGTTCGCCGGCCCGCCTGCAGTGGTCGCCGACCGGCACCAACGTTCCCGATTATCCGAAACTCGCGCAGCTCTGGTGGCAGGCGATCGGGGACGCATCTTCGGGAGCCAAGACCCCGCAGGAAGCCATGGATTCTCTTTGCGCCGAGCAGGAGAAGGTGCTGCAGCGTCTCGAACGTGCCGGCGTTCAGGGCGAGATCGGCCCCAAGCTCGCCAAGGAGCATGATCTTGAATACTGGAACAAGGATGCCGTTTCCAAGGGCAACCTCGCTCCGCAGCTGAAGATCAAGAATGAAAAGGAAAAGCCCACGACGATCAACTATGACGAACTCGTCAAGAGCTGGGCGGACGCAAAGAAGTAACGAACCATGACGCCGGGCGCTCCAGGCGTCCGGCGAACCTACGGCATCATGCATAGATTCCATAGGCTGGAGAGCCCCTCCCCGCGGATTGCGGGGAGGGACGACCTTTCCCCCATATCGATTTGAAACCTCGTCGCCCACGTGGCGAAGCGAAGAGCATTGCCCGGAGCGACAGACCATGAGCGGTTACATTCTCGCAATCGATCAGGGAACCACGTCCTCGCGGGCGATCCTCTTCGGCCCCGACATGCAGGTGAAGGCTGCCGCGCAGCGGGAGTTTACGCAGTTCTTTCCCAGGGCAGGCTGGGTCGAGCACGATGCCGTGGAAATATGGGGCAGCGTCGTGGCAACCGTCCGCGAAGCGCTTGCCGCAGGCGGCATGAAGGCTGCGGACATCGCGGCCATCGGGATTACCAACCAGCGGGAAACGACGCTTGTCTGGGACCGGGAGACCGGAAAGCCGCTCTACAAGGCGATCGTCTGGCAGGATCGCCGCACGGCCGAAATGTGCGACAGGCTGAAACTCGACGGCTATGAAAAACTCTTCACCACCAAGACCGGCCTGCTGCTCGATCCCTATTTTTCCGGTACGAAACTGCGCTGGCTGCTGGACAATATCGAGGGCCTGAGGTCACGCGCGGAAGCAGGCGCAGTCTGCTTCGGAACGGTCGACAGCTGGCTGATCTACAATCTCACGGGCGGGCGCCGGCATGTCACCGACGCGACGAACGCTTCACGCACCCTGCTCTACAATATCGCCGAAAACCGCTGGGATGCGGAGCTTCTCGGCATTCTCGGCGTTCCGCTCGCCATGCTGCCCGAGGTGAAGGACAATGCCGACGACTTCGGGACCACCGATATCGGCCTGTTCGGCGCCGCGATCCCCATTCTGGGCGCCGCCGGCGATCAGCAGGCCGCGATGATCGGAAACGCCTGCTTCGATCCCGGCATGATCAAGTCCACCTACGGCACGGGCTGCTTTGCGCTCCTCAACACCGGCACCGACCGGGTCGTCTCCTCAAACCGCATGTTGAGTACCATCGCCTATCGCCTTTCCGGGCGGAACACCTATGCGCTGGAGGGTTCGATCTTCGTTGCCGGAGCCGCCGTGCAATGGCTTCGTGACGGGTTTGGCGTCATCAAGAACGCGTCGGACGCCGATGCCCTGGCCGCGGCCGCCGATCCGCAGCAGCGTGTCTACATCGTGCCGGCCTTCACCGGCCTCGGCGCGCCTTACTGGGACCCCGAAGCGCGCGGTACGATCTTCGGCCTGACCCGCAACAGCGGTGCGGCGGAGCTGACGCGCGCGGTCCTGGAATCGGTCGCCTACCAGACGCTCGATCTTTTCGTGGCCATGAAAAAGGACTGGGGAGACCATCCCATCGAAACGGTGCTGCGCGTCGACGGCGGCATGGCGGCGTCCGATTGGACGATGCAGCATCTCGCGGATATGCTCGCCATCCCTGTCGAACGGCCCGCCCTGGTGGAAACGACGGCACTCGGCGCCGCCTGGCTGGCCGGCGCGCGTGCCGGTATCTGGCCGGACCAGGGGGGATTTGCGCGAACCTGGGCGCGCGAGCGCGTCTTCGATCCGTCGGTCGACGAGCCTGAAAGGCTGGCCAAGGTCATGGGGTGGCGGGACGCCGTCGCGCGAACCCTGACAAGCAACCTGCCCGGCTTTTGAACCCGGCACACTGGCGTACCTTTGGCTACCGGCGAGTCCGGTCATTGTCCTTTCAAGGGGCGGGAACCCGTCACTGCCTCTCCTGCCCCTGACATCTCACGGCCGCCCATCGATCCGCGATGCGGCCTCGGTCCGGAAATCCGGCACTACGCCGTGCCCGACGAAGAAGCGGGCCAGATCGGATTTCATCGTCAACCATGCGGTATGAATGTGCTGGCGGAGGAGCTGGCTCGCCTGCGCGGCGTCGCGACGCCTGCACGCTTCGAGGATCGCCTTGTGTTCGTCCTGCGAGGCGGGCGCGGAATGTCCCGCCCAGTAGGATGCATGGACGTACCGGTGCGATACGTAATGCGCGTGACGGATCATCTTCAGCAGATGACTGGCCTCCGAAGGCGCATAAAGCGACAGGTGAAAATTCAGATTGAGATCGCACATCCAGGAAAGGTCGGACAGGTTCTCCATCTTGTCTATGAAGGCGGCCCCCTTCTCGATATCCCTGCTCGTCATCATCGGCATGGCGAGTTCGATCGCGATCGGTTCGAGGGCGCTGCGGATGCGGAACATCTCGTCCATTTCCGCGGCCGACATGCGCGTGACGATGAAGCCGCGGTTCTTCACGGCCTGCACAAGCCCTTCCGCCTGCAGCTCCCGCAGCGCTTCCCTTATCGGGGCCTTGCTGATCTGCAGCAGTTGCGCGACGTCGTCCTGCTTGATGGTCGCTCCACCCTGCAAGGCACCTGTGACGATCGCCTCGCGCAACGCGACAGCCGCCATCTCCGGCGCGGTCTGCGCCGCCGACGCATGCCGCCCGACCACCTCCCGAAGGCTCGGTAGATTAGACATCAATTCTCCTGATCCGATCGAACTCCGATCCGCAAGGCGTCACGCGGCCCTGAACGTAGTGATGTGACCATCCTTGCCAATCTTTCACAAGCACCCTGCAACTCCTGATCCGAAGCTGCAATCGACAAACGTATGAATCCCGGCATTGCGAAAGCTGACCCCGGGACGCTCGACAAGCCGTAGTCGTTCAACAGATGGGCTGCAACGGCCGTATCGTGCGCGAGGTTCGACTTGCCGATGAGACGGCGCACACCGATAAACGCATAGAACGCGCCATCCGGTCGGATGAACTCGATCTCCTCGATCTTCTCCAGCGCGGTCGCCACGAGATCGGCGCGACGGGCGAAGGTTCGCGCCGCTTCGGCGACGAAGGCCTGATCGCCGGCAAGCGCCGCCGCCGCCGCGGCCTGGGCTACGTTGCAAACGGAGGTGACGCTCTGCGACTGCATCTTGTTAATAGCTGCGACAAGCGCTTTCGGCCCGGCGGCATATCCCACCCGCCAGCCCGTCATCGCATAGGTCTTGGAAACGCCGTTGACCAGGAGCGTCCGGTCACGCAGCGACGGGCACACCTCCCCGAACGAGACGAAGGGCACGTCGCGCAGCAGGATATGCTCATAGATCTCGTCCGAAAGAACCAGGATTCGAGGATGTCTTGAAAGAATGGCCTCAAGCGCCGCATAGTCGCCGGCCGTGTAGATTGCGCCCGTCGGATTCGACGGGGAATTCAACATCAGCCACTTCGTGCGCGGCGTGATCGCGGCTTCGAGGCGAGCGCCGGATAATTTGAACCCGGCCTCCGGCCCGCATTCCACATAGATCGGTGTTCCACCATGCAGGGCGACGATATCCCCATAGGACACCCAGCAAGGCGCGGGGATCACGACTTCGTCGCCTGGCTCCAGCGTCGCCAGAAAGGCATCGAATATGATCTGCTTTGCGCCGTTGGCGATCGTGATTTCGTCCAACGCAAAATCCAGCCGGTTCTCTTTGCGGAACTTGTCGCTGATCGCCCGCCGCAGCGCCTCGCTGCCCGCAGCCGGTCCATATCGTATGCCGCCGGCCCGGATGGCCTCGTGCGCGGCTTCGGCAACGTGGGCGGGCGGTTCGAAGTCGGGCTCCCCCAGGGAAAGATCGATGATGTCCCGGCCTTCCGCCCGCAGCTTCTTCGCCGCCATTGCAATCGCCATGCTCGGCGATGCCTTTATCCCGCTCGACCGGCCGTTCTCGTAGTTCATGTCCGTTTCCCATGCAGGTTGATCGCCTCTGGTGATTGCGTCATCGCTTGAGGCTCCGCTGCAAATAGGTCTCCAGCCAGCCCGAATATTTCGAAATCGAGAAGCACAAGACAAAGTAGATGGCCGCCACCCCAAGATAGGCCTCGAGATAGAACGCCTGCCATGTCGTGTCGGCGATTGCGGCCCGTGTGGTGCCGAGCAGGTCGAAAAGGCCGATGATCACGACAAGCGAGGTTGCCTGCAGAAAGTCCAGAAAAGCGTTGATCAGCCCGGGAAGTGAAACGCGCAGCGCCTGCGGCAGAATGATGAGCTGCTGCATGCGCCAGTAGCGGAAGCCGAGTGCGGCAGCCGCTTCCCTCTGTCCGCCCGGCACCCATTGCAGCCCGGCCCTCACCGCTTCCGCGACATAGGCGGCCAGAAAGACGGCGATACAGAACAGGGCGCGAATGATCTTCGGGATGGATATCTCGGCTGGCAGGAAGAGCGGCAGGACGACCGACGCCACGAAAAGCGCGGTGACCAGCGGAATACCGCGAACGAGTTCGATGAGCGCGACGGCAGCCGCGCGCAGCGGGATGATCTCCGACTGGCGAGCCAGCGCAAGCAATATCCCGAGAGGCAGGGCGATGATGATTGCTCCGAGGGACAGCACCACGGTCAGGGGGAGGCCGCTCCACTGGTCCGGCGAAACATAGGGCAGTCCCAATATGCCTCCGCTGAGGAGCAGCAGGACCGTCACGACGACCAGCATCCACAGGGCGGGCAGACGGCGCGACCAGAAACGGGGCACCGACGAGAAACCGGCGGCAATCGTCACGATAACGAGCACTGCCACCGCGCGCCAAAGCTCCGCCTGCGGATAGAAGCCAAACAGGATCAGCCGCCACTTTTCCTGTAGTATGGACCAGCAGGCGCCGGCCGCCTGCATGCATTCGCCGGCTTGACCGGGCAGCATGACGGCTCCGCTCACGGCCCATTGCCACAGGCGCACCGCCAGATAGATCAGGAAGAACGACAATCCGGCGGTGATGACGGCATTGTACCACGGATGAAAGAACGGGCTGCGTCCGCGATGCCGGAGATATGATTGCGCCATGGTCATGCCAGCGACAGCCGTCTGTTGAGACGGTTCATGATTTCGGAAATGACGAGATTCAGCAGAAGATAGGCCGCCACGAAGATGGCTATGACCTCGATCGCGCGGCCGCTCTGGTTCATGATCGTGTTGCCGACGGACACGATGTCGGAATATCCGACCGCCACGGCCAGCGAGGTGCTTTTCGTCACGTTGATATACTGGTTCGTCATGGGTGGGATGGCGATGCGTACGGCCTGGGGCAGCACGATCAGCCGCAGGGTCTGGAGATAGCGGAAACCCAGGGCGGATGCCGCCTCGGACTGGCCGGCCGGCACGGACAGGACGGCGCCGCGCACAATCTCCGCCATGTAGCCGCTCGTATAGAGCGTGAGGCTGATGACGAGCGCGGCAAACTCGGGCGTTACGGACATGCCGCCGCGAAAATTGAACCCGCGTTTTTCCGGCAGATCGGCCACGATGGAACCGGAGAGGAACAACAGCACCGTCCCCGCCAGCAGGGCCGAGATCACCAGCCACCAAAATCCTTTCACCGGATCGCGGTTCACCAGACGCCATGCGGTGAAAAGCGCTGCCGCGGCGACCAGGCCGCAGCCCAGGATCGTCAGCACGGAATGCTCGCCTGTGAGGGTCAGGAACGGAAACCAGATGCCGCGATTGGACAGGACCACGCCGCCGACCGGCTCCCAGGCGTCGCGTGGCAGCGGCAGGGAAAACTGGATGATCGCCGACCATGCGAAAAGCTGCAGCAGGGGCGGCACGTTGCGCAGCACTTCGATGAGGAGGCCGGCACAGCCGCGAAGCGGCGGATTGGAAGAAAGGCGCAGGACACCGATCAGTGTCCCGACGACAGTCGCGAACGCGATGCAGGCGATGGCAGCCTTGATCGTGTTCAGGAAGCCGACGAAAAGCGCTTTCGCGTAGCTGTCCGACCCCGAAAAGGGCAAGAGGCTGTTTCCTATGTCAAAATTGGCCGGGTAACGCAGAAAGCCGAAATCGACGCTCATATTGCGGCTGCCAAGCGCGGCCAGCGAGAAGCGCATGAGCAGGAACACGCCCGCGAACATGACGAGCCACGTCAGCATATAGCCAAGGATCACATGCGTTCTGAAAAACGAGGTCGACACTGGACACCTATCGGAAGAGACGCTGCCCCGCGTCTGCCGAACAGGTCGCGGGGCACCATGCGATCACATCGGCGGCGCATAGAGCAGGCCGCCCTTGGACCATAGCGCGTTGGCGCCGCGCGGCAGGCCGAGCGGCGAGCCCGCGCCGACATGGCGCTCGAAACTCTCGCCGTAGTTCCCTATCTGCTTGATGATGTTGTACGCCCAGTTCTCCGAAATTCCGAGCGCGTTGCCTGAACCGGGCGTGGCGCCGAGCAGCGACTTCACGGCCTCGCTGCCGCTCGACTTCATCTCCTCGACATTGGCGCTGGTGACGCCATATTCCTCGGCGGTGATCATCGCATTCAGCGTCCACCGCACAATGGCCGTGAACTGAGGATCATCCTTGCGCACGACCGGCCCAAGCGGGGATTTGGAGATGATTTCCGGAAGAACGACATAGTCGGCCGGTTTTTTCGCAGTCGCGCGAATGGCGGCCAGGTTGGACGAGTCCGCCGTGATCGCATCGCAGCGACCCGAGAAGAACGAGTTGTTGAGCGACTCCTGATTTTCGATCGCCAACGGCTGATAGGTCATCCCGTTGGTCGTGAAATAGTTGCGGGTGTCGACCTCCGCCGCAGAACCCTGGTTCATGCAGATCGTCGCGCCATCGAGCGCCTTGAGATCCTTGATGCCGGATGCGACGGGAACCATGAAGGCCAGGCCGTCGTAAAAATTGATACCGGCCCAATCCAGACCCAGTCCCGCGTCACGCTGCAGCGTCCAGGTCGAGTTTCTGGTCAAGACGTCCACTTCGCCGGCCTGAAGCGCGGTGAAGCGAACCTGCTCGGACGTCGGCACGAAACGAACCTTGGAGGCGTCGCCGAAGATCGATGCGGCGATCGCCTTGCACATGTCGACGTCGAAACCCGTCCAGCGCCCGGAACTGTCGGCGACACTGAAGCCGCCGAGCCCCGTGTTCACGCCGCAGACGAGTTCCCCGCGCGCCTTGATCTTGTCGAGCGTCGGTCCGGCGGATGCCTGGTTTGCGACCGAGAAGGCGGCGCAGGCAAGGAGTGATGTGAGAAGTTTCTTTCGCATTCCTATTCCCCTTTTTTTGAAGTTTGACGACCTCATTACCGTCGGACAGCCTGTCCGGCCTTCTTGTCAGATCGTGAACAGGTCTCCCGACAGATATTTGTATCCGGTGTCGCAAATCACCGTCGTCACCGTTCGGCCCCTGCCGAGCCGCCTGGCGATCCTCAAGGCGGCAACGACATTGGCCGCAGCCGACTTCCCGCCGAATATGCCCTCCTCGCGCGCGAGCCGGCGAGCCATGTCATATGCTTCATCATCGGTGACAGCTTCGATCTCATCGACAAGATCGTAGCGGAAAAGTACTCCCGGAGGCCCGTCGCCGACGCCGTCGATGTGGTGAACGCCCTTGGGACCGCCCGAGATATGCCGATATCCGGCGGGTTCGACGGCGACGCCGAGCATATCGGGCCGGTAGGCCTTGAAGACCTCCATCGTACCGGAAAAGCACCCGCCGGAGCCGCAGGTCATTGTGAAAGCGTCCACCTCTCCGCCGGTCTGCTCCAGGATTTCGCGGCCCATCGTATTGTACGCCTTGGGATTGGCTGGATTTTTCATCTGATGCAGATAGTAGTTGCCCGGAACGCGGCCCAGTTCCTCGACCCGGGCATGCATGAGATCGAACAATTCCGGGTAGGTCGCCTTGCCGTGAACACTTGGAATGATGTCGAGCGTTGCGCCGAAAGCCTGGATGGTCTTCAGCTTCTCGTCCGCGAAAGCATCGGACGTCACGATCGTGCAGGCATATCCCTTCAGCGCGCAGATCATCGCGAGCGCGGTTCCCGTGCTCCCGCCGCTGGCCTCCACGACGCGCTGGCCCGGCTGAAGCCTGCCGGCGCGCTCCGCGTCCTCGATCATCGACAGGGCGCTGCGGTCCTTCGAGCTTCCTGTCGGGTTCTTGCTTTCCAGCTTCACGAGGACGCGCGCGTCGTCAGGCCCCGGAAGCTTTGTGAGGGCGATGAGCGGCGTATTGCCGATACCCGAGAGAAGGTTGAAATCTTTATGCGTCATGTTGCTTTCCCATGAGATTCCGGATGATTGCATGACGGCGTCAAGTGGCGCTGACGCCCTGCTGAAGCCAGGTGTTCAGGGAGTCCGGGTCGACGGCCGAGATCCCGCCGTCCGCCATGAGATTGATGCCGGTAATGTACGATGCATCGTCACTTGCCAGGAACAGGATCGCAGCCGCGATCTCTTCGGGACGCGCCGGTCGCTTCATCATGCCGCCCTGGCCGAACCCCCGGATGAACTCCTCGGCGGTTTTCCCGAGCGCCGCCGCCCTCTTCTCGTGGAACCGCGTGAAGACCGGTCCCGGCGAGATGGCGTTCGAGCGGATGCCATCCCTGGCGTGATCGTAGGCGATGCCGCGCGTGAGACCGATCACCGCGGCCTTGGTCGTATCGTACTCCACCATGTTGCCGCCGGCGGCGGTCGAACGGTTCGACGAGACGTTGACGATGCTGCCGCCGGTGCTTGCCTTCATCGCGGCGACAGCCGCTTTCGCGCAAAACGCATAGCCCTTCACGTTGACACCGAGAATGCGATCCCAGGTCGTATTGTCGGTATCGAGGATGCCCTGATAGTGACGGATGCCCGCATTGTTTACGAGAATGTCCAGGCGGCCGAACCGGGCAACCGCCGCCTCGATGAAAGCCGTGCACTGCGCCTCGTCCTGCGTCTGCGTCCGTACGAAGAGGACGACTTCGCCTGAAGCGTTCAGTTCTTCCGCGACGGCGACGCCACGTTCTTCATCTACATCCGCGAAACACACCTTTGCGCCTTCGGCGATGAACCGGCGAACGGTCGCCTCGCCGATGCCCGATGCGCCGCCCGTGACAGCAGCAATTTTTCCTTCCAGTCGCCTCATGACAGTACTCCGTAAATCGTCGACGATTTTGTCTCATAGACGACGATTTATGTCAACGACGACTTTTTTTTACGCAAGGCGCCGCGACGGAGAAGATATCCATTGGCAGGAGCAGCCTTCTCCTTCCGGAATACAACCTGGATGACAAGTTGATCACCTGCAGCGGGGCCGATTGAGCAGTACGCCCCTCCCGCATGCCAGCTCCAGATCCAAGGCAAAACCGTTCCGCGACTTTCCGAAATATCGTTCTATCGGCGACATGATCTTTGCCAAGATCTTCTTTGTCTGCAAAGGAGATGGCTTCTAAGTTTGCGTTTACTGATATCCTCTTGGAAAGGTATGGAAATGTCGGCTGAAACTCTCGACGCCATCGAGAAACCGGAGCAGATTCATCGCCTGCTGCATCGCCGTTACGGAGCCGGCCAGACGGTGCATACAGAGGAATGGAACGCGACACTCGCCGCCATTCTTTCACATCGCTCCGTCCGCACATATCTGTCCCGGCCTGTGCCGGAAGGCGTCCTGCAGTTGGCGATAGCGGCAGCGCAATCGGCCCCGACCTCCTCCAACCTGCAGGCGTGGAGCGTCGTGGCGGTCGAAGACCCCGATCGCAGGGCGACACTCGCCGAGCTCGCCTCTCCCAATCCGCAAATGGTGTCGGCACCGCTCTTTCTCGTGTGGCTCGCGGACCTCTCGCGGCTCAGAAACATCGCCGGCACCTATGGCAAGACCGGTGAAGGTCTCGATTATTTCGAAAGCCTCCTGCTCGGCGCGATCGACGCCGCGCTTGCTGCCCAGAATGCGCTCGTCGCCCTGGAATCGCTGGGACTCGGCACCTGCTATATCGGCGGCATCCGCAATCATCCTGCCGAAGTCGGCAAGGTGCTCGGCCTGCCACCGGAAACCTTCGCGGTTTTCGGCATGTCGGTCGGCTATCCCGATCCCTCAGTCGAAACGGACATCAAACCCCGCCTGCCCCAATCCCTCGTGCTGCATCGCGAGCAATATCGGGCGGGCGCTCACGAAACCGATCTCGCAGCCTATGACAGAACGATAAGCGCGTTCCAGGCCGGCCAGGGTATGACCGTGAGGGGGTGGACGAGCGTCATCGCCAACCGCATCGCCGATACTGCGGCTCTCAAGGGCCGGCATGTGCTTCTCGACGTCGTCCGTCGCATGGGGTTCAAGGCAAAGTAGGCGAAATTGACTTCGCTCAACCTGGAATGCCGTTCGCCGCGAATCCTCCTTCCGTGACCATAGGTCCGGCGCGCGCCCCCCTTCGGCGACAAGGAGCGTTGGGTATCGCCGCGTAAAGAAAATTAGTCTATGGTTTTTGTATATTATAAAATCATCTTTCCATTTGGAAGGCGGCTCCGCATGCAGCGGACTTCGCCACATGAGCCCCTCCCCGCTAGTCTTGCTGCATCGACAGCAACCGATGAGGAGCCGGTTCATGAGCCAGAAGGCGATTTCCCGCGATACTTTCCTTACCTGGCTTGCAGATGGACAGGAGCTGGCGGTGCTCGACATCCGCGATCCGGCCGTCGTTGGTTATGCCTCGCCGCTGTTCGCCACCAACCTGCCGGTCGAACGGGTAAAGAACGATATCGATCGTTTCGTGCCGCGCAAGGTTGTCCGCACCGTGCTTGCCGATGCCGGCGACGGTGTTGCCGCGCGCCTTGTCGAGGAACTCGCCGCCATCGGCCGGTCGAATGTATTTGCACTTGAGGGCGGCATTCCGGCCTGGACAGCGAACGGCGATGGCAAGACGCTGCCGACTTTCGACACGCCCGGCGTCGATTTCTCCGTTGCGGTAAAAGAGGAGAAGAACACGCCGGTCATCTCCGCCGATGAACTGAAGAAGCTACGCAACGCCGGCGAAGACGTCATCGTCATCGACACACGCACCGTTCCCGAATTTGTGCGCGAGCATGTGCCTGGAGCCGTCAGCGTGCCGGGGGCCGAACTGGTGTTGCGCTTCAAGGATGTCGTTCCCTCCGAAAAGACAAAGGTGGTGGTCTCATGCGCAGGCCTACCGCGCGCCATTCTCGGAGCGCAAACGCTGATAGACGCGAAAGTTCCCAACCAGGTATCCTATCTCCACGAAGGCACCAAAGGCTGGACCGCAGCCGGTCTCGGCCTCGAAACCGGCAAGACCCGCGTCTATGGGAAAGCCAGCGATGCAGCACTCGAATTCGCCCGCCGGCATATCGAGGCATTGAGCAGCGACGATCGCTTTCCCGAAATCGATGTCGCGACCGCCCGCAATTGGGCTACCGATCCGGACCGCACCACTTATCTTCTGGATGTCAGGACGCCAGAAGAATTCGAGCTGGGGCATCTCGACGACACCCTGTCATCCGAAGGCGGCCAGTTGCTTGGCGTTGCCTATCGCACCATCGCCGTGCGCGGGGCGCGCGTCGTCCTGATCGACGACCTGCCTGGCGTGCGCGCCCGCACCGTGGCCCATTGGCTTCAGCGGCGAGGCTACGAGATCGCCATCCTGCTTGTCGATTTCCAGGCCGGCCGGCTCAGCGAAGTGGCCTGATATAAGCCGGAGAAATGAACTGCCGATCCGACAGAAATCGCCTGCCGATAAAGCCGTCGCTCAGCCATGGCCTGCTGCCTCCCATCAACAGGTGAACGCGACAAGTTTCCACGCCTGCCTGTAAGCCTGTCATCTCAAGTAACGCGTCTTGAAATCCGTCACATGGGAAAGGCTACACATATCCCTGGAGATACTCATGCCTTCCATGTCCCGCCGCGTCCTGATCAAAGGCACGTCCTTGCTGCTCGCGGCGACCGCACTCTCTTCCTCCGTATTCAATCGACGGGTGGCCCTGGCGGGAGAGACGGCCATCTCTCCCCAGAGAGGCGGCACATTGATCTTTCTGCTTGCCGTGCAGCCTCCGCAGCTGGTGCCATTTTCTCCGGATGGGTCAAGAAGCATTGGTCCGAAGGTGGTGGAAGGACTGCTTCGCTATGACTTCGACCTTGCGCCGAAACCCGCCCTGGCGACTGCCTGGGAGATCAGCGACGATGGCCTGATCTACACCTTCCGCCTTCAGGAAGGTGTCAGGTGGCACGACGGAAAGTCTTTCTCCGCCGAGGACGCCGCATTCTCGATCCAGCTCCTGAAACAGATTCACCCTCGCGGCCGCGCGACGTTCGCCAATGTCGAGACGATCGACACGCCCGACGACCATACACTTATCCTGCGGCTCTCCAAGCCTGCGCCATATCTCCTGAATGCGCTCGTCGCGAGCGAGTCCCCCATCGTACCCAAACATATCTATGCGGGGACAGACGCCAGCATCAATCCGGTCAACAATGCCCCAATCGGAACCGGGCCGTTTCGGTTCGTCGAGCTTGTACACGGGAGCCATTTGATCCTCGAGCGCAATCCCGACTATTGGGATGAAGGCAAGCCCTATCTGGATCGTGTGATTTTTCGCTTCATATCCGATCCCGGTGCACGGGCCACGGCGATCGAGACCGGGGAAGTCGATATCGCGTCCGGCACGCTGATACCACTCAGCGATGTCGAGCGGATCAAAGGTCTCGATCACATCATCGTCGATCCCCGCGGCTCGATCTTCGATGCCGGTGTCAAGCGGATCGAGTTCAATCTCGACAACGAATACTTCAAGGATATCCGCGTGCGGCAGGCCGTCGCCCATGCGATCGACAAGACGGTCGTGCGGGATGTCGTCTGGTATGGTTTCGGAGAAATCGTGACCGGCCCGATCAGCCCCGACCTCGCCCCTTTCCGTGCGGCTGGATTGCCGACCTATGATTTCAACCCGGCGAAGGCGGAAGCGTTGCTCGACGAAGCAGGCTATCCGCGGGACAAAAACGGGCTCCGTTTCCGCGTCGTGCACGATTTTCGTCCCGCGACGGAAGGAGACAAGCGCACCGCCGACTACGTCAAGCAGGCATTGGCGAAGGTCGGTATCGAGGTGACGGTCCGCACCCAGGATTTCGCAAGCTACGTGAAGCGCGTCTATACGGATCGCGACTTTGCATTCACGACCAACTCGATGACCAATACGTTCGATCCCACTGTCGGTGTGCAAAGACTGTACTGGTCGAAGAATTTCAAGCCGGGCGTTCCATTCTCAAACGGTGCGCATTATGCCAATCCCGAGGTCGACTCCCTTCTCGAAGCCTCAGCGGTGGAGGTGGACACGACGCGGCGCAGGCAGTTCTGGACGGATATCCAGATCAAGGTGATCAACGACCTGCCCGACCTGAATCTTCTGTCGGACTTCCAGTTCACGTTCCTGAACAAGCGCGTTGTCGATGCGATCACCGATGCCGCCGGAATTTCCGGCGATTTCGCCTCAACCTGGCTCAAGCAGTGAGAGACCGCGCGACATGACCAGTGGAACTCAAATCTACTACACGCGCTGCCCTGCTCCGACCGCGACGGGCGTAGGAGCCGGACTTGGCCTGTTGCAGAAAGCCCTGCGAGCCAGTGGCTTCCAGCCCAATGCGCTGCAGGATGTGAAGGACCCAGACCTCCGCCGCCACCATTTCGAGCACGGCATCTCCAATCTCATTCGCGAGGGCGGCAACATTCCCGCCATATGGGCGAGGAGCCACGGCGCCCGGACACGACTTCTGGGCATCACATGGCTCGATGAAATCCAGGCCGTCGTCGTACGATCGGATTCGCCTGCAAAAGTAATCGCCGACCTCGTCACGGGCCGCTTTGCAGTTCCCGTATCTTCCGGCCATCGCCTCGATGTTGCGAAAATCTCAGCGCTACGAGGAATCGATCAGGCGCTCGGAACCGTTGGAGCGAAACTATCTGACGTCACCCTCGTTGAAATCCCTCACAGGACGACCGCACCTGGCGAGCGGGGCGGTGAGCATTTCGATGACGAACTTGCCGCGCTGGAGGCTGGACAGGTGGACGCCGTCTGGCTGAAAAGCGCCGCCGGTGCCGCCGCCATGGCGTCGGGGAAGGTGCGTCCGATCCTACGGCTCGACCTTCAGGAAGATCCGCTGGTCCGGGTTAACAACGGCACTCCGCGCACGCTGACTTTCCACGAGGCTTTCATCGCCGATCATCCGGAAGCCGTCACAGCCGTTCTGGCGGCGGTAAAAGAGTCCGTCCTGAGCATCGGCCCTGACCGGCACAGGCTCTGGGGGCTTCTGGCGAGCGAGACAGGCCAATCGGCAGAGGACGCCGAAAGCGCGTTCGGTAATTTCGCAACGGCCAACCTGCTTCCCCACCTGTCGGAAGAGCGCCTGACTGCGCTTCAGCATCAGGCGGATTTTCTGTTGCGCGAGGGCTTCATTCCCGCACCGGTCGACGTGCGAGCCTGGGCGCTGGACTGGGCGGCATGATCATGGATGCCGGACATTCCCCCTTGACGACGGTCTCGAAAAACACCTTCCGCCGGATAGCCCGGGACTTTGCCGCGACGCTTTTGCCGGGAGCGGTGGAGCGCGATGCCTCCGGCCAGCCTTTGCGTGCCGAATACAAGGCATGGGGACGCACGGGGCTTCTGACGCTCACAATTCCGGCCGAGCAAGGAGGCCCCGGGCTTTCATATCCCGAATTGTCGGACATGATCCAGATCATCGCGGCTGCGGACGGTGCTCTCGCCCAGACGGCGCAGAGTCATTTCGGCACGATTGAAACGCTCCGGAGCTTCGGCACGCCCGCACAACGGGAATTCCTCCTAGGCCGAATTCTTGCATTCGACACCTTTGGCAATGCCCAGGCGGAAGCCGGCCAAAAGGATGGAGGGTTACCTTCAACTTGCCTGACGTCGAACGGCCCGGATTACCTTCTGAACGGCACGAAGCTTTACACGACCGGCGCCTTCAACGGCGATTGGATTCGTGTTTCGGCGCAGGACGACGACGGCAACTTCGTCTTCGCCATCGTGCCCCGTGAGACCGAAGGCATTCACTTTGCCGATGACTGGAGGCATTTCGGCCAGCGCGGTACAGCCAGCCAGACCATCCTTTTCAAGGATGTCGTTGTCCCCGTCAGCCATGTGCTGCGTAGACCCGAAGGCCAGCCGCATTTCACGCCGCTTCTGGCGACTTTCCAGCTCACCCATTCGGCGATCGACATAGGCATCGGCAGAGGTGCCCTGGAGACCGCCAAGGACCTCGTCCGTGGCCGCACGCGGGTTCCGCCGGAAGCGCTTTCCCGTGGTTGGACACGACCGGGAGACGATCATCATCTTCTCGTCACGCTCGGTCAGTGGGAAGCGCGCCAGCACGCGGCGGAACTATTGCAGGCGCACGCGGCGCAGACATTGCACGACGCGGTGCAAACTCTGGATTCCGACAGTGTTGCAAAGGCGGCAGTCACCGTTTCGAAAGCCAAGGCCTTCGGAGGAGATGTCGCCCTGCAGATTGCGACGGATATCTTCACTTTCGCCGGCGCCAGTTCCACCCGCTCCGAACTGGGATTGGATCGGTACTGGCGCAATCTGCGCGTCCACACGCTCCACGATGCCAACTGGTGGAAATATGCCCAGGTCGGAGCCTATGCGTTGGATGGCATTTCCCCGCCAGTGATCGCCTCGCAATGAAGCACGATAGCAGCATTAATTCGTCGTGCCGCAGCAGGCCCGGTACATGACATCCATGCTCATGTCGCCTCATGGACAATAGTGGGCACCGTGGCCATTGGCGACAGCGGTGAGGCCATGAGGCGGCCACTCTGCCCGTCTGTTTCCATGGCGGTCGACCCGGTGAAGTCATATGACAGAAACACCCGGCCTATCCTCACGGCAACGTGATTCCCGGACCTTCTTCACTTTGCAGGCAAAGGTATCCCCTGTCGAAGATGCCTTTGCCTCGTTCGGGATTCTCTCGCTCAGACATCCAGCCAGGCATTGGCGAAATCGCTTGACGTCACGTCGATCGTCGTCACCAGCGAGCGGGCGGCGGCGGATCGCGCTATCACGGTCGGCAGGGCGACGAGCGCGAAGTTCGGCAGGTCGACGCCGGCAATCGCCTGGATTTTCCTGAAATAGCCGGCCCGCTTCGCATCGTCCTTTTCAATCGCAGCCGAGCGGAAAAGGTCGTCCACTTCGGGGTTGTTGTAGTGCGCGGCATTGACATAGGGAGCGACATTCTTGATCCCGTCCGACCAGTAAAGCCGCTGCACACCGGCCGTCGGGTCGAACAACCGGCTGATTCCGTTCAGGTTGATATCAAAACCGCGCTCGTTATAGACACGCTTGATATAGGTCCCCAGGTCCCCGTCCTGTATCTCCACCCTGACACCGAGCTTGCCGAAGGCGGAACGAAGATATTCCGACGTCTTCCTGAACGTATCGCCGGGAAGGAAGGCAAGGCGCAGGCTAAACCGGACGCCATCCTCCTTCTTCTGAAAACCGGCGGCATCCAGCAATTGAGATGCCTTCTGGAGGTCGAATGGATACTGGAACGGGGCCTCATCGTTGTAAGCCGCGAAGACCGCGGGTATCGTCGAGGCTGCCGGCTTCGCAGCTCCGAAGAAAATCGTATCCACGATGAAGTTTCGATCTATCGCGTGGGCCAGAGCGTGGCGAACCTCGCGTTTTGCGAGGATCGGGTTCTCCAGATTGAACTCGAATATCTGTGCGTTGTTGAGGTAGGCGTCGGTATAGGTATCGACGGCAATCTGCGGGTTCTGCCTCAACCGGTCGATATCGACGTATGAAATGTCTGTCGACAGATGCGCTTCCCCAGTTTCGATGGCGATGGACGCGGCAGCCGCGTCACCCACAAACCGCGTCACCACGGCGTCGAGATACGGCAAACCCGCCTGCCAATAGTCCGGGTTCCTTCTGAGCTTGACGTGGCTGCCGCGTTTCCACTCCTCGAATATGAAAGGGCCGGTCCCGATCGGGCTCGTGCCATTCTTGCTGGCGGCATAATCTTCCGTCGGATAGCTGTGGGCGGCGAGAATCGGCGTCTCGCCTCCGGTCAACGCTCTCAGCAGGAAGGGTGTCGGCCTGGACAGGACAATGACAGCGGTATGGGCATCGGGCGTTTCCACATCGGTGACGTTTGCAAAGGTGATGCGGCCGCGGGGGCCGACGCGTTTGAACGCCAGGAGCGAAAAACGCACGTCAGCGGCGGTGAATTCCTTGCCGTCGTGCCATTTCACACCCTGGCGCAAACTGAATGTGTAGCGCAGCCCATCCTCCGATATCGCCCAGGAGGTGGCGAGTACGGGCTGGGGGGTGAACTTTTCATCAAAGCGCACCAGTCCTTCGAGGATCTTGGTGGAGATGACCCGGGTCCGGGTGTTGGAATCCAGCAACGGCACGAGGGTCGTCGGCTCTCCGACGGCAACGGCGTTCAGAATCCCGCCCTTTTTCGCCGCCTTTGCCGATTGTGCCAGGGAGGACAATCCCGGGACTATTCCCGTGCCGAAAACCGCACCGAACAAAAGGGCATTCCGTCTGGACAGTTGCATATGCAATCCTTCCTTTGCTGGACAAGAATATTTCAGAGAGTTCAGGCCGCTTGCAGCCGGTTTTCGACAAGGCGGGCAAACAAGGTGGCCCCGACGGGCAAGATGGCGTCATCGACGATAAAACCGGGATTGTGGGCCGGAACGCCGCCGGAATGGCCGAGTGTGAAGAAGGCTCCGGGCGCATGGAGCAGCATGTCCGCGAAATCCTCGCTGCCCATGGCGCGTTTGGGTGACGTGGAAACCCGGCCTTCGCCCAAAACCTGACGGCCGATATCGGCGACGATGTCGACATGTTCCGGATGGTTGGTCAGGACCGAGAAAATATCCCGGATATCGATTTCGACCTCGAGATCATGCGCGGCAGCGACATTCCGGGCGATGGTCGTCAGCCGGGAGCGGATCAGGTGCCTGACGTCATCGGAGAACGCACGTATCGTGCCGCCGATGCTCGCAGTTTCCGGGATCACGTTGTTAGGCTGAACCGCTATGCACCTTGGTAACCGACAGGACGGCCGGTTCAGTCGGCGTGACGTTCCGGCTCACGATGGTCTGCAGTGCCTGAACGAGTTCGGTGATCGCGGGAATGGGGTCTCGTGCGACATTCGGATGAGCGCCGTGAGCCCCTTTGCCTTTAAACGTGACGTCGAAAAAATCGGCGCCAGCGAGCACCGTACCGGCAGAGACATGCAGATGGTCGGGCGGCGAGTGCGTCGAATTGTGAAGCCCGTAGATCTCGTCAACCGGAAACCGCTCGAACAAACCATCGGCAATCATCGCGCGCGCGCCGCCGAGTCCTTCCTCCGCCGGCTGGAAGATGAAGGTCACCGTGCCGGCGAAATCCCGCGTCTTAGCCAGATAGCGGGCCGCTCCCAGGAGAATTGTCGTGTGAGCGTCGTGGCCGCAGCCATGGAAACGGTCGGGATAGACGGAGGCATAGGAAAGGCCGGTCTCCTCCGGCATGGGCAGCGCATCCATGTCGGCCCGCAATCCGACTGAACGGTTGCCGGGGTGACGTCCCGAGAGACGCCCCACCACGCCCGTCTTGCCGATGTTCCGATGAACCTCGATACCCCACGACGAAAGCTTTTCGGCAACGATAGCCGACGTTCGCACTTCCTCGAAGCCGAGTTCGGGATGAGCATGCAGATCGTGCCGGATGGCAACAAGCTCCGGAACATAGCTCTCGATGAGGCCGATGACCCGAGGGGCGAAATCGGGTTCAGTTCGCACGATGGATTCACTCATGATGCATGTCTCACAATCAAGGCCGGCGGCGCGGTTCTTGCCGATGGAAATTCGGAGATCGGCAAACGGATTGCCCTCAGCCGGAAGGCTTCCGGCTTCGTACGGTTGTCGGGAATGGCCGCAATCCCATCTCCACTCATGTGAAGTTGTACCGTGCTTCGCGCCAAATAGTCTATAAACTTTATAGACTAAAGGATGTCAGATTGAGGAAAGAAGTTGCTTGAGACTGGACCAATACGGAAAATTCGTCTTTCCAATCAACATGTTGATTTCGGCAGTCCAACGCAGCCGAAAACCTGAAGCGGAACTATGGCGATTGTTGGCGGATCTATATTCAATGAAGCTTGCTCCGTCCGATGAGCGCGTCACCCGCTGTCCTCGAAAGGGCGAAGAATGAAAGGGATGAAAAGGCGGAGATCAGGGCGATGACGACAAAGGATGCGGAGAAAGCCGAAGAGGTCAGATTCCCTGCGTTTCCGGAATAGAAATGGAGCAGGATAGCGGCAAGTGCCACGCCGACCCCCTGGGAAATGCGCAACGCCATTTGCGAGAGCGTTGTTGCATGGCTCATCTCGGCATCCGTCACCTCCGCAAAAGACAGCGCATTGAGGCTCGTGAACTGCAGGGCGCGGAACACCCCGCCGAGAAAGATGACCGCCATCATCAGATGAACGGCAGTTTGCTCGTTGAATGCGGCACAGAGACCCATGAACAGGCTGGAGATCAAGGCATTCCAGGATAGCACCGATCGAAAGCCAAAACGGTTCAGAATGTAACGGGTCAATGTGCGCATTCCGAAGGCGCCGATCGCCGCGACAAAGGTTATGGCTCCGGACTGGAGCGCCGTATAACCGAATATCACCTGCATCAACAAAGGCAGCATGAAAGGCATGGCGCCGAAACCGACACGGAAGAGCGTACCTCCGAACATGCTGGCCCGGAACGCCGGATGCCGGAAAAGACGAATGTCCAGAATAGCGTCCGGCCGGCGTCGCGCATGGTGAACATAGAGCCACAGACTGATGATGCCGGCGAGTGCAGGCGCAACCATTCCAACGCTATTCTCGCGTGCGAAGGAGTCGAGACCGAAGATGACGGCGCCTACGCCGAAACCGGACAGCAGAAAACCAGGGAGATCGAAAGGTCTCTTCGCCATGTCGTCAACCGGTCGACGTGGACACACCCGTTGCCCGGCCGCCCCTGACGACGACATGCGCAGGCCCCTGATCGGTCACCAATTTGCCGCCGTGCCGGACAAAGTCAGCCAGCAGCACATCAATCAGGGCAGACAGATCGAACCAACCTTCTCCGGGATTGAAGATGGCGCCCTGCGGGGTTACTGCTCGGGCGTCGACACCAGGCGTCACCTCCGAGACGCTGCCCGCATCGACATGGACCGCCTCATACGCAAGCGACACATTGCGACGAAAGGTTGCGTCGATCCTGTTCGTCGCGTCATCGGGGTCCCACATCAGCCCGCCCTTGAAGGAAAGCCAGCTTGCGGTGGGAAATCGATGCGACAACGTGCGATATCTGTCGATGCCGGCCATTCTGAGCCGATGGTATGCTTCCGAGCAGACACGCGCGGAATTGAGCCAGGAGAGCGAGCGGCCGGAAGCTCCATTCCCCACCGGACCGTCGTTGACGAGTGTGACGGCCACACCGCGCCGCACGAGTTGGGAGGCCGTTGAAACACCCAGGATTCCGGCGCCGACGACAATCACATTGGAAGCTTCTTTAGTCATGGGCAGCCATCCGATATCATTTTCCTGGCTGGTGCGCAGCGGTGTGAAACCTGCTTCATCGGCGCACCGGGCGTGGCAGGCCTAAATGGTCGCGCAGGGTCATCCCCGTATATTCGATTCGAAACAGGCCGCGCTTTTGCAGTTCCGGCACCACCAAAGTCACGAAATCCTCGAGAGATTCCGGAGCGACCGGCGGAATGACGTTGAAGCCATCGGCCGTGCCGCTGGTGAACCATTCTTCGAAATCGTCGGCGATATCGCGATGGGAACCGACGATCAGCCTGTGGCCGCGCGATGCGAGGGCCTGACGCTCAGGCATGTTGTCGAGAGCAAGCGTTCCGGCGAGCGTGCCGGCAAAACCGCTGGCGATCATCGCCCCAAGCATCGGCAGCCAGGCCGCATAGGCAAAGCCAAGAAGACCGAATGCCAGGATCTTCAGGCCATGCTGCACGACCATGCAGGTTGCATGGGTTGCGATCAGTGGCTGCTTCGTGATCCCGCGAGTAGACAGCAGGGCGGCCACCAGCGGCTCGGTCGCCCCGACGATCATCATCCCGAAGCTCGTCACGACGTCTCCGGCGATAAAGAAACCGCGGTTTACGCGCTCGGTATCCGGCTTCAGCGTCCGGCCGAGCACCGACCACAGGATGAAAAGCCTCAGCATGATCTTGGCGAAGGCGTCCGGAATGAAAACCACAACCGGTCCGCCGAACGCGATCCCGATGACGCTGCCGATCAGGAACCACATCACCAGAGGCCAGATGACATGGCGGTGCTGGACCACGGTACGTCCGAAATTGGAGCCGAGCTGAACGATGCCGTGGACGGGCAGCAGGTTTGCAACCGGCATGCCGGCTCCCATGACGGCCAGCATGGCGACGCCGCCTCCCAGGCCAAGAGAAGCCGTCAACGCCGACGTGAAAAAGCTGGCAAAGACAAGAATGGCCGCAAACTGCCAACTGATATCCGGAGGAACAAAAGCGTCGATCATCGCGGTCCGTTATTCGCATCGCCACCCGCTCCGATGAACTGCCGTCGGGTCGGGGGCGTAAATTAGTCTATAGAAGTGATCGATTTTATGATATGCAGTCAAATATCTTGTTTTTCATCATCTATTCCTTGAGGCTATGGAATGTCGGTAATCAGCTTGCGCCAGGTCGAGGCCTTCAAAGCCGTGGTGGAACACGGAACAGTCAGCCTCGCAGCCTCAGCTCTCCACGTCTCGCAACCGTCCCTGAGCAAGCTGATCGCAAATCTCGCGCGGCAGACCGGTCTGAAGCTGTTTGAGCGGCAGAAAGGCAGATTGATTCTGACTGACCGTGGGCGACGGCTTTACTCCGAGGTCGAGCGCATTTTCGTCGGTCTCGATCAGCTCGGGCGCGCCGTGAGCGAGTTGCGCCGCGAGGAGGCGGAGGTTCTGCGGGTCGGCGTCGTCCCGGCGCTCTCGGGGCTGCTGCTGCTCAAGGCCGTTCAGGACTATGCAAGGCTCCGTCCCGGCGTAAGGCTGTCGATCTTGATCCGGGAATCGCACCTCCTGGTCGACAGGATAGAAAACGGAAAGCTCGATGTTCTGATCGCAAGCAGGACCACGGAGATCAGGGGGCTGGAACGAACGTCACTCATGACGGCTCCGGTGGTGTGCATATTACCGGAGGGGCACGCCCTGACCCGTCACGATATCATCACACCAGCGCTTCTGGCTGGCGAGAACATCGTTTCGCTGACCGACGAGAGCACCCTGCCCCAGCGGATGGCGGAAGCCCTCGAGGCTGCCGGGCATCAGGTATCGAGCAGCATCGAGATATCCTTTGTCACGGGCGTGTGCAGGCTGGTGGAAGCCGGGCTCGGAGTGTCTCTCGTTCATCCGCTCGTTGCAGCGGATTCCGGAGCGACGCTGGCCATAAGGCCGTTCGAACCGTCCATCGTCGTAGACTTCCATATCTACCGGACGGCAGCCCGCCGCACCCGCCCCTACGTCGAGGACTTCATCACCGTCTTCGAGCAAGCCGCAAGCGAACTCCTCTCCGGCGATCTGCCCGGGGTCGCCGGGAACGGAAGGGCAACACTCTAGCTTCGCTGCGAGCAAACCACTGCAGCATCGCGGAATGCCGCAGGGGGATCGATTCCCTTGCGATGACGCCTGCATCAGGCACGTTCACAGGCAAACTGAGCGCTATCCATGGAGGCGCTTAGCCCGCAACGATGGCTACGACGAGCGATCGGCGGGATCGACACGCCAAAGGGGAGATCGGAAGGTCCTTTCTCCGCCTGTTTCAACCACCACAAAGAATTTATGCCGTCCCTCGACAATCAATACTCGTCGAGCGCTTCCACAGGAGTTCGGCGGTTAGCCCGCTGCTGTATTGCTGCCGGCCGGTGATGAGGCGGCCGTCGCGAATGGCAAACGGCTCGTTTGCACCGCGGCACAGGAAGCTGGTGCCCGCGATGCCGGCAGCCTCGCTCTGGATGGTGTACTCGTTCAGCGTCATGCCGAAGGCGACGTTCACCTCCTCTTCCTTCTCGTCGGTGAAGCCATGAACTCCCATCACGCAACCGCGCTATCGCTTTCTGCGGAACTCGGTGGGTGTCGTTCCCCAGGTCCTCTGCATCACCGCGGTCATGTGGCTATGGTTCGAGAAACCGGCAAGCTCCGCGATCCGGCTCAACGGGGTATCGGTATTGACGATCAGGCCCCGGGCATATGAGAGCCGGGATGAAATCACATACTGGTGCGGCGACTGGCCGGTGGTGCGCTTGAAAGCCCGAACGAAGTGCGTCGGCGACAGGTTGGCGATCGACGCCAGACGCTCCAGGGATAAGGGCGCGCTCAAGTGCTCCTGAATGAAGTCATTGACCCTTCGCCATGTTCTGGCCTGAAGCCCGCCATTGAAAACCTGAGCCGGCCGGTCCTTCAGCGAGCTGTGATTGCGAAGCAGGTGGAGTGCGAAGACCGTGGCCAGAGCATCGAGGTTCTCCTGGGCGCCCAATTCGTTGTTTTGAATTTCGTGCCGCATCCAGCAGGCCAGGGTGTGTGCCTTCTCGTCGAACAGGCCGGGCTTCGGCGGGCGCAGTTCGAACGTCTCCCGGTCGAACTCCATGCCCGCCAGACGCTGCAGGCGCAGCGGATCGATGTCCAGGCGCAAGCTATGCTTCTGCGCCGTCCAGCCCGCGAACACCTCGTTCTGCGCGGGAACGATTTCGAGCGATCCCATTGGCGCGATGTCGACAATCCTTCGGTCGCTGTTGAGCGCGATCTGCCATTGCGGTTCCATCGTGAAGAAAACCAGCGCCGCGTGTGCCGGAGGGACGAATTGAACCGAATTGGGTCCGGCATGGGTGCAGGCAACCGCCGCGCCATCGAGCTTGGCTCTCGGCCCCCACTTCTCCGGTCTTGCGCGCAGAACGCCGTGTCCGCCTCCAAGAGCGGTCGGGCGTGACAAGGTTACGTTCCCGGAGGAGCCGTTGCCGCGTTCGGCCATTGTACTTTCCCCTACAATTTCAGTTACCTCTCTAGGCGATCTTAAATGTCCGAACAACCTCGCTCCCCTTCATGCCGAGATGAAGGACATTCGTCAATTGACGACCCATGCCCTCGTTCACGCCAGGCGTGCTCCTCGCACGCACGAACCACCGCGGCTTTCGTACCGTGTCAGTCGAGTTCAATATGACCACAGCGACATCTGGAATGCGCCTGCTCAATCGAACGACGCGCGGCACCTTCTGATCGAGGCTGGTGGGCACACCCAGTGATCCGGCCGGCATCCTATGACATCTATGAGGGGGAGCCGGGTTGTCGGCATGACAATCTGCCGACCGGCCGCACAGAATATACGACGGGAGGCATGGCGGGCACGGCGGCCCATCCCCTCATGCGTACGATCTTCCCGAATGAACGGCCTAGCGCCGCAAGGCGACGAAGCAAGTACCCTGCAGGAACGACATCGTCTCGAATGCAGTTGGTTTGCGAGCGGCGTCGGTCTGCATCCAATCGTCCAAGAGCGACTGAATATCGATAATCGGCAATTCAGAAGACGTCCGAATTCCATCAATACAGGAAGACACGGTAATGATTGCAGTGTAGTCCCCACGCCGTATCGTCATCTCGAATTCCGCGAAGGTCGTGACGCTTACAGCCGCAAGACCCTCGGCGATCAAGGCGGACTCGAGCAATTTGATTGCCCGCGTATCCGGCAGATAGATACAAATTCGCCGAAGCGACGACAGGTCGACGAGATTGAACATCACAAGGCTCCCTCATTTCCGCAGTTATAGGTTCGGAAATTGGAGGCAGCATTCGATTTTGTTTTGTTTTGTTTCGGTTTCCTACCATGCGTTCGAATGGGAAAGCCGGTTGCTCGCACCGGCGGGCCGGCATGGTTCAGCACGTTCTTGAGGCTGCAACCGGCAAATGCGGGGGAAATCGAGCCCACCCGATCTTTGGCCTCCGTCGAGTTGTGATCAACTACGCAATGTCCGCAATAAAATCAAACATAACCAAACACACTCTTACGCTGGCAAGAGGTAGATTTTCGTCATCTCCGTATGAGGAAATCACCATGCCGACAGGGATCATCCGCCCCGGGAAAATTCTTGTATTTCTGCCTCAGCCAGCGGCCAATCTGATTGTCACGAAACTGGCGGAACATGGGCATGAGGCCATTGCAGCATCGACGGTGACTGAGGCTTTTGATATACTTCGCTCGGATAATTGTTCCTTCGCCATAACGACCGGATCGGCGATTGATCTCCTGCGCAGCATCCGCCCGGTACCAGTGGTCAATCTTGAGGTTTTCTTCCACGCAGAGCCTTCCGGTGATGGTACATTGATAACGTCGAAACAGTTCGACAGCAGCGCATTCATGAAACGGATCGAATTTCTTGTTCAGCCCATGACAAAAAGGGCTGAGTTCACCGGTACCGAGTGGGCAGAGCGTGAAAGGATACGAGAGCACAAAGCGCCCCGATGGTGGGCTACGGCAAAGGTGATGTTGGGTTTGGCGCGTTAGTCACGAGCTCCCAAGATCGCAGCCAGATACGAATTGAGGCAAGCCGGATAGGTGCGAGGACGTTATCGTCGCGTCTGTCGTATCGGGTTGCCACGGCCCTGAACCGTTTGAGCTTGTTGAAAGACCGCTCGACAGCGTTGCGTTGTTCGTGAAGCCACGCGCTGAAAGCGGGAATATTGACCGCGTGAGGCCGTCACCTAATGCGCTGCAAGCTGTTTCGCGCCAAGTGCAAATGCAGCACGGGCCAGGTTGGTGCGCTCTTCATGTGCAAGCGAAACCATGTGGAGCGGAATCGAAAGGTCCTCGGCAAACTCCAGCCGCACGATGTCGTCGCTGACGGCATGGCCAAGGTCGGAGAGAATGCCAACGTCGGTGCCGAGCCGGGCCAGGTGCCAAATGGTTTCGATGGAGGCCACCTCGTAGAGAATGGGCGCCACGACACCATGATTGTGCAGATGGTCGTCGAATACCTGACGGGACCGGCGGACGGACGGCGAGATGATGAGGCCGACCCCTTCAAGTTCCCGGATGGAAATCTGCGACCGGTCGGCCCATGCGTGCGAGCGCCCGACATAGGCATGATATTTGTAGCGACCGATCTCCACCGCTTCGACGCCTTCGAGGCCCGCTGGGGCCGTGAAGAAGCCGATGTCGCAGCGCCGCTGATGCAGTGCTTCCAGGATATCGGCGAAGGTGCTGATGGACAGGTCGATCTCGACATTGAGCAGGTTGGCGCGGCAGAGGCCGACAAAGTCGGCCAGGCGCGGGGTTGAAACCGAGCGTATGCGCAAAGTCTTGCCGACCAGGGATGCGCCTATGCTCTGCACGTAGTCGAGGCTTTCGAACACGCGCGCGGACGCGTCGAGCAGCCGGCTGCCCTCTTCAGTCGGAAAGACGCCGCGGCTGGTGCGCCGCAGCAGGGGAACGCGGCATTCCTCCTCAAGCGACTGGATATGCCGGGTCAGCGCCGGCTGGGAGATGTTGGCCGCCAGCGCCGCCTTCGAAAAGCTGCCGGCCCTGATGACGGCGTCCAAATATTTCAGTTGTGTGACGGTTATGTTGATCAAGTCGGCCCCCATGCCCAATCGGCATTTCAGTCGTTGCGGCCACTTAGCTAACCTTTTCGACATCGCGATGACAGTGGCCGCTACGCCCGTCTGGCGCACCTGCCCAACACGAATCAAGGAAACGCGCGTGTCTCTTCTTTTCTCCGAAACCGGCAAACTGCACATCTGCGCCCATCGCGGGCAAAGTTACAGCGCGCCGGAGAACACGCTCGCCGCCTTCCGCGCGGCGGTGCAGCTGGGGGCGAGCGTCTGCGAGACCGATCTGGCCGTGACGGCCGATGGCGAATTCGTGCTGATCCACGATGCCAGCGTCGATCGCACCACCAATGGCAAGGGCCTCGTGGCCAGGATGACGCTCGATGAACTGCGCGAGCTCGACGCGGGCAGCTGGTTCGGGCCGCAGTTCGCCGGCGAGCGCGTTCCGACCCTGCGCGAGGGTTTTGCCCTGGCCAGGGAATTGGGCTTCATCATACAGCTCGAACTCAAGATCCATGGCCGCGACGACGAAATCCTGCCGCGCCTGGCCAAACTGATCGACGAGGAAGACGCCCATGGCGTCGTGCAGTTCTCCTCGTTCGATTTCGCCCAGCTGCGCCGGGCCAAGCTGGAAATGCCGCGCATCCACACGCTCGGCATCAGCCATTCGCGCCTGATCAATCCCGTCGCCGCCGCGCGGGAAGCGCTGCTCGACGCCTACAACATCGAAATCCAGCATTTTGCCTCCGGTGAGGCCCAAGAGTTGCATGAAGAGGGCATTGCCGCCTTCCTCACCGTGCCGCGCCCCGACAAGATCGCCCTCAACGCCACCTATGGCGACGATCTCGAACCGCGGCTTCTGGCCTGGATCGCCGAGGGTCGGATGGACCAACTCTGCTGCGACGATGCCGGCTTCTTGGCACGCCTTGTCGGTGGAGATATCTGACCCCCATGCTCCAATCCGATGACCTGGTTCAGCCGGTCGCCGACCTCGTGATCGAGGCAGCCGAACGGTTTGTGCTTCCTCTTTATCGCCACCTCTCGTCCGACGACATCTCCCTCAAGGCGCCCCTGGACTATGTGACCAGGGCCGACCGCGACGTCGAGGCTTTCCTGCTGCCCAGGCTCGTCGCGCTCCTGCCGGGCAGCGTCACCGTGGGCGAGGAGAGCGTTCATGAAGACCCGGGCCTGCTCGCAAGCCTGGGGAACGACCTCGTCTGGCTGGTCGACCCGCTCGACGGCACCCGCAATTTCGTCGAAGGACGGCCGGAATTTGCCATCATGGTCTGCCTCGTCGCCGAGGGCCGGGCGGAGATGGCATGGATCTATTTCCCCCTGCTCGACAAGCTCATCCTGGCGCGCAGGGGAGAAGGCGTGTCGATTAACGGCATTCCGGCCAAGGCCATGACCGCTGTGCGCTCCCCTCCGCACGGCATCGTCGTGCATTCAGGCATGCCGCAAGCCATCAGCCAGACGCTGGCGTCGGCGACTCCAGCAATCGGTCTTACCGGCTCCGAACTGTATTCGGCGGCTGCCGATTGCCTGACCATGCTGGAGGGACGCCTCGATTTCGTACTCTATTGGCGCACCATGCCGTGGGACCATGCACCTTGCTGCCTGGCACTCACCGAAGCGGGCGGCGCCTGCCTGCGGCTGGATGGGCAACCTTACAGCCCCGGCGATGCCAAGAGCGGGTTGGTGGTGACGCCGGACCCCGCGATGACACGCCGGCTTGCCCGCTGGATGGAAACCCAACTCGCCTGATCCATGCGTCTTGTTGCCCTCGTCCAACTGCGCCGCGCCGATTGCAACAACCCGATGACAGCTATGCCGAGTCCGGGGCGCCTCATAGGCAAACGGCATTTTCGCTGCGCTTTCAGGATCGCTAGTCTCCTTCGTGTGGAAGAACCGATGCCACGCCAAACACGCTGCCAACCGCATATGCATGGCGCCTGCACCCGCCTCCCAGCAGAAAGGAATCCATCATGAACAGACTTTGGAAGATCGCCGGCCTCGGGTTGCTTGCCGCGGCACTGACCAGTTCCTCGGCCATGGCACAGACGGCGCTCAGCATGTGGTATCACGGGGCCGGCAACGAGGTGGAAAGCAAGATCATCAACCAGATCGTCGCCGACTTCAACGCCAGCCAGTCCAACTGGACCGTGGAACTGCAGAGCTTCCCGACGCCGGCCTACAACGACAGCGTCGTCGCCGGTGCGCTCGCCGGCAACCTGCCCGACATTCTCGATGTCGATGGACCGAACATGCCCAACTGGGCCTGGGCCGGGTACATGCAGCCCCTCACCATCAACGAGGCCAAGATCGAAAACTTCCTGCCCGGCGCCAAGGGCTATTGGGACGGCAAGCTCTATTCCATCGGCCTGTGGGACGCCACGATCTCGCTGGTGACCCGCACGTCGACCCTCGAAAAACTCGGCCTGCGCACCCCGACACTGAAACAGCCCTGGACCAGGGACGAGTTCATGGCCGCCCTTAAGGCTGCCAAGACCTCGGGCAATTTCCCCTACGCGCTTGACCTGGCCATGCAGAACAATGGCGGCGGCTGGTATGCCTACGGGCTGACCCCGCTGCTCTGGAGCTTCGGCGGCGACCTCGTCGACCGTTCGACCTACCTTACCGCCGAAGGCGCGCTCAATGGCGACAATGCCATGGCGTTCGGTGAGTGGTTCCAGGCTCTGTTCACCGGCGGCTACGCCGAAGCCACCCAGAGCCAGGCCGACCGGGAAACCGGCTTTGCCAAGGGCCGCTATGCCTTCTCCTGGCAGGGCAGCGGCACCGCCACCAAGGCCCTCGCCGCCTTCGACGACACCGTGTTCCTGCCCGCGCCCGATCTTGGCCATGGCGGCAAGGTCGGCGCCGCCTCCTGGCAGTTCGGTGTTTCCAAGACATCCAAGCACCCTGAGGGAGCTGCCGCCTTCATCGAATTCGCCCTGCAGGACAAGTACCTGGCGGCCTTTTCGGACGGTATCGGCCTCATTCCCGCCACCACGACCGCTGCTGCGCTGACCAAGAACTATCGTCCCGGCGGCCCGCTGGAACAGTTCTTCGCCTTCTCCAACGAGCAGGGCATGGTCCGTCCGGTCACCCCCGGCTTTGCGGTGGAATCGGTCGTGTTCCGCAAGGCCATGGGCGACATCGCCAACGGCGCCAGCGTGGCTGATACGCTCGACGCCGCCGTCGACGAAATCAACGCCGACATCGAACGCAACAACGGCTACGGCCACCGCTAAGCCGGATTTGAGGGGCGCGAATGCGCGCTCCTTTCCTACCCCTCGCATGGAACAGCCATGGCATCGAAGTTCACAATCTCGAACCGCGCAGGCTGGCTGATGGCCGGGCCGGTCGTTCTGCTGCTTCTGGTCTTTACAGTCCTGCCGTTTGTTCTCGCCTTTATCTACAGCTTTACCGACCAGCGGCTGGTTTCCCCCAACGCTCCGCGGTTCGTCGGCCTTGCCAATTACCAGCAATTGCTCGGCGTCGGCATGCTGACGCTGGAGCCCGAACGCGGCCCGGACGGCACGATCAAACGCAACGACGCGGGCGATGCCACCTATCCCTCGATCCGCAGCTTCACCCGCGCAAATCCCGACTATCCGCACCTGACCGGCATGCGCGAATGGTTCTCCTTCCAGCTCGGCGACAACCGCATCGTGGCGCTGGCGCGCGACATCGTCTTCATGAAAGCCATCGGCAATACGCTGATCTTCGTGCTGTTCGCCGCGCCCCTGCAAAGCGCCCTGGCTCTCGTGCTGGCCCTGCTCGTCAACCAGCGCCTGCCGGGCATGACGATCTTTCGCGCCATCTATTTCATGCCGGTTGTCGTTTCGATCGTCGTCGTATCCCTGCTCTGGCAGTTCATCTATGCGCCGGACAGCGGGCTTTTGAACAACCTGCTCAAATGGCTGAGCCTCGGCACGCTGCCGGCAATAAACTGGCTCGGCAATCCGGCCACCGCGCTGGGGTCCATCATCGGCATGTCGATCTGGCAGGGCGTGGGCTTCCACATGGTCATCTGGCTTGCGGGCATCCAGACGATCAACCCGGTGCTCTACGAGGCGGCGGCCATCGAGGGCGCCAATCGCCGGCAAGTATTCTGCCATGTCACCTGGCCCGGGTTGCGCAACACGGCCGTGCTCATCCTCATCGTCATCACCATGCAGGCCTTCTCATTGTTTTCGCAGGTCAACGTCATGACCGCCGGCGGCCCGCTCGATTCCACCCAGACCATCATGTTCCAGGCCGTCGAACGCGGATTCGCCCGGCAGGACATCGCCAGCGGCGCCACCATCTCGGTGATCTTTTTTGCCATGGTGCTCTGCGTCTCGCTGTTCCAGCGCCACCTCACCCGGCAGAAGGTCTAGTCCATGACGCGCAATGAACATGTCCTTCTGACCACGGCGCGCTACCTGCCGCTCGTCGTGCTGGCGCTGATCTTCATCTTCCCTATCGTCTTCATGGTCATGTCGAGCTTCAAGCCCGACATGCAATTGCTGAACGACACCACAAGCCTCGCCGCATTCCTGCCCGTGGGCGACATTTCGCTCGACAATTACGCTGCAGCCTTCCGGCGCGTGCCGGTCGGGCTCTTTATCTTCAATTCGGTGCTGGTGACGGCGATCACCATGCTGGCCAGCCTCGCGCTGTGCTCGCTGGCGGGCTTTGCCCTTGTCTTCATCAACTGGCGCGGGCGCGACATCGTCCTCGCGGCCATTCTCGCCACCATGATCATACCTTTCGAAGCGATCGCCATTCCCATGCTGCTGCTGGTGTCCAAACTGCCCTGGATCGGGGCGGAGGGGCTGGCCTTCGGCTGGTTCAATTCCTATCAGGTGCAGATCGTGCCGTTCATCGCCGACGGGCTGACGGTCTTCCTCTTCGTTCAATATTTCCGCGACCTCCCGGGCGAATTGATCGAGGCCGCCCGCGTCGAAAGCGCCAGCTGGTGGCAGGTCTACCGGCGCGTGGTGATGCCTCTGGCCGGCCCGGTGACGGCCACCGCCGCCATCCTCAAGTTCCTCGCCATGTACAACCAGTATATGTGGCCGCTGATGGTGGTGCAGGACGAAGGCTACCGCCCGGTGATGATCGGACTGCAATATTTCTTCCAGCTCAGCGTGCCCTGGGGTGAGGTTATGGCCTATCTCTCGATCATCACGGTGCCGGTGCTCGTTTTCTACGTTTTTCTGCAACGCGCCTTCATCGCCTCGATTGCGGCGACCGGCATAAAAGGCTGATCGGAGTTTTCCAATGGCGATTCATCTTGAGGACAAGTGGATCTGGGACAGCTGGTACGTCCATGACAGTGTTCGCTGGCATGGCTATTTCCTGCAAGCCGACCGATCGCTCGGCGATCCGCGCCTGCGGCACCGCAACGTCTCCATCGGCCACGCGGTGTCCGACGATCTGGTCAACTGGGAGCTTCTGGGTACTTGCTTTGCCCCTTTCGGCGGCCCGGCCTTCGATGACGAAACCACCTGGACCGGCTCTGTCGTGCACGGCGACGACGGCCGGTGGCATTTGTTCTATACCGGCACGAGCAAGGCCGAAGACGCCAAGGTGCAGCGCATCGGCCATGCGGTGTCCGATGACCTGCACAATTGGCAGCGCGTTGGCGACGGCCTCTGCCTCGACCTTGAAGGCCCCAATGCCGGCCTCTACGAGGTGACCTACACGCCCGGCCATTGGTACGAGCGCGCCATGCGCGATCCATGGGTGATGCGCGACCCCGATGGCGAGGGGTGGCTGATGTATTTTACCGCCCGCGCGCCCGGCATCGAAGAAGCCAACGAGGGCGGCGCCATCGGCTTTGCCACCTCCAGGGACCTGGTGACCTGGACGCTCGAGCCGCCGGTCTTTGTCGGCGCCTTCGGCCACCATGAAGTGCCACAGGTCTTGGAGATCGCAGGCCGCTGGTATTGCCTGTTCTGCTGTAGCGCCGGCAATTGGTCGAAGGCCTATGCTGCGGCCGTCAGCCAGGAGCCGGTGACGGGAAGCCACTATCTCGTCGGCGACGGCCCGCGTGGCCCCTGGCGCGTGGCACCCGGCGATTTCCTGGACAGCGGCGCGCCCATCAACCGCTACGCGGCCCGCATTCTCGATGCCGATGGCCTCAAGATTCTCGGCTTTGCCCGCGGCACGACCGAGAACTTCATCGGTATCGTGACCGATCCGGACGATGTCACCGTCGATGCCGACGGCTTGCTGCATGTCGTCCCGCGCGTTCGGGAGGCGGAATAGATCATGGCTCGCCTTTCCCTGACCGGTCTCGCTAAGGACTACGACGGCAATCGCGTCATCGATGGCATCGATCTGGACGTCGAGGACGGTGAATTTGTCGTCTTCGTCGGTCCTTCGGGTTGCGGCAAGTCGACGCTTTTGCGGATGATTGCGGGCCTCGAAGACATCAGTGCCGGCACATTGACCATCGGCGAACAAGTGGTCAACGACGTGCCGCCCAAGGACCGGCGCATCGCCATGGTCTTCCAGAGCTACGCCATCTTCCCGCATATGACCGTGCGCGAGAATGTTGCTTTCGGGCTGACCATCGCCGGCGCATCCAAGGCCGAAAAGGAGGCAAAGGTGACGAATGCCGCTCGCATTCTGCAGATGGAGCATCTGCTCGACCGGCGTCCGAGCCAGCTTTCGGGAGGTCAGCGCCAGCGCGTTGCGATCGGCCGCGCCATCGTGCGCAATCCGGAAGTCTTCCTGTTCGACGAGCCGCTGTCCAATCTCGATGCCGCTTTGCGCGTCGACATGCGTCTTGAGATCGCCAAGCTGCACCGGGACCTCAAGGCGACGATGCTCTATGTCACCCACGATCAGGTGGAAGCCATGACCTTAGCCGACCGCATCGTGGTTCTGAACGAAGGTGTCGTGCAGCAGGTCGGCGCGCCGCTCGAACTCTATCACAAACCCGCCAACCGCTTTGTCGCGGGCTTCATCGGCTCGCCGAAGATGAACTTCTTCTCCGGCAGGCTCGAAGCGATCGAAGGCCGGGAATTGGAGCTCGCCTCGGCGGCACTGGGTCAGGTCAAGCTCATCGCCCGAGATGCGAACCTGCGCGTGGGCGACGAATTGACCATCGGCCTGCGCCCGCAGCATTTCGAAATTTCCGGTGCCGGTGGCATCGACGCGACGGTGATGCTGGTGGAACGGTTGGGCAACGAGACCACGGCGGTGGTGCAATTGCCATCGGGCGACAGGGCGACGGCAGAACTTCCGGCCGACAACCCAGTCAGCATCGGCGAACGGCTGCAGATACGTCCCAAGGTCAACGAAGCGAAACTCTTCGACACCTTTGGCGCCGCGGTCGTTCTGGCGTGACGCCAGGTTCGAAGTTGGCCAAGAAATTCGATGAGTGTCGACTTCGCGCGAATGAAGACCGGCTCATCGACGGTCGGAACGAAAAACTCTGACCGCATTCTCATGAAGGATCATCTGAGGCCGGCCCCTTTACTTGCAGAAGCTCTCACAATCATCCGATTCTCCTTTCTTATGGCCTTAACCGTTGATTTTCCTTCAGATGACCACAGTCGCATCCGTTTTGGCAATCATCATCTGGAGTTGAATGGTCACTCATCCTGGAAAATTTCGCGACGTGAACGCTTAAGATCTCAGCCGGCGAAAGATACGCCTCTGTAATGCATCCCCATCTGGACCCCGCGGACAATAAGCCGGGACAGGATTTCCATGTCCAGCGGCATCCGCGGACGCCACACATCAAGGAGAAGCGCAACGCGAGCCTGATCGGCGTTGTTCGTGACTTCGTGCGGGAAGGTATCATCCCATAGCATGCACTCGCCGTCGGCGATCCGCTTTTCCTGATGATTGATCATCATGATTGTTGCGGGGCGACCATCCGGCTGGCGTGGAATGACCAGGCCGAGGTGAAATCTCATGATCCCGCGGAAAGGACCTCGGTGGGGTGGGATGTGCTTGTACGGCGCCAGGAAGGAAACGGCCGCCGATTTCACTTCCGGGCACTCCGCCAGCAGCCGGCTGAGGACCGGCATGCGCGCCATATTTTCCGGTATTGTCATATCGTAGGCCTTAAGCACAAACATGCGCCAATCGCGGCCGTCATTGGCCGAGATTTCAGCCTGTTCCGGCATGATATCATGAAAGCGCGGCGCCTTGCCCAACTGCACCGCAAGAGCTTCGTCACGGATTTCGTGCCACGCGGCAATAAACTTCGCCGCGTTTGGAAATTGGGTGCCGACATCGAGAATCGCCGGTGCATCTATACGCTTTTCATAAATACACCGGACGAGATTGGCTCCGAGATCGTAGATGTGCGACATTGCATTGCCTCAATAGGGTTATGGATGTCGACCGCGTCCTTCCCGCGATCGACGCCGCTTGGCTATTCTCGTTTGCTGTTTTCTGGTGTTATCTTTTGTTGAGAGTTGTGTTCGACGAAGCGATGCGGCGCGGAAAAAATGGAGCGGCCAGCGCGCCGTCTGCGAACGGCCGCCCACCGTGGTGCCATCGCTAGAAGATCCAACTGCGGGGGCAAAATCCTGGTTGAAGGCGAACAGCCGCTGGCAGTCAGCAGGATGAACAGAAGGACAGCGGGAACGGGATTGCGGATCGATCAGGCGGAAAAGTTCATCGCGCTTCTCCTTCTGTTCGGCCAAGCCTCCCATCGGACAGGAAGGCGCCGCCCGCCGTTACGACGTCGGCCGAACGGTCGAGGCCCGAGAGGTTCTCCACTTCGCTGCTGCACCGCCGGTCGGTTTCCATGCGCACGCGTGATGCGCACCTGTTTTCATCCACAGTGAAAACGTGGAACCGGTCCAACGCTGAAGTTGCCGCCTCCGGCTCGCCGGCCTTTCTTGACCGAGTTCGGGTCCAGATCCGTGATGAAGATCCCTTCGTTTCGCCGCCGGCAAGATTGCCGGGGTGATCTGCGGTTTTGGACAGACTGCCGACATCACTGCCAGAACCGGATAATCGCCATGACTCCGGCGGCTTCACCCGACGTGAATGAACAATTCGCGAGACCGCCGCTGTTGCCGGTCGGCCGGCCGCACCTGCCAAACGACGCCGTCCTATTGGCGCGGCTTCTCCGATGCCCGCAACAATTCTTAACAAGAGAAAACCCAAGCCAACGGCAAAATCGGGATTAGTTCCGCCGGACACGAACCAAGGGAATCCGGCTGTGAACCACAAAAGCTTGCCAATGCGATCGCGACGCCGGGCCAACCGGCCTTGGAGCGCATGTCGCATTCGCGGTGGAGTGCAGCACGGCTGGCGGATGTCATGATGCTTCGCCGGAACAGTGGAAAGAGGCGATATTAGTGCCTCGGCTGCTCACGATTCTCCTGCTGGCCTTTCTTGCCGGCTGCATGGCGCCGGATCGCATTCCCTATGGATCGAAGGCGGCAACGGCCGCCACTATCGACGGGTTTGACGACATCCGCATCTACGCGGATTCGAACGGCACGCTGCCGCAGGCGCGGGCCTGGCTTCCCGCCACGAAACATAAGGAAATCAACTACCTCGTCCTGTCGGGCGGGGGCGCCGGAGGAGCCTTCAGCGTCGGCGCGCTGAAGGCCTGGTCGGACAAGGGGCAACGGCCCGAATTCGACATGGTCAGCGGCGTCAGCACGGGTGCGCTGATGGCGCCCTATGCGTTTCTCGGACCTGCCTACGACGGGACACTCGTCGATCTGTATACGAGCGGCATTGCCCAGGAACTGGTCGACGTGGACTTCCTGCCGAGAGGTCTGCTGGGCGCAAGTCTCCTCAAGCAGGAGCCGCTTCGCAAGCTGGTCGAGCGCTATCTGACGCACGACATCCTGGCGAAAATCGCAGCGGAACACCGCAAGGGACGGCGCCTGCTTGTTTTGACCTCGAACCTCGACTCCCAGAGAGCCGTGATCTGGAACATGGGCGCCATCGCCGAAAGCAACCGGCCTGACGCGCTGAAACTCTTCCAGGACATCATCATCGCGTCGGCCAGCATCCCCGGCCTTTATCCGGCGGTGCTCATCAGGGCCAGAGCCGGCGGGCAGGTATTCGAGGAAATGCATTCCGACGGCGGTTCGGCCTCCCAGATCCTGACGATCCCGGAGGGCTGGATCGCCGATGCGGAGAAGGGCGACTGGCCCGAAGGGCCGAAATTCAACATGTACATCCTCGTCAACAACGCCCTCATGCCGGAATTCTCCACGACCACGAACAACACGTTCATTGTCATGGCCAGGGCGAGCTCGTCCCTCATCAAGGCGCAGACCCGCAGCGCGCTGCTGGCCACCTACGCCTATGCCAAGAAGACCGGCATCCGGTTCCGCATGGCCTCCATCGATGCGCAGGTTTCCTACGACATGACCGATCCGTTCAACACCAACTACATGCGCGCCATATACAACCTTGGATATGCAAAAATGGCGAGCGGCACCCTTTGGAAGGATCGGCCTTCCTTCACCGACAATCTCGCCGCCACACAACCGACGCCGTCGCGATAGCCGCGGCCCCTCACCCAACAGGAAAACGAAATGCCATCTTCCCGCATTCGCCCGTCAGGCACCGGCTCCCGCCCCCGACCGATCAGATCGGCCCTCCTCTTCCTGCCGTTGCTGTCGGCCGTCGGAGGCTGTGCCTCCGTGCCGCTCGAACAGGCAAACTCGCTGACGACCTATGACGGCCTGACGTCGAACAAGGGGCGGCTGACGAAGGCGAAATACAAGGTCGCGTCAAGCGATCTCGTTGCGACCAAGACGATTTTCATCGAGCCGACGGCGGTGTCCACCGCTGCCGCGCAATCCATCAGGAAACCGTCCGACCAGGCTTTGGTTGCCAATGTGATCAGCCGCGCCCTCTGTGTCGGCCTCAGCGACCGTTTCCAGGTTGTCGACAGGAGGGAGAATGCGGATCTCGTCGTTCACGCCACCGTCACCCGCATCGTACCGACCAATGCCACGGTGGCCGGCCTGTCGACCGTGACGTCGCTCGGAGCCAACTTCGTCGTTCCCGTGCCCGTCCCGAGACTGCCGATGGGACTTGGAGGCCTTTCCGTCGAGGCTGAGGCCACCACGAGGGACGGCAGGCAGGTGGGCGCGATGGTGTGGGCCAAGGGCGCGAACTTCGTGACCACCAGCGCGCGCGTTTCGCAGATTGGCGATGCCTATTCGCTCGCGTCGAGCTTCGGCAGCGATTTCTCCAAGATGCTCGTCACGGGCAAGACGCCGTTCAAGGGGCTGCCCAAGCTTCCCTCCGGGCAGAAGATCGTGTCAGGCCTCGGCGGAAAGCCGAAATATCCGGCCTGCGAGAAATTTGGCCGGTCGCCCGGCCTGACGGATTTCGCCGCCTCGCAAGTCGGGCTGCCACCGTCCTGGACGGACAGGCAGCCTCAGGCGCAGGGCCGATAGAAAGGAAACGACGCACTGATGATTGAAGTCGTAGCCAAGGACGGGGTCGCATTGCCGCTCGAAGACTCGGGAAAGGCAGACGCCCCGATGTCTTCCAGCCAGGAGCAGAAAGGCGGATCATGGTGGCGGACACTGTTGCTGGCCGGGTTGTCGCTCGGCCTGGGGGTAGTTGCCGGCATGTATCTGCAGTCGCCGGTCCTGAAGGTCCTGGAGCTTGCGGGGCTTGATCCGCTCCAATCCTCATCCGTGACGGCCTTGACGGAGGAGAGCCAGCCGACAACGGCTGCGGCCCCGCTCGACGTCGTCGCGCTCGGCCGCCTCGTGCCGAACGGCGGCACCCTGGCCGTCGCGCTTCCCAACGGAGCGGGCGATGCGCGCATCGCCCGCCTCGTGGTTGCCGAGGGCGAACGGGTGGAAGCAGGGGAAACCGTTGCGGAACTGGACAACATGCCGGCGCTCCTCGCCGCAAGAACCTCGGCCAAGTCCAATCTCGCCGCCCAGCAGGCCGCACTGGAACAGGTGCGCGCATCGATGCTGGCGAATCTCGCGGAGGCCCGGGCCAATCATTCGGCGGCGGAAGCGGCATCGACATTCGCGGACCTGGAGCTCGAGCGGCAGACCAGGCTCGTTGCCGGCAACTCCACCACGCAGGTGCTGCTCGAGCAGGCTCGGTCGAACGCGATCAAGGCTCGGGCCGAGCTGGGCCGGACAGCGGCGCTTGTCGAGCGGTACGGTGGAGCGGAGACGGGCAGCCAGCCCGACATCCTGCTGGCGGCGCGCAATCTCGATCTGGCGCGCGCCAACCTCGCCCGCGCCGAGCAAGATCTGGCCTCCGCGCGGGTCGTCGCGCCACGAGCGGGTATCGTGCTCGAAGTTCACGCCCGCGTCGGCGAAAAGCCATCGACGACCGGGGTCATGACCATCGGCGACATCACCCGGATGACGGCGGAACTGGAGGTATACCAGTCCGACGTCAAGCAGGTCGCGCCCGGCCAGATCGCCAGGATGACGGCGCAAGCGCTGCCGGCGCCTCTGACGGGCAAGGTCACGCAGATCAGGCAGATCGTCGGGCGCCAGTCGGTGATGTCCACCGAGCCGGCCGCCAACGCGGATGCGCGCGTGGTGCGGGTAACCGTCGCTCTGGACGCGGAATCCTCGGCCCTTGCCCGCTCCTACACCAATCTGGAGGTCGTTGGCAGAATAGCGACGAAGGCCGAATGACCCGGCTGCTGCATCTCCTGCTCCGGCGTACGCCCATCGGCTGGCTGCAACTCACCCACAACCACATGCGGCTGGCGGCGGCGGTGGCGGGCATTGCCTTCGCCAATCTCCTCGTCTTCGTCCAGTTGGGCGTCGTGGCTTCGATGAACAGCGTCATCTACCTGACCTATACGCCTTTCCGTACCGATATCGTCATCTCCCCGCCCAGTCCCGAGCTCTTTGGCGGTGCGCTGCTGTCGCGGCGGATCATCTACATGGCGCTTGCCGATCCGGGCGTGGCGGATGCGACCGCGCTTCATCTCGGCAATATGGAATGGAAGCGGCCGGGTGGCATTTCCAAGGCCCTGATCGTGTACGGCATGGCGCCCGAGGCGAGTGCCTTCGCAGGCGAGACGATCAGCGAACAGCAATTGGCCATGCTGGCCCTGCCCAATCGCGTGCTGCTCGACAGCGAGTTCCGGGATATCGGCCAGAACGGCGACGTAGCAGCCGTCGAGCGGATATCGCCCGAGACGCCCCTGGAGTTCGAGATCAACGGCCATGCCGTTTCAGCCGTGGGCAGTTTCAAACTCGGCAGCGGCTTCGGTTACGACGGTGCGCTCTTCATGTCGGACCAGACGTTCCAGCGGCTCGTCCCGGAGCGGACTGCCGGCACGCTGAGCCATGTTCTCGTCCGGCTGAAGCCGGGGGCGGACCCGGCGCCCGTCATACGGCGCCTGAACGAACGGCTGGCATCCGAGCATGTCCAGGTCCGCACGGCCGGGCAGATGATCGCCGACGACGTCGACTACATGAATACCGAGGCGCCGATGGGCATCATATTCGGGATCGGCGTGTTCATCGGCATTTTTGTCGGCCTGGTCATCGTCTACCAGGTCCTCGCAACGGATGTCGCCGCCCATATGAAGGAATATGCCACGTTCAAGGCCATGGGCTATCCGCACCGTTTCCTCCTCGGCATCGTCTTCGAGGAAGCGCTGATCATCGCCTTCCTCGGCTTCATGCCCGGGGTCCTGCTCGGAAGCGGGGTCTATCAGGTGATGGCGGTGGCGACCGGCCTGCCGCTCGGCATGACGCCGGGCCGCGCGCTCTCGGTCCTTGCGGGCACATTCGCCGCCTGCGCGATCTCGGGCGCTCTCGCAACCCTTCGCCTCAGGCGGGCGGAACCGGCGGAGTTGTTCTGATGACGAACCGTGGTGAACCACCCATCCAGCTGAAAGGCGTCAATCACTGGTTCGGCGCCGGCGAAACCCGCATCCAGGCGATCTTCGACGCGTCGCTGTCGATCGAACGCGGCAGCCTGACCATCCTGCGCGGCCCCTCCGGCTCGGGCAAGACGACCCTGCTCACCCTCATGGGCAGCCTGCGCAAGGTGCAGGAGGGGTCGATCCGCCTGCTGGGTCGGGAATTGCGGGGGGCAAGCGAAGCCGGCCAGGAGGTGTTGCGCCGCCGGCTCGGCTTCATCTTCCAGGCCCACAATCTGCACGAAAGCCTGACTGCGCGGCAGAACACGCTGATGGGGCTGCAGGTGCATGGGCCGCATGGCGATGCGGCAAAGCAGGATGCCGCGGCGGTTCACATCCTGGAATCGCTCGGCCTGGGCAAGCGTATCGACTACCTGCCGGAAAAGCTCTCCGGCGGGCAGAAACAGCGCGTGGCGATTGCCCGCGCGCTCGTCTCCAACCCGGAGATCGTCTTCGCCGACGAACCGACCGCGGCACTCGACAAGGATGCGGGGCTGCATGTGGTGCGGATGCTCAAGGCGCTCGGGAAAACACGCGGCACCTCGACAGTGATCGTCACGCATGACGCCCGCATCATCGATTTCGCCGACAGGGTCATCACCATAGAGGACGGACGATTGGTGTCGGACTGAAGGAAAACCGAATGCAGGTGACCGCGTATCGCCCGAGGACTTGGCCCTCCCCGTCATCGCCGGCGGCTCCGTCGCATATGCATGTCCGTTCGGGAAGGGTGAGCGGACAATGGACAAGCGGCCCGTCAATTGACGGGCCGCTTGTCCGGCGAGGCGTCAGCAGGACTTCATCATCCGTTTCGCCGTCACCAACGACACCGTCCCGCCGGTCCCGACTGAATCCAGGGGGTAACATCGTGCCGGCAGGACAACATCGCTTCCAATCTGTCGAACCTGGAAGGAACCTGCTCCCGGGCTATTGCCGTCAGGAAATTCCCGCGTCAGGTTCGCGCGGGATACCGGTGCCGACAAGGGGCGGCGCCGGCGGATTTGCTGCTTCCGACCGGGTTCCCAGAGCGCCGTGCGCCTGAACGGGCGCAGCAAGGACGCTCTAGAACTTGTACCCGACCATCAGCATCGCCGACGGCTGCACGTCGTCCTGAACGATCGGGCTGTCCTTCGCGTCGCCGGTGAGGAAACCGACCCCCGCCTGGCCGCGGACGAGCCAGTGCTCCGTCGCCATGTAGGTTACCGAGGCTTCGATATCGAAACGCTTGAGGCCGGCGCCGGCCTCGTATTGCCGCAATCCCGATCTTGCCGATTGAGCAGCGGTCACGCCAAAATAGCTTTCCATATGATTGTCGTCGGCGAATGTCGCGGAGGCTCCCGCCGAAAAGATGAAGCGATCATAGTGATGGGAGATGTTCGCTCCCACCTGGCCGACCAGGCCGTCGCTGCCGCCAATCGTCTTGTCGACGGACGCGTAGAATTCCAGCGGCCCTGTTTCATACGAGATTTTCGTTCCGACGACGCCGCCGGCATCGATATCGCCAAGTCCCCGCAGATGTTTGGAGTCGTCCTCATCGCGCCCTCCTCCCAGTTCATAGCCGCCCTTCACCGTGACCTTGAAGCCATTCGCTTCCAGCACATCGATGCTCAGCCCGCCCGGGTCGATAGTGAGGCGACCGAAGGTTGCGGAAATCATGGGAATGGGGACGAATTCGAATTCGTCCGATCCTTCGTATTTCGGCGCGTACATGACGCCTGCCCCAACGATGACATTCCAGTCGTGGAGCTTCTGGCGTATGCCTCCGAAGCGCCCCTTGTCGAAGCTCTCCGCCGGGGGAATAGCGGCGGCTTCATTTTCATAAAGATCGGCCGCGCCCGCCTGGAGCGGAAAGACGGCAACCGTCGAGAGGCTCGTGGCGACGGCGACCCACCGCGAGAGAGTTGAGAAAGATAGCGTCAATGACATTCGAATTGGCTCCTGGAGTCTCGTAGCGATTTTCAACGAATGCCAGGGGTGCAAGCCCAACGCGTCGTGTCTTTCGCGGCCGCACTGTCTCAAACGGCCTCGTTAACTTGGATTTTGTGATGTTGAGAAATGTTGCCGCGCGATCGATGGGTGGCCTGCTGGCGCAGGCGGCTGACGTATCGCTCCGGCCGGGCCCCGGCTTAACATATCAAAATATCTCTACCCCGTGACTTTAGGCGTGTTTTTGCGACAATGGGGGGGTGAAGCCCCGGAAACATTGAAGCCCCGGGGCATCCGTCGGATCACACTTTCAAAGCGAACACATGACAGTTCAGCATCTCGTCGTATCGGAGACGGTATCCCGCGTTCTTCTTGTCGAAGACGACGACGAGATCGCTGCGATGGTCGTCGAAATGCTGACGGAGAATGGTCTTCAGGCTGTTGCGGTCGGCTCGGCCGCCGGCATGGACGCCATCCTGAGAAAGCAATCCTTCGATCTGGTCGTGCTCGATGCCATGCTGCCGGGTGAAGACGGTTTCAGCATCTGCCGCCGGCTGCGGGCATCATCGACCATTCCCATCGTCATGCTCACGGCGCTCGGCGATGAAATCAACCGCATCGTCGGCATCGAGCTCGGCGCTGACGATTACATCACCAAACCGTTCCATCCGCGGGAATTGATGGCGCGGATAAAAGGGCTGTTGCGGCGTGCATCCTACGGAGTGGAACACCGCCCGCAGCAGACGGCCATGCAGTTCGCCGGCTGGCAGATCGACCCGATCCTGCGGCAACTGGTGTCCCCGGAAGGCATACATGTTTCGATGACGACGGCCGAGTTCGATATTCTTCTTGCCTTCTGCCGGAATCCGGGCCGCGTCATGACGCGCGAGCAGCTTTTGCGCCTGACCCATGCCGGCCTTGCAGGTCCGGTCGAACGCAGCATCGACGTCCATGTCAGCCGCGTCCGGCAGAAGATCGAGCCCAACGTTCGCGAGCCGACCTTCATCAAGACGGTCCGGCTGGGGGGCTACATGTTCACCCCGAAAGTCGAGGCCTGCTGATGTTCGCACGCTTCCGGGCCGGGTCGATCCGCCGGCAGATCGCGGCCTTGGCCGTCGGCCCCATCATCTGCCTCGTCATTCTGGGAACCATATCGGAGTACCTGTTGCGTGACGATCCGGAGAGCGTTTCCTATGCCCGAACGACTGCCCTGAAGATCGAGACGGTCATCGATCAGGTCGAGGCGTCCACCTCCGCCGAGCAGAGAGCCGCGATCCTGGACGCCACATCCAGGACAGGGCTTCAGGTCGAGGAGGTGTCGGCGGCCGAGCTTTTGCAGGAGGCAGATACGGACATCTCGTTCGAGGATGTCCGCCATCTTGTCCAGAGCAACATGCCGGCCACCTTCGCAACGGCCTTCCGGGCGCAGACTGCCACCGGCAAACTTCACAATGTCCTGGTCGTTGGCATGGGGGGCGACCGCGCCCTGGCGTTCCTGCCCGCGTCCCCTCCTCCCGATGGCTGGATCAGCGACCAGCAGGTCAGCATCGTGCTGCAACTGATGGGCCTCGTCCTGCCGGTGGCGCTTCTGTCGCTCTATGCCGCGCGGGTCATTGCGGCTCCTCTTCTTGAGTTCGCGAAGGCCGCGGAAACGCTGAAGCCCGACAAGGGGCCGGACAGGCCCTTCGATGAGGGGGGAGTCGCCGAAATCCGGACGCTGGCAAGATCGCTGAACGACATGCGCAGCCGCGTGCGCAGCATGATCGACGACCGCACCCGCATGTTGCGCGCGATCAGCCACGACCTGCGCACGCCGCTGACACGCCTGCGCCTGCGTGCCGAGCGCTCGATGCAGCCGGAGCTCAAGGCCGCGCTTTTGAAGGATATCTCCGCTCTCAGCGACATGATCAACGATACGCTGACCTATCTCAGCAAGGAGATGGCGACCGAGAAGCCGGTCAATGCCGACCTGCCCAGCCTGTTGGCCACCGTATGCTCCGACTTTTCCGACATAGGCTTCAACGTGAAATATGTCGGGCCGGAACGCTTTGCCTATCGCTGCAAACCGCGGTCGCTGGCCCGCGCGATCACCAACCTCGTCGAGAACGGCACCAAGTTCGCGCAGGAAATCTCCGTCGAGCTTTCGGTCCTCGAAAACGGAATCGTGCGCATAGGCGTTGTTGATGACGGCCCCGGCCTTCCCGGCAGTTTGCGGACCCGCGTGCTCGAACCCTTCTTCAAGGTCGATACGGCGCGAACATCGACCGATCGCAGCGGGTTCGGGCTGGGGCTCTCGATCGTCGATGACATCGTGCGGGCGCATGGCGGCACGATCGAACTCCTGAACAGAGCACCGCACGGTCTTGCGGCGCAGATGGATTTCCCCGCCGAAGGCCATGTGACGGGAGGCGCGGCGCATGCCAAAGCCACCGGCTCTCCTCCTGCCGAGGAAAGCCGGTGGCCCGGGCAACGCAACGTTTCCTGATGTGAAGACACACCGATAATCGGCGCGATCCACGATCCGATCCGGATCGGCGGGAATACAGTTCTCAGGCTTGAACGAAAATCACCGATGGGTGACATATTCCGGCTCGGCCTGCGCAAGGCACGGTGATCTCCTCAGCTATTGTTGGCGGCTGTCACGAATGCCGCAAGTTCCTGTCCGTAACGCGCCGGTTCGTCGAAAAAGGGGCTATGCCCGCTTTCGGAGAAGAGCGACAGGCGGCTGTTCGAATGAATGGCCTTGATCCGCTCCGACATCGCGACGCGCACCAGCCGGTCATGAACGCCATTATCTCCGCCTCATCGCGACTGCCTTCAGATGCTCAGGCATAAATACTTGATCTCGGTGTAGTCATCGATGCCATATTTTGATCCTTCGCGCCCCTGGCCGAACTGTTTGATCCCTCCGAAGGGCGCGACCTCGGTCGAGATCAGGCCGGTATTGATGCCGACCATGCCGTATTCAAGGGCCTCGGCGACGCGGAAGATTTTCGACATGTCCTTCGAATAGAAATAGGAGGCGAGACCGAATTCGGTGTTGTTGGCCATCTCGATGACCTCTTCTTCGGTTTCAAACCTGAAGACCGGCGCGACCGGGCCAAAAGTTTCTTCCCGCGCCACTTTCATGCCGGTGGTCACGCCCGTGAGAATGGTTGGCTGGAAAAACAATCCGCCCCGCTCGTCGCGCTTGCCCCCAAGGGCAATTTTCGCCCCCTGTTCCAGGGCATCGGAAATATGTTCCTCCACCTTGGCCACGGACTTGTCCGTAATCAGGGGGCCGGCGGTCACGCCCGGCTCGAAGCCATCGCCGACCTTGATGGTTTTTACCCTGTCGGCAAGCTTTTCGACAAAGGCGTCATAGACGCCCGCCTGCACGTAAAGCCGGTTGGCGCACACGCAGGTCTGGCCATTGTTGCGATACTTGGAAACCATCGCCCCTTCCACCGCCGCATCGAGATCGGCGTCGTCGAAGACGATGAATGGCGCATTGCCGCCCAATTCCAGTCCGAGCTTCAGGACCTGTTCTGCGCCCTGGCGCATGAGAATCTTGCCGACATTTGTCGAGCCGGTGAACGTGATCTTGCGGACCTTGTCGTTCTCGCACATCTCCTTGCCAATCGAGGGGGAGTCGGTGGAGAGAACGACATTGAACAGGCCCGGCGGCAAACCGGCCCGCTCCGCCAGGACCGCAAGCGCCAGCGCCGAAAGAGGCGTTTCCGAAGCCGGCTTCGAAACCATGGCGCAACCGGCAGCGATTGCCGGGGCCATCTTGCGGGCGAGCATGGCGTTGGGGAAGTTCCAAGGGGTGATCGCTCCGACCACACCGACCGGCTGCCTGATGACCATGATGCGCTTGTCACTCAGATGACCGGGGATCACGTCGCCATAGACGCGCTTGGCCTCTTCGCCGAACCATTCCACATAGGAGGCGCCGTAAAGGATTTCGCCCCTGGCCTCGGCGAGCGGCTTGCCCATTTCAGCGGTGAGGATGGCGGCGAGGTCGTCGGCGTTTGCAACCATCAGGTCAAGGAGCCCACGCAGCACCGAAGCACGTTCCTTGCCGGTCCTTTTCGCCCAATCCTTCTGTGCTTTGTAAGCGACGGCAATGGCTCTGGCCGTTTCGACACGGTTCATGTCAGGAAGCGTCGCGATCACCTCTCCGGTCGCCGGATTGGTGACCTCGAAGGTCTTGCCGCTATCGCTTTCGGCCACCCACTCGCCACCGACCCGGGCCTTGTCCACGGCAAGGGTCGGATCGTTGAGCTTGTCCAGAAGTGCCTGGGAGATCATTTGCCGTGCTCCATTCTAGCGTTGTCGGATCTGGTTCAGGCAATTACCGACGGCGTCTCGCCTGCCTTTGTCGCCTAATGGCTGAAGACGTGGGCGGAGCCGGCATCGAACCTCAGCCAGACCGCGTCGCCGCGATTGAGACCAGATATCGCTTCATGACCGAACGGCAAGCGGACGGAGAGATCATTTCCCCGCGCCGTCGTCGTGACGACATGCACGTTGTTGCCGAGGAACGTGATATCGTTGACGGTTGCCGGCAGCCCTGTTTCCTGCGGAGCCTTCGACAGGAACAGGCGTTCTGGCCGAAGCATGACGGATGCCTGGGCATTTGCGGATGCTGAACCGTGGACAGGCACGTCGGCGACCGTCATGCCGCCGCCGATGGAAATTTCCGCGCGGCCGTTGGATGCCGCAAGAATGCTGCAGGGCAGGAAATTGCTGTCGCCGATGAATTCCGCAACAAATCGCGTGGCGGGATTGGCATAAAGTTCCGGACCCGTTCCGATCTGGTCGATCACGCCTTTCGAAAACACGGCGATCCGGTCCGAAAGCCTCAGCGCCTCTTCCTGGTCATGAGTCACGTAGAGGATCGTCACTTCGGTCTGCTGGTGAATACGGCGGATTTCGTACTGGATCTCCTCGCGCAGTTTCTTGTCGAGCGCCGAAAGCGGCTCGTCCATCAACAGGACCGGCGGATCATAGGCGAGCGCACGGGCGAGCGCGACACGCTGCTGCTGGCCGCCCGACATCTGAACCGGCTTGCGATCTTCAAACCCCTCCAGCCGGACCAGGCGCAGCATCTCGCGAACCCTGGCGTCAATCTCCGCTCTTGGCTTTCTTCTCACTTTCAAGGGAAAGCCGATGTTCTCGGCAACGGTAAGATGGGGAAACAGCGTATAGCGCTGGAAGACCATTCCGATATTGCGCTGGTGCGACGGCGTGGAAAGCAGCGTCGTGCCAGCCAGCTTTATGTCCCCCTTCGTCGGGTTCTCGAACCCGGCAAGGATGTAGAGGGTCGTGCTCTTGCCCGATCCCGAGGGACCGAGAAAAGTAAGGAATTCACCTCTGCGGACGTCCAGGTTGACATCGTGCACGGCAACGACCGGACCATATTCTTTACGAATGCCCTGGATCTGCAGGAAGGGTGTGGTCATGATTTCATTCCTTTGCGCACAAGTGCGATAAGCGTCATCAGCGCGAGGGTGAGAACGATCAGAAGCGTCGAAGCCGCCGCCACGACGGGGGTCAGGTCCTGCCTCAGGGTTGTCCATACCTTTACCGGCAGGGTTTGAAGCGTCGGGCTCGCCATGAAGATCGCGACGACAACCTCGTCCCAGGAGGTGAGAAAGGAAAAGACAGCGGCCGAGAACAATCCATGGCTGATGGCGGGCAATGTGATCCGGATCTTCGCCTCGACCGGGGACGCCCCGCATAGAATTGCAGCGTCCTCGATCGACGTGTCGAAGCCTTCAAGCGCGTTGCTGATCGACAGGATCGAGAACGGCAAGGCCAGCACGAGATGCGAGAGAACAAAGCCCGCCATCGTGCCATTCAGGCCGAGTTGGAGGAGGAAGGCATAAAGTCCCACGGCCAGCACGACGACCGGAAGGATCATCGGCGTCAGAAAGAGCGCCTTGGCAGCTTCCCGAAAGAGGAACTTGCCGCGGATCAGCCCGAAAGAGGTAACGAGGCCAAGCAGGACCGACAGGACGGTGACGATCGCCGCGATCTTGAAGCTAGTCCAGGCCGACTCGAGCCAGCGAGGGTCGGCGAACAGCTCGGAATACCACTTCAGCGTCCACCCCGGCGGGGGAAAGATCAGCCACTGCGACGACCCGAAGGAGAGAGCTGCGATGAAGATGATCGGCAGCAGCAGAAACGCTGCCGTCAGCGCGGTTATCAGAAGCAGGATGTATTTCCAGTAACCGAGACGCTCGAAGTTCAACAGCACGGCTAGCGCCCTCCGAGGTTCTGCTGGCCGAAGAAACGCAACTGGACCGTATAGAGCCCAAGCGTCACCACAAGCAGCACCAGTGCCGCTGCGCCACCCATTCCCCAGTTGACGAGCGACTGGACGAACTGGGCGATGAGTTCTGCAAGCATCATGTTCGCGGTTCCGCCAAGCAGGGCCGGCGTCACGAAATAACCGAGCGACATCACGAACACCATCAGGGCGCCGGCCGCCATTCCGGGAGCTGCAAGCGGCAACAGGACGCGCGTGAGCGATTGCCAGCGCGTCGCGCCGCACAGGGCGGCAGCCTGCAAGATGGCGGGATCGATCTTGCGGATCACGCCGTAAAGCGGAAGGATGATAAACGGCAGCATGATATAGGTCATTCCGATCGTCACACCCGTAAGATTGTTGACCAGCGGCAGGGGCGCTTCGATCAGCCCCATTCCCATCAGCACCTTGTTTATGACGCCCGTTCGCTGGAGGAGGACCATCCAGGCGTAGGTCCGGGCAAGCAGGTTCGTCCACATCGACAGAAGCAGGATGGCGAAAACGACGGAGGCTGCCTTCTGCGGCATGATCGCAAGCGTCCAGGCGACCGGAAAGCCGATGACAAGGGAAACCAGCGTCACGAGCGCCGATACGGCGAAGGTATTGAGGAATATCCTGAGATAGGTGGTGGAGCCCAGAAGCTCCGCATAGTTCGAGAAGCCGGGAGTGGGTTCCAGAACGCTTCGCAACAGAAGCGCGACCACGGGAATGACGAAGAAGAGCGCGACGAAGATCAGCCCCGGCATGACCCATGCAACGCCGACGGCACTCGCGACTTTCGTGGTCTTGCGTCGTATGGCGTGATCTCGCGACTGCGAGACTGCTGTAGCGGACATGGTTCTCCCTTTCGAAAATCAGCGGCGGATCACTTCGCCGCTGCAAACCGGAGCCGGAGCGGCCTGGATGATCGGGGGGGCAGTTGCGCCGCCGGGCGCTTCGGAGCCCTGATCAGTCCGAGCCGCTGCACTCCCCTCCCCGTGGGTTATTTCGCCTGCCAAGCGTACCACCGCTCGCCGATGGCGTCGCGGTTCTTGGCCCAGTAGGACATATCCGCGTTGACCTGGCTCGCGGTCTGCTGATCGGGCAGTGTTTTGGCCGTGGCGGCATCCATGAGCTTGGCGGAGTCCAAGTTGGTTGGCGCATAGCCCGTTGCGATCGCCATGTCCGCCTGCGATTGGGCCGACGTGGCGAGCGCGATAAATTCCATCGCGGTTTTGACGTTCTTCGTGCCCTTGGGGACGACCAGAGAATCGGCGGCGGTGATGTTCTGCTGCCAGGACGTTTCCACGCTCACGCCGGACTGGGCCAGCGCCGTCATTCTTCCGTTCCACAAGCTGCCGAATGGAGCTTCGGCGGAGGCGAGCAGTTGTTGCGATTGAGCACCGCCCGACCACCAGATGATGTCCGACTTGATGGTGTCAAGCTTCTTGAAGGCCCGGTCGAGGTCGAGCGGATAGAGCTTCTCTGCGGAAACGCCATCCGCCAGAAGTGCGGCTTCGACGACACCTGGTGCCGACCACTTGTAGAAAGTGCGCTTGCCGGGGAATTTCTTCGTATCGAAGAGGTCGGCCCAGGTCTTCGGGCAGGCCGCTACGGCATCCTTGTTGCAGCCGATCACAAAGGAATAGTAGAAGCTGCCGACGGAATAGTCGGTGACGAAACGAGGGTCGAGCCTGGACTTGTCGATCACGCTGAAATCGAGCTTTTCGAGGAGGCCCTTGTCGCCGGCCTGCGCGGCGTAATCGCCCTCGACGTCGACAACATCCCAGGTGACGCTGCTCGCCTCGACCATCGCCTTCAGCTTGCCGTAGTCCGTTGGCCCGTCCTGCAGGACCTTGATGCCTGTCTTCTGAGTGAATTTATCCGCCCACGCTGCCTTCTGAGCGTCCTGCGTTGTCCCTCCCCAGCTGGAGAAGACAAGATCAGCCGCACTCGCAGAAGAGGCGATTAAGATGAAGGCGGCGGTAGCCGCGAGTCCCAGTTTCAGTTTCATGTTCCCACTGTTCCTTCTTTCAGGAGTTCATCTCTCTTCACGCTGCATTCTCCGGAGCCGCCTCAGCCCAGAGGCGAAAAGCGGGCCGGCCTTACAATCTTGTTCTCCGCGACCTCGATCAGGTCGCGGATCTTGGGCAGGAAGGCCTGCCATGCGGGATCTGCGTTGAGCGCGGCCCGCCGCTTCTCGCGATCATCAAGGCTCTCGTAGGCCCAGATATGGACGATCTCGTTGATCGTTCCGATCTCGGACGAGAAGTAGCCGACGAGCTTGCCCAGGTGCCCCTTCTGGATATCGATCCCCTCCTCTTCGACCAGTCTGAGGTAGGCCGGAACGGCTCCGTTCTTCAGGCGGTAGGTGCGGATCTCGTAGAACATCGACTTCACCGCATCACGAAGGGGTCTGGGAAAGGCGCATCGGACGTGTTGAGCCAGACCGTCTTGGTGCGGGTATAATCCATCACCGCGGCCATTCCGCCTTCGCGTCCGTGGCCGGAAAGGCCGTAGCCGCCGAAAGGCGCGATCGGCGAGACGGCACGATAGGTGTTAAGCCAGACGATGCCCGCATGAAGGCTCCTGCTCATGCGGTGGGCTCTGGCCAGGTTGCGGGTAAAGACACCCGACGCAAGACCGAAGCGGGTATCGTTTGCGAGTCTCAGCGCCTCTGCTTCGGTTTCAAACGATACGACGGACAGAACCGGGCCGAAGAACTCCTGGACGAGCGAGGGGGAGGCAACGCCATCGCAGTCGAGGATGGTTGGGGGATAGTAATTGCCGGGGCCTTCCGGACGGATGCCGCCGGTGACGAGCTTTGCGCCGGCCGCAACGGAAGCGGAGACAAGCGCATCGACGTGATCCTGCTGACGGCGGGTGGCGAGCGGACCGACTTCCGTTGCCATGTCGAGCGGGCTGCCGACCCGGATCGCCTCGGCTTTGAGCTTGAGCCTTTCGATGAATTCGTCCTTGATCGAGCGCTCGACGATAAGGCGCGAGCCGGCGACGCAGGACTGGCCCGTCGCCGCGAAAATTCCCGCGACCTGGGCATTGACGGCACTGTCCGGATCGGCATCCGCGAAGACGATGAACGGCGACTTTCCGCCGAGCTCGAGCGAAGTCGACGCAAGGTTTTCCGCTGAATTGCGAACGACGTGCCGGGCAGATTCCGGCCCGCCCGTGAAAGCGATGTGGTCAACCCTCGGATGACGCGTCAGCGCCGCGCCGCAGGCTGCGCCAAAGCCGGTGATGACATTGACGACGCCCGGCGGGAACCCTGCCTCATGCACCAGCCGGGCAAATTCGAGCAAGGGCGCCGGACCGTCTTCCGAAGCCTTGAGGACAAGCGTGCAGCCCGCGGCGAGCGCCGGACCGACCTTGACCGCCGAAAGGAAGAGCTGGCTGTTCCAGGGAACGACCGCGGCGACGACACCGACGGGCTCGCGACGCAGCCATACATCCATGTCGGGCTTGTCGATCGGAAGGAACGAGCCTTCGATTTTGTCGGCAAGTCCCGCATAATAACGATAGTAATTGGCGACATAGGCAATCTGCGAAGAGGTTTCGCGGATGATCTTGCCCGTATCGCGGGTTTCCAGTTCCGCCAGCGTTTTCGCGTTCTCTGCGACAAGGTCGGCGAGCTTATGGAGCAACTGGCCGCGCTGGGTGGCCGTCATTCTCGCCCAGGGGCCATCGGTGAGCGCCCTGCGGGCGGCCTCGACAGCGCGATCGACCTCGGCTTCCCGCGCCTCCGGCATCATGGCCCAGGCCTCGCCGATGGCGGGATCGAGGCTCTCAAACCCGCTTTCGCCGTCTTCAAACACGCCGTCTATGTAAAGCTGGAAGCGTCGCATGGCGTCTTACCCCTTGAAGGCCGGCATCACGTCGCGGATGAACCGTTCGAGAGAAGCTTTCTTCCGTTCGAACGTCATTCCGGTATCGATCCAGAAGGAATATTCGTCATATCCCAGCGCCTCGTAGTGCTTCAGGCGCGCGATCACCTCATCGGCGGTTCCGACAGCGAGATTGCTGCGCATGACCTCCGGCGAAACCACGGCATTCGCCGCGATCTCCTCCTCGCTCAGTCTCTCGATCAGGCCCTGACGGATCGGCCGCTCGTTCTTGAACCAGGCGAAGAAGTAGTTGTAGTAGATACTCAATTCCTTTTCGGCCTGCGCGATATCCGCCCCGTCGGCGCCGACATAGGTGTGCAGCAGCAGCATGATCTTGGGGCGGGGCATGTGGGGAGCGTTTTCGCACGCCGCCTTGAAGCGCTCCATCAGGCTGTCGATTTCCTTGTCGCCGTTCCACAGCGGGGTCACCTGCACGTTGCAGCCGCTGGCGACGGCAAACTCATGGCTGTTGGGGTCCCGGGCGGCAACCCAGATCGGAATCGGGTCCTGAAGCGGTTTCGGCGATGAGGTCGTCGCGGGAAACTTCCAGAACTCGCCGTCATGGGCGTAGTCGCCCTGCCAGACGCCCTTGACTGCCGGAATGAGTTCCCGCATGCGCTGGCCGGCGCCCCAGGCATCAAGGCCGGGGAAAAGCCGCTCGTATTCGAAGGTGTAAGCCCCGCGCGCGATGCCGAGATCCAGTCTGCCGCCTGTGATCAGGTCGGTCATTGCCGCCTCGCCGGCCAGCTTGATCGGGTGCCAGAATGGAGCGATCACCGTTCCGGTGCCAAGACGCACGTTCCTAGTGCGATTGGCAAGATCGGCAATGGTGACGAACGGGTTCGGAGCGATGGTGAAATCCATGCCATGATGTTCACCGGTCCAGATCGCGTGCATGCCGCCTTTGTCGGCGATCTCGCACAGCGCGATAAACTCGTCATAGAGCTGTTTCTGCTGCTGGTCCGCGTCCAGCCGTTCCATATGGACAAAAAGCGAGAACTTCATCGCCGCGTCTCCTTCATCGCGTTCGAATGCACCCTTCCCTCGGTCTCATTGCCGAAGTAGACGCCGAAATTGCCGATAGAACTCTCCAGCGCGAAGCGGCGTATGATGTCGGCGGTCGCCTTGCTGCGGGCGGCAGTCGGGTCGATCCGGGAGGATGGAAAAAAGCGGCCGGCCTTCGCCGTGCCCTCACCGGCGATCGCACGGTAGACGATATGCTGCCGCCCATCCGTCTTGTCCTCGTAGACGGAATAGAGAAATCCGATCGTTACCGGCAAACCCGTCAACTCTTCCAGGTAGTCGGCCAGAACCTCGGTGGGGTTGCCGTCGCTGATTTCGCAACTCGGCAGGTCGAGAGACCGGTCGTCGCCGACGAGCAGGATATCGCCGTGCTGCTCCAGGACAGCCGCGAATTCGATATTGCCCTCGCTGGCCGCCGAGACGGCCCTGGCCGCCAGGGTGGGCGTAAAATAGCCGCCGCGAGCATAGCCAAGCCCGTTCAGGCCGCTATTGCCGAACGATGTGACTCGGCCGACCAGAACGACATGATCTCCCGCTTCCACGACCTCGTGCATGGCGCATTCGAAGAATGCCGCCACATTGGAAAACACCGGACAGCCGCTCTCTCCGCTTTGCCAGTCGACTGCGGCAAAGCGGTCCTCGACAGGACGGGCAAAGGTGTTGGATACATCCTTCTGGCTTTCGGAAAGGACGTTCACCGCGAAATGCCCCGTGCCGGTCATGGTCGCATAATTGCGCGACGTCTTTGCAAGACAAACCAGCAGGAGAGGCGGATCAAGCGACACGGAGGTGAAGGAATTCGCGGTGAAGCCGATGGGTTTGCCGCCGGCGTCGCGCGTCGTGACAACAGTCACCCCAGTCGGAAATGCGCCAAAGGCGTCGCGGAGCGCCCTCGGGTCGAACGTTTGCGCTGTCATTTCGGCCTCTCCTCTGTAGCCAGCCATTCACGCATCATGTCGTTGACGATACCGGGCGCTGTCAGGTTGACCATATGGCGATGGCCCACGATGATCCGCGCCCAGCCGTTCCGCGCCTGCGCCGCCATTGTCTCGGCCATTTCCGGTGTCGAGTTGGGATCGCCGTCACCGGTCAGAAACATCGCCGGGCAGACGACCTTTGCCCAGCAGTTGTAAAACACGTCGTCGCCTGCGGCGAACGCGGAATATGCGACCGCATAACCTTCCGGATTGACCTGCTCCAGCCATCGGCGCGTCAGCTGGCGCGCCCGATCGCTCTGGGGATCGCTACCGAACCAACGCAGCAGCGGCCCCTCCTTGTCGACCCCTGTCGCGGCAATTGAAGCGGCTCTTGCGAGAACCGCCGCTTTCGCATCGGGATCGCGTCTGTGAACGCCGTTCAGATAAGCAATGCGCGCAATTCGCTCCGGAAAGGTTGCCACCGCACCACCCGATATCATCGCGCCCATGGAATGGCCGGCGATGTTCACCCGGGCAAGCTGCATGTCGTCAAGGAAGCCTCCCAGCCATGCAACGAAGTCCACGATCGTGCTTCCGACGGGAAGCCCGGCACTCTCGCCGTGACCGGGCATGTCCACGGCGATGACACGATGCGTCTTTGCCAATTCCGCGATCTGGGGAGCCCAGGCTTCCAATCGCATGCCAACGCCGTGAATCAGCAGAAGCGCTTCGCCTTCACCAACCTCGTGATAGGCAGTCCCCCCGGCTGAAATCCTGCGCGGGCAGACCAGATCGCCAACCTCAGGCGGTGCGACAAGTGTGTGATCGAAACCGGCCATGGCGCATTCCATTCCGTTCAGACGCCAGCGGGATTGGCGACGTCCTGCCCAAGATCCCTGAGATCCTGATACCGGTCGCCGATACGGTGATGCGGCCGGCCGCCGACAGATGCCCCGAGGGCGACAACGATCTCGTCCGCAGCGGGCGCATCGGGGATGGATGTCTGGATCGTAAGATAGTGGGAGCGACGCCCTTCGTCGTTCTTGTCCATGAGCGGGATCATGATCGGAGCGTTTGCGGGGCCGCGCGTGTTGCAGAAGGCGAGGTAAGACTTCGCTCCGACCGCCTGCCGATAGTGATTGCCGAACCGGAGCGTGTGAATGAGGGCCGAAGCGTGCTCGATTTCCCCATCCAGCCCGACGACGGCGGATTTGCCATAGCCTTCCACCGCTTCGCCGGAGCCGACCGTGTCGATGATCATTCTGGTCAGCAGTTCACCGAGCACAGGGGCGGCTGCATGAATTTCCGGCTTCAGATCCTCCACGAAGCCCTTGCCTGCCCAAGGGTTTTTCACCACGGCAAAAGCGGAAAACAGCTTGAGCGGCCGAGCCGCCGCCTTCCCGCCTTCGATAAGCGTCGTCTCGATCTGGAGCAGCGTCTTTCGGATCTGGATAGCCATGTTGTCCTCTCTCTATGTATTATATCTTATGGTATGCCATAATATGATGATGTCAAGGGTGCCCAGCCGAAAACACCTTCCGGTCGAGATATCCGGGCGCCTTTAGAAATGCGGATCGCGGCTGTCGTAGGCCAGTTCGTAAAGACGCGCCATTTCGGCTTCGTTCGGGATACGGGGGTTGTTGAACGGGGTTCCCGAAGCGAGCCCCTGCCGGACCATTTCCGGTATGAGTTCGAAATATCTTGAACGATCGATACCGAAGTCCTTCGGACTTGGCACAGCCAGCCTGATGTTCATGTCACGAAACGCGTGCACGAGCCGGGACGCGGCAAGGCTATCGGTATCGGAATGGTTTGCCTGGCCCAAGGCCCGCGCCGCGGCTGCATACCGCTCTGTTGCTGCGCCCATCGAGAATTGCGTGACGAGCGGAAGAACCATCGCGTTCGACATTCCGTGGGGCACATGGAAGAAGGCGCCGATTGGCCGGCTCAATCCATGGATCAAGGCTGTCGAGGTATTCGAGACCGCGAGACCGGCATGAAGCGCGCCCAGCATCAGCGCCTCGCGGGCGTCGCGATCGTCGGGATGTCCGGCGGCGCGCTCCAGATTGGCGCCGATCAGCTTCAGGGCCGAAAGGGCGAGCGCTTCCGAATGCGGATTGCCGTTTCGATTGACCAGCGCTTCCAGGGCGTGGGTCAGGGCGTCGATACCGGTGTCGACCGTGACGCGGTAGGGACATGTCATTGTCAGTTCGAAATCGGCGATGGCGGCAGCCGGCAGGGCTGCGGTACCGAGAATGAGCATTTTTTCGTGCGCGACCGTATCGGTGACGACGGCTGCGCGGGTGACTTCGGAACCTGTTCCGGCCGTGGTCGGAACGGCGACGACCGGCATGACCGTGGCATCGACGATGCGGGGAACCTTCAGCGCCGCCAGTTCTTCCCCGGTCGTCGCAACGATGGCGGCCGCCTTGGCGGTATCGATCGCGCTACCGCCGCCGAGAGCGACGAGCCCGTCATGATTGCCGGTGGCAATGCGTTCAACCACGGCCGCAATCGAGACATCGGTCGGGTCCTCCACCACCCCGGAAAAGACGGCCGAGACCAGGCCGCCCTCGGCAAGCGCCGCATTCAGGATATCGGCATGGCCGAGCTTGACCATGATCGGATCGGTAACGAGCAGCGGATTGCGGACGTCAAGGCTGGCGAGAACGGAAGCCAGCTTGAAACGGCTGCCTCCGCCGATGAGGATTTCGCGCGGCATCAGCACACGGTTGATCATTGCAGGACCTCCATCGAACAGGTCGACCGATCTTTTTGTTGGGGCTCAATGCGCCAAGATCTTGGACAGGAACGACTTGGCGCGCTCCGTCGTCGGATTATCGAAGAAACTGTCGCCGTCGCTGACCTCGACGATTTCGCCGGCATCCATAAAAACGATCCGGTCCGCGACTTTGCGGGCAAAGCCCATCTCGTGGGTCACGACCATCATCGTCATTCCCTCCTCGGCGAGCGAGACCATGACATCCAGGACTTCATTGATCATTTCCGGATCAAGCGCCGAAGTCGGCTCGTCGAACAGCATGGCGACGGGGTCCATCGCCAGCGCCCGGGCAATGGCGACGCGTTGCTGCTGTCCGCCGGAAAGCTGGCCGGGATATTTCTTCGCGTGGGCGGTAAGGCCGACCCGTTCAAGAAGCGAGCGTGCCTTCGCCTCCGCCTCGGTCTTGCTTCGGCCAAGCACCTTTTCCTGACCGATGCACAGGTTCTCAAGGATCGTCAGATGCGGGAAAAGTTCGAAGTGCTGGAAAACCATGCCCACCTTGGCGCGCAGATTGGGCAGATCCGTTTTCGGGTCGTGAACCGCGATGCCCGTGACGAGAATGCTTCCCTCACCGATCCCCTCCAGCGCATTGACACACTTGATCAGCGTTGATTTTCCCGAACCGGAGGGACCGCAGACGACGACCACCTCGCCCTTGCGGACCGACAGGCTGCAATTCTTGAGAACCTGGAAGCTCGGACCGTACCATTTGCTGACGGACTTGAGCTCGATCATGCTTGTCTCGTTACTCATGAGCCTGCCTCCTCAATGGGCGTCCGTGGACATCGGGCCGTAGGCCTTGCCAAACCGCCTCTCGATCCGCCGCTGGATCAGCTCCCAAGCTGTCGTCATGGCGAGATAATAGAGAGCCGCTACCGTGAAGAGTTCCAGAACCAGGAACTTCTCCTGGATGAGCACCTGGGTCCGCCGCAAAAGCTCTTCCATCGAAATGATCGAGGCAATCGACGTCGTTTTCAAAACGCCGTTTACGGAATTGCCGAGAGGCGGAATGATGATCCGCAATGCCTGCGGCGCAACGACATATCGCATGACCTGCGATGGGCGCATGCCGATCGCCAGCGCCGCATTGACCTGGCCGCGCGGGACGGCGCCGATACCGGCGCGGATGATTTCCGAAAGATAGGCTGCCTCGCACAACGCCAGCCCGAGAAGGGTGGACTGGATCACCGTGAACTTGATCCCGATCTGCGGCAGGCCGGTGTAGATGATGATGAGCTGGACCAGGAGCGGCGTGCCCCGGAAGATCCAGATATAGAAATAGGCCGGCCCCGAAAGGAGCCGGTACTTGGACATGCGCATCACGGCAATGATGAAGCCGAGGATCAGGCCGGCCGTCATCGCAAAGATCGTCAGGCCAAGCGTCACAAGTGCGCCCTGAAACAAATAGTAGTTGGTCAGGTATTCAAAGAAGCCGTCCCAGTTCCAGCCCTTCTGCATAGCGGTCTCCATTCAAGCACGGCTGATCGCGGCGGGGCCTGCCCGCCGTGAAACTATCGGTGATGAGGGGTGCCTCAGTCGGTCTGGTCGAGAACCGCCAGATCGCCCGGCGCCTGGGTTATTCCATAGGAGGACAGGATCTTGTCGAACGTCCCGTCCGCCTTCATCTCCTTGAGCGCACCCGAGACGGCCTCGGCGACATCCTTGCTGCCAAAAGCAAGAGAGCCCGGCGTGGGATACATGCCGGACAGGGCATGGGTGAATTCGCCGCGATCCTGATACTGCTTGGCGACGGGATCAATCGAAACGGCGGCCTGCACCTGGCCGGCGCGTAGCGCCTGATATACGGTCGCATAGTTGTCGAACAGGTTGATGGTCATTTCCGGAAGGCCGCGCTTCTTGAAGTCGGCGTTCAGTTCCTTGATCTTGCGTTCGGCATAGCCCCCGATATCGGTGCTGACCGCCTTGCCGGCGAGGTCGTCAACCTTCTTGATCGGTTCCGAGCCGTTCACGGCCGTGGAAATACTGATGGCCAGGTTTTCGTACGGGATCATGTACAGGATCTTGCGGCGCTCGGCTGTGACGAAGAGGCCCGCATTGATCATGTCCCAGCGCCCGCCCTTGAGGCCTGGAACCATCGTCGCATATTCGGTGCTGATATATTCGCCGGTCAAGCAGAGACGCTTGGCGATCTCATAGCCGATTTCGATCCGCAATCCCTTCAACGTGCCTTGCTGATCGGCATAGGCCATGGGCGGAAGCGTAGGGCTTGTCGCCATCACCAGATGGCCGGGCTTGACCAGCTTGTCGTCGGCGATCCTGGGCGCGCAGTTTTGCGCAAGAGCCGAACCAGCGGTCAGCGTCAGGAGCGCCCCGCAAAGCGTCGCTCTCACTTTCAATGCAACGGAATGCCTTCCAGTTTTCATGTGCTCTGCTCCACTCTGTATTATTTATTATGGCATACCATCACATCATAGAGTTTTGCCTGTCAAGGGGCGGATTCAGCCCTGGCAGAAAAATCGGACACAGCGAAAATCCGCCCGCACGAAATCCATCGCCGCCCGGGTGTGAGGCGCGATTGACCGGAGAACTTAAAGTCCGGCGATCTTACTTGGAGGCGGCTTGGGCCGACAAAAGCTTCTCCGCGATCGCACAAGCGCTTGCGACGTGCTCGGTGGCGGCCTGATAGGCGGCCTGCCCATCCCCCGCGCGAATTGCGTCTACGATCTTCTTCATCTGCGCCGGCCCGTCGCTATCGCGGTTCGGCGTCTTGATTGTCATCGATCGAAGATGATTGATCCGAACCGTCAGGAGATTCACGACCCCCCAGGCGACGTGCCGATCCACCATGCTGAAAAGCGTCTGGTAAAAGGCACTTGTATGCGCCAGAACGCCGGCCGTGTCCTTCTCCGCATAGCTCCGGCGAATGCCGTCCAGCGACTCATCGAGCGCTTGGGCAATCGCCTTGTCGCCGCGCTCGGCACAAAGTCTTGCCGCCATCCCCTCAAGCGCACCGCGAATCTCATAGATTTGCTTCGCTTCCTCGAGGTCAAGCATTGCAACGATCGGCCCCCGGTTGGGCTGGTTCGCAACCAGGCCCTCCGATTCCAGATGACGCAACACCTCTCTCACGATCGTTCGGCTGACGCCGAGTTGAGCGCAGAGATCACGCTCGACGAGCCGGTCTCCCGGCCGGAAATAACCATTGACGATCGCATCCCGAACCTTGTCAAGCGCCAGTTCCCTGAGCGTCTTCGACGGACGCTCGACCCGTATGGCACTATCCTGCAAAGCAGCGCCCATTATATCATCCTTCACATTTTGCACGCCTTCGGCCACCGCGGCAGAATCTCACTCCATAATATGGCGTACCAAAATATAGTCTGGGGCCGCTGTCGAAAGCAACGGTTCGCTTAGCCCATGCGCCCGGATACATATGAACCGGGACTTGGGAGGAAGAGGCCGCGAAGCGGCTGGGGAACATCAGATATCAAGGGTGGTATGCCGTTCCCAGTCGGTGAACTGAGAGCAATAGCTGTTCCACTCGCCATGCTTCATCTTGAGATAGGCGGAGGAGAACTCGTGGCCCAGCGCTCGCCGGAGTTCCTCATCCCTCTCATATTCGCGGAGCGCATCGAGGAGATTGAGCGGAAGCTTCGGTGCATCGGTGACCGAATGCCCGTCCTTGTACATGTCGATGTCGTAGTGCGGGCCTGGATCGGCGTTGGAGCGGATACCCGACAAACCCGCGGCGATGATGATCGCCTGCAGCAGGTAGGGGTTGACGGCCCCGTCGGGCAGCCGGAGCTCGAAACGGCCGGGCCCCGGGACACGCACCATGTGCGTGCGGTTGTTGCCGGTCCAGGTGACGGTGTTGGGCGCCCAGGTGGCGCCGGAGATCGTTCTGGGCGCATTGATGCGCTTGTAGGAATTGACGGTCGGGTTGGTGACGGCGGCGAGTGCGGAAGCATGTTTCATGATCCCGCCAAGGAAGGTCTTGCCCTGCGCCGACAGGCCAAAGGGCATCGCCCTGTCGGCAAACGCGTTGACCTTACCTTCCAGGTCCCAGACCGATATATGCGCATGGCATCCGTTTCCCGTCAGGCCCTTGAAGGGTTTCGGCATGAAGGTTGCCCTCAACCCGTGCTTCTCGGCGATCGACTTGACCATGAACTTGAAGAAGGAGTGCCTGTCGGCCGTCTTCAGCGCATCGTCATACTCCCAGTTCATCTCGAACTGGCCGTTGGCGTCCTCGTGGTCGTTCTGATAGGGCTTCCAGCCAAGTTCGAGCATATAGTCGCAGATTTCAGCGATCACATCGTATCTGCGCAGCAGGGCCTGCTGATCGTAGCAGGGCTTTTCCGCCGTATCGAACGCGTCGGAAATCACCGATCCGTCGGCTGCGATCAGGAAGAATTCCGGTTCCACGCCGGTCCTCACCCGCAGGCCGGCCTCTGCTGCTTCGGCGACAAGTCTCTTCAGCATGACGCGCGGCGCCTGGCCGACCGGCTGGTCGTCCATCGTGCAATCGGCAGCCACCCACGCCACCTCCTTTTTCCAGGGAAGCTGAATAACGGACGATGCATCGGGAACAGCGAAGAGATCGGGATGGGCAGGAGTCAGGTCCAGCCAAGTGGCGAAACCGGCAAAGCCGGCTCCGTCTTTCTGCATGCCGGCGATCGCTTCGGCGGGGACCAGTTTGGCGCGTTGGCCGCCGAACAGGTCCGTATAGCTGATCATGAAATATTTGATGCCCTTCTCGGCAGCGAATTTCGAGAGGTCCAGTGTCACGGTCGTTCCCCTGTTTTCAGTATTGGACACTTGTTGAAATGAACCGGCCGCATCCTCCCAAACGCGGCCGGCACGGTCAGAAACCGGCCTTGCCGGGATACCAGTTGGTACCGGCGAGCGGTACCTGAGCCATGGCGGCAGCCTCCATCGTCAATGCGACGAGGTCTTCCGGCTCCAGGTTGTGAAGATGGTTCTTGCCGCAGGCGCGCGCTATCGTCTGCGCCTCTAGCGTCATCACCTTCAGGTAGTTGGCAAGCCTACGACCGGCCACGACGGGATCGAGGCGGGCTGCAAGCTCGGGATTCTGGGTCGTAATGCCGGCCGGGTCCTTGCCTTCATGCCAGTCGTCATAGGCGCCGGCCGTGCTGCCCAGCTTCTGATATTCCTCCTCCCAGCGGGGGTCGTTGTCGCCAATGGCGACAAGCGCGGCCGTGCCGATGGCCACCGCATCGGCGCCGAGCGCGAGCGCCTTGGCGACATCGGCACCGGAACGGACGCCGCCGGAGATGATCAATTGCACCTTGCGGTGCATGCCGAGATCCTGCAGCGCCTGGACCGCAGGGCGAATGCAGGCGAGTGTCGGCATGCCGACGTTCTCGATGAACACGTCCTGGGTGGCGGCGGTGCCGCCCTGCATGCCATCGAGCACGACGACATCGGCGCCGGCCTTCACCGCGAGCGCGGTGTCGTAGTAGGGGCGTGCACCGCCCACCTTCACATAGATCGGCTTTTCCCAGTCGGTGATCTCGCGCAGTTCCAGTATCTTGATTTCGAGATCGTCCGGCCCCGTCCAGTCGGGGTGGCGGCAGGCGGAACGCTGATCGATGCCCTTCGGCAGATTGCGCATGTTGGCGACGCGATCGGAAATCTTCTGGCCAAGCAACATGCCGCCGCCGCCCGGCTTGGCCCCCTGCCCGACGACAACCTCAATGGCGTCCGCGCGGCGCAGGTCCCTGGGGTTCATGCCGTATCGCGAGGGCAGGTATTGATAGACAAGCGTCTGGGAATGACCGCGCTCCTCGTCGGTCATGCCGCCATCGCCGGTCGTCGTCGAGGTGCCGGCAATCGTCGCGCCGCGGCCGAGCGCTTCCTTGGCGTTGCCGGAGAGTGCTCCGAAGCTCATGCCGGCGATGGTGATCGGGGTTTTGAGCGTGATCGGCTTTTTTGCGAAACGGGCACCGAGCGTGACGGTGGTGTCGCATTTCTCGCGATAGCCTTCGAGCGGATAGCGTGAAATGGAGGCGCCGAGGAAAAGCAGATCATCGAAATGCGGCACCTTGCGCTTGGTGCCGGCGCCGCGGATATCGTAGATGCCGGTGGCCGCGGCGCGGCGGATCTCCGCAAGCGTATAGTCGTCAAAGGCCGCCGACTTGCGGGGCGGGGTATAGGGGTTGTGATAGGACATGACGGACCCTCTCGGCGCTCAGTACGCGTCGGCGTTGTCGATATTGAAATTGTAGAGTTTGCGGGCCGAACCGTAGCGTTTGAATTCTTCAGGTTTCACGTCGGCGATGCCTGCCTTCTCCAGAAGCTCGGCAAGCTTTTCCAGATGCTCCGGCCGCATTTCCTTTTCGATGCAATCGGAGCCGAGGCTTTTGACCGTGCCGCGCACGAAGAGCTTCGCCTCGTAGAGACTGTCTCCCAGCGCGTCGCCCGCATCGCCGCAGACCACCAGATGGCCGGACTGCCCCATGAACGCCGACATATGGCCGATCGAGCCATGCACGACGATATCGATGCCCTTCATCGAGATGCCGCAGCGCGAGGCGGCATTGCCCTTGATGACGAGAAGCCCGCCGCGGCCGGTGGCGCCGGCATATTGCGAGGCATCGCCTTCGATCACGACAGTGCCCGACATCATGTTCTCGGCAACGCCCGGACCTGCGGAGCCTTCCACTGTAACGGTGCCGCCGTCGTTCATCCCCGCGCAGTAGTAACCGACGGACCCGTGCACCGTCACAGTCACCGGGCTGTCGATGCCAACCGCGACGGCATGGCTGCCACGGGGATTGGTCACCTCGAATTCCGTGTCGTTTGCGCCTGCGGAAAGTCCATGAAGAGCGCTGTTGAGTTCACGCAGCGACGTGTTGGAAAGATCGAAAACGGGCATCGTCAGGCAGCCTTCTCGTGGTCCCAGAAATAGACGGTGGCCGGCTCCGGCTCCCAGACCCGGGCGTTCTCAATGCCCGGCAGGTTGACGAGTGCGCGGTATTCCGATCCGAAAGCGACAAACTGGTCCGTTTCGGCCATGACCGCCGGCTTGCAGGCAATCGGGTCCCGCACGACGCCGAAGCCGGACCTAGTGCCGACCACGAAGGTGAAGAAGCCGTCGAGGTCGTCGAGCGCACCGGTGAGCGCCTCGCCGAGATCCTTGCCCTTCGCCATCTCCGCCGTCAGATATGCGGCCGCCACTTCCGAGTCGTTCTGGGTCTCGAAGGTCATGCCCTCGCGTACGAGATCACGGCGCAGGTTGTTGTGGTTCGACAACGAGCCGTTGTGCACCAGGCATTGGTCCGCACCGGTCGAAAAGGGATGCGCCCCGAGCGTCGTCACCGCCGATTCCGTCGCCATGCGGGTGTGGCCGATGCCATGGGTGCCAGCCATGGAGCGCACTTCGAAGCGGTTGACCACGTCCCTCGGCAGGCCGACTTCCTTGTAGATTTCAACACTTTCGCCCGAGCCCATGACGCGGACGTTCGGCCGTAGCCGGGTCAATGCGATACGAATCTCGCCAGCCTTGTCGGCCGGGATATCGAGCACCGCGTGGGTGCTCTTGACCGTCACCGACGCATCGATGCCCTCTCCGGTCAGCGCTTCCGCCAACCCGGCGAAATCCGCCTGCGGCTCCACCGACTGGACGGTGACCTTCGCCCGGCCTTCGGCCGCGCCGCCATAGATGGCGATGCCGGCGGAATCGGGTCCGCGATCGGTCATGGTGATCAACATATCGGAAAGCAGCGCGCCCAGCTGCGGTTCCAGATTCTTGTCCTTCAGGAATAATCCAACAATGCCACACATCGACGTGCGCCTCCGTTCGTTGCTGAACGAAGGGCTATCATGCGGCATTGCACAAATCAACTGTAAGGAATAAAAATTTCTTTACAGGAAAATTCTCACGATGCCGATCCCGTTATTGCGAATAGCTGATGATCGACAGATAGCGCGCCGGAAGCTTCACCAGTTCCTGAGGGCCATGCGGCGCATCCGCATCGAAGAAAAGGCTGTCGCCGGCCTGCATCGTGAACAGCCGCTCGCCATGGCGGTAAACGACCTCTCCTTCCAGCATGTACAGAAACTCCATTCCCTCGTGCTGGAACGTCGGAAAGATGTCGGATTCCGTGGTCAGCGTGATAAGATACGGCTCCACGGTGACGCCGCTCGTGTTGTTGTCGATATGTCCGAGCAGGCTGTATTGGTGACCGGCGCGCGTACCGCGCCGCTCAATGTTGACCCCTTCCCCGGCCTTCACAAAGATAGCGTTGCGAGGTTCCTCGAAGCGACGGAAGAAAGCGGTGAGGGGGACACCGAGAGCCTTCGAGAGCGCCTGCAGGCTCGTGAGCGACGGCGAGGTGTTGCCGTTTTCAATCTTCGACAACATCCCGATCGAGATGCCCGTGGCGGCGGCAAGGTCGTTGACGGTGATGCCGAGCGTCTTGCGCAGGGTACGGACCTCATGGCCGATCGCCATTTCAAGATTGTTCTCGCGCGGTTCCCGCACCGCATGCGGGTCCTGCGAAAGGGCCATCGACGCCTGCTCATGCGTCTTCTTATTGCCTGCCATCGGTCTTACTCCGCTTCGAAATGCATGCCTTTCCCTACAGTAATAATCTTTTTATTCGGAGGAAATTTTTCCCCGGAGCGAATTCGGCGTGGCGGAGAACCGCACCTTGAAAGCCCGGGAAAAATGCCCGGCGCTGGAAAAGCCGGTGGCAAAGCCGATTTCGGCGATGGACAGCGGACTCTGCGGGCAAATACGCCCCCATATGCTGGGCGATATGGACGAGCTTGCCCGCATGAGCCTGGAATTCAGCTAGGTCCTTCGCCACGCAAGGCCCGATGCAGCCGCTTCTTCCGCGCGCCATGGGCTGCTGTGCGCGGCATGTTCGGGCTCTGACAGGCGCATGGGATCGCATTTCGCGAAGGCGCATGCCTTCCGCTTGCCTTCGTCCGGTTATCCAACCCTGGATAGGGGCGGATGTTCGCTCTCGGTTTCCAAAGGAAGATCCCAGGAGAAATCCGCGAACGACGCGGCCGGAAGAGGCCCGGCCGTCATCAGCGCGAAGTCGAAGCGGGTACGCCGGTCGGCATCGAGAACGTACTGGCGGTGGACGCGCAGCAGGTCCCGCTTGATCTTCCGGTAGCGTTCCGGAGACAGCATGTTCCTGATGCGGATGAATATGATGTGAGCCTGCGGCGCGTCCGGATGCCCGGCAAGGGCGACCACACGCGACTTGTAGAAATTGATCGCATCCGCCAGGCACTGAACATCCAGCCAGAATATTTCCTTCGTGCGCGCGATTGCGCCCACGCGAGCGCGCAGCGCCGTGGCCGAGCGCAGCAGGGCACATTGCAGGACCGCTCCCCCGAGCGTGGCGAAGACGACCCGCTTTCCCTTGAACAATTCCGGCTCTCTTTCCAACAGCATGCCGATGACATGCACGGCGACGCTGGAGCCCATGCTGTGGGAGCTGATCACGTATTCGTCGGCCTCCCCGGCAAGCGCGGTTCTCGCCGCCGCCGCACAATCCTCCAGCCAGTCGAGAACGGAGCGACGATCGAGGCGTGCGATGGCGACGGCCATCTCCCAGTCGGAAAGCAGGTGCAACGTATGAAGCCGTTCCGACCAGGGCAGGAATATGCTGAAGAAGAAGACATGGGCCAGGGTGATCGCCAGCGGATAGTGCCCCCAGCCAAGTCCGAACCAGTGAGGATATCCGGCAATCGCCAGGCTCGCTCCCATCGCCAGTCCAACCAGCAGGAACGGAAAGACGAAAAACAGGCCGAAGCGCCAGGCATGCCTGAAATAGGCCTGGGTCCCGCCTTCCAGGATGACGCGGGCGGCACTCAGGTATCCATTCACCAGCCGTGCGGCGAGCGGTCTCCCGTTCAGCCGCCTCACGAGATCGTTGTGGTCGAGGATGTGGACGCGGCTCGATATCCGCCAGGCAAGATCGTGGCTGTCGACATCGAAGAACGGCCTGCCGCCTTCGCGGCCGATCGGCCCGACTTCGGCGGCGAACCCCCACAGTTTCGCCGTCTTCAACATCGAGCGCTGATAGCGCTCGCGATGCTTGTGGGCATCCAGGGGCTCGAAACCGGGAAAGTGCAGGACGACACGTTTCCGGATATGCCGGGATGGAATGGTTCCGTGCACCTGGGTTCCCTTCCTCTCGTTCAGCGCGTCAGGCAGTCATGCGGAAATACGGGGAACCGGCTCTCGGCGGCGAGCCGAACCCGGCCGACAAAGGCCGCCCGGTCGAACAGACAGATGCGCCGGCCGGTATCCTTGTCCGCCCGCTCGTGGACGAATGTCCGGATGTTCACGAGCGGCAACCGCGACATCCGCCGGATGGCCTCGATCGCTTCGGACACGGTAACGATCACGCGAAACCCACTCTGCCTCATGGCATCTCCGAATTCGGACAAGGTGTTCGCGGCCGTAACCGCAAAGCCTTCCCGCGTCAGTATTTCATCCACCAGCACCAGTCCCCTGGGACTGGCCAGGCAGACCAGAACCGGCAAGCGATCCGCGATGGCGAGCGTATGGATCATGAGAAGCGTCCAAAGCAATTGATCTGCCTTCTCATGAACCGAATCGATGTCAGATGATGTTTTTTTATGTTGCGCTTTGTACGGTTAACAATTCAGCCATTGGCGGCGCGTCCCCTATCCCTCCAGGCAACCACGGCCTGCGGCGGTCGCAGGGCCCGGGCTGCGCGATCGCCGTCGAAGACGCCGGTTCATTCCGCGTCCGGACGGCGGTTTCCCGGAGAAGCAGGGCAAAGTCGGACAATGGCATCCCGTCCGCCTTCAGCATCTGGCGAATGAGAGGGTCGCGAAGGATCTGGGGAATGGTGAATTCGGCATCGGGCATCTCGTTCTCCTGTGCTCAGGAAAACGTAGACGGAACCGATGGACAGGACACGGCGAAAACCGGGCGAAAGCCGGGCATTTTGTTCGGGCGCGTTGCAAATGATGCGATCATGCCCGGTGGCCTTGGTCCATCACGGCGGCGCCGTCATCGAAAAAAATCCGGCGCAATATAACGTAACGCACTCTTGCGGTGGAATCTGCTCCCCTGCGGCCGAACGATGACCGGCAAAGGGTGGCTGCCATGGCCCATGATACAAAGCACCGCGATCTCAAATCCCGGATGCTGAATGTCGGACGTCACCTCGTCAGACGGAAGAATGCCCATGAATGGTTCGCCTGTCTGGCGGGCAACGTCGCCTTCTGGCTTCTGGACGCGACGATCCAGCAGTTCGCGATCTTCGATCTTCTCTGGTCGATCGTATTTCTGGTCAGATATTCGTCGAGGAAGGAGGCGGCCCCGACGAGCTGGAGCAGGCCCGAGCCCTCAGGCAGCCACAGGGAATTCATCGTCTTCCTCATCCACGTACTGATCGCCTGCGATGTCGCGACGGTGATCGTCGACAGCTTTTCATCGAACGCCATCATCTGAAGCCGCCGTCCCGCATATCGAAGCTGCAGGACAGAATGACATCGCCTCCGAGCGACACGAGCGGGCGGCGATTGTCCTCGGTCACGGTCACGAAGTGGGGGGTGGCGGCGTTTCCAGCATCCGTGCGGCGCCCGGCAAGCCATCCTCGCCGACGCGGCTGATGGAGATGCCTCCGCCGTTGCACGATGCCCCGAACAGGTAGCTCCCGGTCCTGTCGAGGCTCAGATGGCGGATGTCCGCCGGCAGCGGTCTCGTGCCGATGAGGTGGAGTTCGGCCGTGGAGCGGTCGATTGCGAAAACATGGACGCGATAGGGTTGGCCGCGAAAGGCCGCGTAGAGAAGCAGGCCATTCGGACTGCGCGCCACGGGAGATGACCGAACATCGCTTCGATCAATCCGGCTATGGAACAGGACGGCGTTGCCCCGTATAGAAAGCAGCGCAAACATGCGACGCGATTTGGATGGACTGCCTGAGTTTGAAAAAACCTCCCGATACAACCCTCTGGCGCCAGGGCAATATCGGCCGCCTTCTCAACAACGCCGTCCGGCGCTTCGAGGCCCGCGTCCTGGAGGTCATGAGCGAGAAAGGGCATTCCGAGACCCGGATCGCCCATGTCAACCTCACCCGCAACCTGGATGTCGGCGGCACCCGCCTGACCGAACTCGCCCGCCGCGCCGAGATGACCAAGCAGGCGATGAGCGAACTCGTGGACCAGTGCATCGCAATGGGGCTGGTGAGCCGCACCGGCGATCCGAGCGACCGCCGCGCCCGCCTGGTAACCTTCACGCCCGCGGGCCTGATCTGGCTGGAAGCCTTCCGCGACGCCCTGGACGTCGCCGAAAATGAAATGCGCGCCGAACTTGGCGATGCCTTGATGGATGCGATCCTGCAGGGGCTGAACAGATACGCGGCAAGGTTCGGCACCCTGTCCGAAAATTAAATTAGTCAGGCGGCTTGACTAAAATAGTCAGGCAGCATTACCATTATTGACAATTCGCATTTCGGAAAAGGAAGCGGCTGGACGGTTCGCTTCGGCTTGAGGTTCGGTGCGCCGCAAGGAGGACTTCGCCGGACACGCCTTCCCGGACGTTTTGCGAATGCGGAGGTTCAGGAGGAGAACAGATACACGATCGCCAGGATGCGGGCTTGCGGCCTGTCGGCTGGCGCCCCCTTGCTTCACAAGACACGACTGATTGACCAACAGGTCGCCCGTTCGGTTTCGCTTATCGCCCCCTGATCGTCGAGGGTGATCCGCGGGCCGTGGCCGGCCGAGCCTATCGGCTGACTTTCAAGGAGAAGACAATATGAGGATCGCGATAGCGGGCGCCGGCATCGGCGGCCTGACGGCGGCGCTTTGCCTGCACGAGAAAGGTTTCGAAGTGCGGGTCTTCGAGGCGGTGGACACCTTGCAGCCGCTTGGCGTCGGCATCAACGTCATGCCCCATGCGGCGGGCATTCTTTTCGGGCTGGGCCTCGGCGACGCGCTTGACGACCTGGCCATCCGCACCCGTGCCATCGAATATCGCACGCGTTTCGGCCATCTGATCCAGTCCGACCCGCGCTGCGTGGAAGCCGGTTTCGAATATCCGCAATATTCGGTTCATCGCGGAGAGCTGCAGTTCCTGCTCCTTGAGGAGGTTCGCGCCCGCGCCGGCGAAGATACCGTCACCACCGGCAAGGGCATCGAGGGCTTTACGCAGGACGAAAACGGCGTACGCGTGCTTTTCGCCGATGGAGACACGTTCGACTGCGATCTCCTGATCGGTGCTGACGGCTTCCGCTCCAAGGTGCGCCGCCAGCTCCATCCCGGTGAAGGGCCGGCGCATTACGAGGGCACGATGATGTGGCGCGGCGCCAATCTCCAGTCTCCCTTCGCCGATGGACGCACCATGTTCATTGCCGGCGATCATAACGTGAAGTTCGTCTGTTATCCGATCAGCGGCCGCGCCGCGCGCGAGGGCAAGGCGCTGATCAACTGGGTGGCGGAAGTGCGCCACGACCAGCCCCGCGCGGCTGAGGACGCCGACTGGACACGCGAGGGCGACCGGGACTTCATTGCCGATTTCCTGCAATTCCAGATGCCGGACATCGACATCCCCGCCCTTCTGAAGAACACGCAGAAAATCACGCAATATCCGATGATCGACCGCGACCCGCTGCCATGGTGGACCGAGGGACGGGTCACGCTGCTGGGCGACGCTGCGCATCCCATGTATCCGATGGGGGCAAACGGCGCTTCGCAAGCCATCCTCGACGGCCGGGTGCTCGCCGACGCCCTTGCCGAAGCACCGGGACCGGAAGGACTGGCCGCCTATGAAGCGGTGCGCCGTCCGATCACCACGAACGTGGTGCTGAACAACCGCAGAAGCGGCCCCGAACAGGTGCTCGACATAGCGGCCGCACGCGTCAAGGGACCGGAAGACCGCATAGAGGACCTGATTTCCGCGGCCGAACTGGAGGAAGTCGCAGCGCGCTACCGCCAGATCGCCGGCTTTACCAGGAAGGCGAGCTGACGCGATGCGCACCTTCCACGCGGGTTTCGAGCCGGGGCATCCGCCGGTGCGCGTGCGGCTCGGCGCAGGCGTCCGGCACGAGATCGGCGCCGAGATGACCATGCTCGGGCTGTCACGCGCGCTGGTTCTCAGCACGGCCGAGCAGGCCGGACAGGGCGAGGCCGTGCTTGGCGAGCTCGGCGCTCTCGGCCACGGCCTCTTCGCAGGCGCCGTCATGCACACGCCGGTCGAGGTTACCGAAACAGCGCTCGCGGCCGCCGCTGCTGCCGATTGCCTCGTCGCCATCGGCGGCGGTTCCACCATCGGGCTCGCCAAGGCAATCGCGCTGCGGACCGACCTGCCGCAGATCGTGCTGCCGACGACCTATGCCGGCTCCGAGGCGACCCCGGTCATCGGGCAGACCGTCGGCGGCGTGAAGGAGACGTTGCGCTCTCCCAGGGTCCAGCCGGAAGTGATCCTGTACGATCCCGAACTGGTGGCGACGCTTCCGGCCGCCATGACGGTGACCAGCGGGCTGAACGCCGTGGCGCATGCCGTCGAGGGGCTCTATGCCCGCGACCGAAACCCGCTTTCGGATCAGCTCGCGCTTGGCGGCATCCGCGCCTTCGTCACCGGCCTGCCGGGTGTCGTCGCCGCTCCGCACGACCTTGCTGCACGGGAGGAAACGCTTTTCGGCTCCTGGCTGTGCGGGACCGTTCTCGCCCAAGTGGGCATGGCGCTGCATCACAAGCTCTGTCACACGCTCGGCGGTCGTTTCAACCTTCCGCATGCCGAAACGCACGCGATCCTGCTGCCGCATACGGCGGCTTACAACGAGGATGCGGCAGCGAAGGCGCTGGCGCCGGCGGCGGAACTGCTTGGCGGACCGGTCGGCGGCGGGCTCTACGATCTCGCCGCGTCACTTGGCGCGCCGCTGGCGCTCAAGGAGCTTGGCCTGGTCGAAAAGGATCTCGACGAGGCTGCCGAACTTGCGACCAGAAACCCCTACTGGAACCCCAAGCCCATCGAAGAAGCCGGGCTCCGTGCACTGCTGCAAGGCGCATGGGAAGGAAGCCGCCCGCAATAACCGGGTGGCTTGGCGACGAATTACGGAGGAATGAAATGCCATCCTATTTCACCGAGGAGGGTTCGGTCGAGGCCGTGAATGCGCGGATGGGGGCGGATATCAGCCCGCGGCTTGCCGAGGTCATGGCCTGCCTGGTCCGGCATCTGCATGCCTTCGCCAGGGAGATCCACCTGACCCAGGAGGAATGGGAGGCCGGCATCGGCTTCCTGACGAAGACAGGCCAGATCTGCAGCGGCGAGCGGCAGGAGTTCATCCTGCTTTCCGACACGCTCGGCTTCTCCATGCTGGTCGACGCCATCAACAACCGACGCCCGCAGGGCGCGACGGA